>DAHUYO010000022.1 GCA_027315185.1 Acidobacteriota bacterium
TTCGGAGAAGCCTTTGGCGACGGCGATCACGGCGCCGGCGGTGGAGCGGATCGGGCGGATGGTCGCCGGGCATCCGGAGCTGGATTTCGATATTCCGGAGGCGTGGGCGCCGGCGGGGGAGGCGGGGCATAAGCGTCGGCGCGGCTCAATCCCGCTTCCGCCGCTGGTGGGTGGAGGGAATGCGCAGATCCTCGCGGTATTTCGCGACCGTCCGCCGGGTGACGTCTATGCCCTGCTCGCGCAGCAGCTTGGTGATTTGTTCGTCGGTCAGGGGATGGGTGGGGTCCTCGGCCTCGATCAGCTTTTTGACCCGCCGCTTCAGGATTAGCAGCGGCGTCTCCGCTCCGCGCGCACCCTGCACCGCCTCGCTAAAAAAGAACCGCAGTTCCAGCACGCCCTGCGGCGTGTGCGCGTATTTGTTGGACACGGCGCGGCTGACGGTGGAGGGATGGACGCCGATCTCCTCCGCCACTTCCTTGATCATCATCGGCTTCAGGTGGTCCATGCCCAGATCCAGGAAGTCAGCCTGCCGGGCGATGATGGAATGGCAGACGCGGGCGATGGTCTGCTTGCGCTGCTCCAAGTTGCGCAAGAACTGCACCGCGCTGGCGTAGCGGTCGCGAATGTATTTCGCCACGTCGCGCTGCTGCCGGTCCCACTTCATGGCGCGGTAGTGGCGGTTGAGGCGGAGCTGCGGCAGGCCTTCGTCGTTGGTGACCACGCGGTAGCGGTTGGGGCAGTCCTCGCGGTCACAAACCGCGCAGCGCTGCTCCCGGCCCTTGACGAAATAAACGTCCGGCTCGATCAGCCGGGGCTGCGACTTGTTGTAACGGCGGCCGGGATAGGGGTCCAGCTTTTTCACCGCCTCCAGCGCCGCCATCACCTCCTCCAGCGGCGCGCCGGTGGCCTTGGCGATCTCCTTGTACTGGCGGTTTTGCAGCGCCGTCAGGTGCTCGCTGACCAGCGCCAGCGACAGCGGGTTCACCACCGGCAGCCGCCGCAGTTGCAGCAGCAGGCACTCCCGCAGGTCGCGGGCCGCCACCCCGGGCGGATCGAAGGAATGCAGCAGCGCCAGCGCCTCGCGCAGCGCCGGCAGCGGCAGCTCCTCGGTCTCCGCCAGTTCCTCCAGCCGCAGCGGACGCCGCCCGCGGTCATCCTCGGCGGTCAGATAGCCGTCCTCGTCCAGATTGCCGATCACCGCCTCGGCGGCCTCGCGCACCGCTTCGCTGGCCGGCGAAGCGCCCAGCTGCCAGCGCAGGTGCTCGCTCAATCCGGTGGGCGAACTGAGAAAATTTTCAAAGCTCGGCCGCTCGATCTCCTCGCGCTCGCCGCCGCTGTAGCCGGGATCCAGGTAATCGTCGAAGAAGCTGCCGAAGTCAATCTCCTCGAACGGATCCACCGCCGGCGTGTCGGCTTGCGGCGCCGCCAGTTCCCCCTCGTGGTTGTGGGTCGGGGCCAAGCCGTCCCCGCCCGGCTCCCCGCCCTGCACCGCCGCCAAAAGCTCGCCATCGGCCGGGGCGCGGTGCAGCCCTTCCTCCAGCTGCCCCAAATCCAGCGGCGCCGTGCCGTCCTCCTGGGCCTCATCCAGCAGCGGATTCTGGAGCAGTTCCTCGGCGATGGCCTCTTCCAGTTCCGTCTTGTTCATCGCCAGGATGCTCACCATCTGCACCAGCCCCGGGGTCAGGGACTGCTTGAGCATCGGTTTGGGGATGAGTTTGGGCCCTTGATACATAACGCGGGGCGGCGCACGCCCCAAGGTCTCGCTCACACCAGGGTAAACGATTCTCCCAGATAGACCCGCCGCACTTCGGCGTCCCGGCTCAACTCGTCCGGACGGCCAGTACGGAAAATCGCGCCCTCATGAATGATGTAGGCGCGGTCGGTGACGCTCAGCGTCTCCCGCACGTTGTGGTCGGTGATCAGCACGCCGATGCCGGCGCGCTTCAAATCGAAGATGATGCGCTGCAGGTCCAGCACGGCGATCGGATCAATGCCGGAGAAGGGCTCATCGAGCAGCATGAACGCCGGGTCGCCCACCAGCCCGCGGGCGATCTCGACGCGGCGCCGCTCGCCGCCGGAGAGCGCGTAGCCGGGATTGCGCCGCACCCGCGCCAGCCCAAACTGATCCAGTAGCGCCTCCAGCTTGTGCCGCCGCTGCTCGCCGGAGAGCGACAATGCCTCCAGCGCCACTAACAAGTTTTGCTCCACGCTCAGTTTTCGAAATACAGACGCTTCTTGCGGCAGATAGCTCAAGCCGAGCCGTGCGCGGCGATACATGGGCGTGGTGGTCAGGTCCTGGCCGGCCAATTCCACGCGGCCCACATCCGGCGCCACCAGCCCCACGATCATGTGGAAGGTGGTCGTTTTGCCGGCGCCGTTGGGACCCAGCAGACCGACGATTTCGCCCCGGTCCACTTCCAGGCTGACGCCATTGACCACGGTGCGGCCGCGATATGCCTTGGCGATGGCGACGGTGCGAAGCTGCGACATGGGGCCCGGAGTGGAGTGCGGTCCGCGCTACGGCCGGCAGGGCAACTGATTGTCGCCACGGCCTTTACGGGTGCACCCGGTAGGCGGCGAAGGTGCGGGTATGAGGCCCACTTTCGACGCGAATCGTATCATTCAGAGGAGAGAAAGTCAATGTGTGGCCGGCCAGCAAGCCCAGGCTGGCATCAAAAATGCTGGGGGATCCGCCGCTGAGCGTAATGGTCCTGCTGGCGGCCTCGTAGACCGCCTGGCGCGCCTGTGCGCGCCTGCCCGGCTGGGTCAGCTCCACGCCTCCACCGGCCACCACGCGCCGCGGGCGCAGACCGCCGCCGGCGGCGCCGAGGACGATGTCAAGATATCCAGATGTTAAATGAGTTTCCTTCGAACTTACATCCACTCCTCCCGAGTATTCGGCTAACCCCTTCTGCCGCCAGAACCGGAACAGCGGGGCCGCGACGCGCACCGCCACCGGCTGCTTGCGCCGTGCGGGCGCGCGCCGCGGCGCCGGGCCGCAAGCGCCGTGCGCGGGACAGGGCGCGGACGCCGGCGCCACCGCCAGCCGCTCTTCGCCGGAGGCCCAGTCGCCGCCCTGGGGCGCAAGGAACTCGCTGCGCACCGCGCCGCTGGCGGTCACTGTTCCCGCGCGGCGGTCGAAACGGAGTTCGGCGGCGCGCATCACGTTGCTTCCCTGCCATACGCGCACGCCTCCGCGGAAGCGGCCGCGCTGGCCATCCCGGCGCATGGTAAAGCGTCGCGCGGTGATCGTTACCGGCAGGCTACCGGCCGCGCGTCCAGGCCCGGCGCGCCCGCCGGCTAGACCCGCCGCTGCGCTCCGCAACGCGGCGGTGACGCCGCCATCCGCCGTCAGGCGCGACGCCGCCAGCGTGAACTCCGACGCCGTCAGCCGGCCGCCCGGAAACCTCGCCGTCACCCGCGCGCCCTCGCCGCCCGGCGTGAGCCGCGCCACACCATTGGCCGCGTTCCACACCAAGAGGCCGCCGCGCAGGGATTGGTCCGCCGCGCGAATGGACCGCCCCGTCCGCGCCGTCCCCGCCGCGGGCGCGCGCAGGCGCACATGGCCGCGTTCCACGATGCGCCGCACGCGGCCGGTTCGGGGGCTGATCCAGGCTTGCACCTGATCCGCCGAACCCGACCGCTGGGCCCGTGGTCCTAGTAGTTGTCGCCATTGCACCTGCCCCATCGCCTGCGCCCATTGCGGCCTTTGTTCCCGGTTGAGGCGCAGTTGGAATTGATCCGCGCTCATGGTTGCCGTCTGGGAACCGGCGGAGCGCCTGTTTGCGGCGCGATAGGTGAGGATTCCCCGCCCTACGGTTTCCGCCTGGCGCAGCACGGCAGGCGGAGCGGCGGCGGTTTTGCCGGGCCGCGGCGCCCGCGCCGCGGCCCGCCTGAAGGCTGCCGGCGCGGCGGCGAATTGGAAGCGCATCGCCGGCGCGGACAACTGGCCGCTACCCCCCGCCGCGAACAGCGCCGGCGCCAGGGCGTCCGCCGCCACGGCGGTTCGCCTCGGTTGGCCCGGGCCCAACCCAGCGGCGCGACGAGCGCCCGCGGCAAGCCTGCCGTCCGGTACGGGCGGCGCCGGAACTGGGGAGCCGCCGGCGAACGCCAACGTCGCCTGCTCCGCCCGCGCCGTGGTGGGCAGGTTGCGTCCGGCGAACCGCACCCGCAGCGATGCCGCCTGGAGCCGCTGCCATCTTGCGCCCTGCCGCTCGGAAAGCATCACGCCGCCGCTCAAGGTGAGCGCCGACAGGCGCACCCCGGATTGCTCCAAGGGACCCTTGGCAGGCCTTTTGGCCGCGGCATTGCCGCGGCGGAGGCGCGCCACCGCCTGCCGGCAGCGGACCGAAAACCGCCGGCCGCCTTGCGCCCCGGATGCCCGCACCCCGCCCTGCGCGCGTACGGAACGCACGGTATCATCTCGGCGCAAAAAGAAGATGAGCCGTTGCGCGCGCAGCCGCCTCGGCCCCAGAACGACCAGCGGCGTATCGCCGCCCCGCGGCGAGGCTTGCAGCGCAATGGTTCCAGCGGATTTGTTCAGCGTCGCCTGGCCCGCGGTGACGCGCAGCGGCCATCGCCCCGGCGGGGCCCAGCGCAGCCGTACCCGCCCGCTGAGAATCAGCAAGTTCGACCCCGGCACCAACTGCGCGCGGTCGGCATGCCCGCTGGCGTTCCAATAGCGGAAGTCCAAACCGCCGCGGATCACGCCGGAACCGGTCTTGGTATTGAACGCCAGTTGCTGGGCCACGACCTCGATGGGGCTGGCGCGTGGGCCGGATGCCGCCGCCGCCGACGGCTGGCGCGGCGACTTCCGCGGCGACGCGACGCCATCCGCGCGCCCCGAGGCGGCCGGATGCCGCGCCGCGCGCGCAGCCTCCAAGGCAATGTGCACGCGTCCCACAGCCACCACGCGGCCGGTGCCCGGATCGTACCGGAACTGCCGGCCGCTAATCCGATCGGCATGCACGCCGTCACGGTCATAAATCACCAGTTGCGCGGCGCGCAGAATGGTGCGCCTGCCGGCCTGCATCTGCGTCGCCAGCCGCGCCGTAAGCCGGAACAGCGTGCGCCCCCCCTCGGCGCGCGTCAACACGAATCCCCGTGCCGTCTGGCGGATGCGCAAACTCACCGGCGGCACGCGCATGCCCGCCGGCGGACGATTGAGCAAATAGCTGCCGGCCAGCACGGCGGCGCCGGCGAGAAATAGGACCGCCAATGCCCAGCGGGCGCGGCGCAAGCGGTCCGGCGGCGGACCTGGCGCCGGCGTGGAGTCGGAACGCCCGGTGGGAGCGGAGAAATGCGACGGCACGTCTGACTTCAGTCTAGCCCGCTGCCGAACACAAAGTCGCCGGGCGCGGGCCCCAGCCCCGCCACTGACGCAGCGTCCGGCTGGCACGGGCGCGGCGCTTCGGCCCACAGGCGCGCAGGGCCGCTCCCAGCTGCCGCGATGGGATGGTGGGCGGAGCGCCGCCGGCCAAGAGCGCCGCCGGCGCTTGCGCTCGGAATCGAGGGTTGGAAGGCAGCGTCCGCGGCGGTTCCGCCCGGATCGCTGACCGCGGTGTACGCTGCGAAGGGTCCCTAGCGACGCCCGGCCTGGCCCCCCTCCAAGCCTAGACGCCGGCGGGGGCGGCTTCGCGCGCGCGCCGCTCGCCGTACAGGGGAAACGCCGCCGCCAGTTCCAGCACCTCGCGCCGGATGGCGGCCAATTCCGCCGGCTGCTCATGGCTGCGCAGCGCGCGGACGATCCAGGCGGCGATCTGGCGCATCTCCGCTTCCTTCATTCCCCGCGTGGTCACCGCCGGCGTTCCCAAGCGCAGGCCGCTGGGGTTCATGGGCGGATTGGTGTCGAACGGAATGGCGTTCTTGTTGGCGGTGATGTTGGCGGCGTGCAACGCCTCTTCCGCCTGCTTGCCGCGGATGCCCTGCGCGAACACGTCCACCAGCAACAGGTGCGTATCGGTGCCGCCGGAAACCACGCGGAACCCTTCCGCCGCCAGCCCCGCCGCCAGCGCCTGGGCGTTGGCCACCACCTGCGAGGAATAGGCGCGGAACTCCGGCCGCAGCGCCTCGCCGAAGGCAACCGCTTTGGCGGCGATGGTGTGCATGAGCGGGCCACCTTGAATCCCCGGGAAAATGGCCTTGTCGATCGGCTGCGCCCACCGCTGCGTGCACAGCACGATCCCACCGCGCGGCCCGCGTAAGGTCTTGTGCGTGGTCGAGGTCACGATGTGCGCGTGGTCTAGCGGATTGGGATGCACCCCGCCGGCCACCAAGCCGGCGAAATGAGCCATGTCCACCAGATACAGCGCCCCCACCTCGTCGGCGATGGCGCGCATGCGGGCGAAATCAATCACCCGCGGATAGGCGCTGCCGCCGCCGATGATTAGCTTCGGCCGCCGCTCGCGCGCCAATTGCGCCAGCGCGTCGTAGTCAATGGTCTCGGTATCCCGGCGCACGCCGTAGGGCACGATCTGGTAGCTTTTGCCGGAGAAGTTCAGCGGATGGCCGTGCGTCAGGTGGCCGCCTTCCGCCAGGCTCAAGCCCATGACCGTATCGCCATGCTGCAAGACGGCGGCATAGGCGGCGGCGTTGGCCTGAGAGCCGGAATGCGGCTGCACATTGGCGTGGATGTCGCCGTGCACCGGCGTGAACAGGCGGCACGCCCGCTCCCGCGCCAGCGTTTCCACGCGGTCGGCGTTTTCGCAGCCGCCGTAGTACCGCTTGCTGGGATAGCCCTCGGCGTATTTGTTGGTGAAGGTGCTGCCGGCCGCCTCCAGCACCGCTTCGCTGACGAAGTTCTCCGAGGCGATCAGTTCCAGATGTTCCTGCTGGCGCACGGTCTCCGCCGCCACGGCGGCGAAGACCTCGGGATCGGCGAGTGGCAAAGGCAGTTGACGGGGATCAAGGGGCATGACTCTTGATTGTACCGGTCGGGCCAAGACGCGGGCGCAGCGGCGGCGTGGCGGGTGCGTTGTGCTCTTCCACCCTCTTGGGGAGCCCGATGGCCGCCGCGATTCAATTTTTGGAACTGTCGCCGGCGGCCTGACGCGGCCCGCGGCGGGAGGCTATGGAAGCGCCACCATAAAGAAAAAATCCGGAAGATCGGGGGGAGCCGGTCTTCCGGAAGAGTGGTCGTTGCCCCGAAGGGCACGGTCAAGTGTGTGGATATTGGAAACGTAGCAGAAAACTTCTCCTAAAAACAATATTTTTTTGCTTTTTTTCCATACAGCCGGTCGCGGCATGCGCCGCCGCCCCGCCGGAGGCTCACACGGAAGCCGATTCCAGTCCGCTAAGCCATTGAGCGATAACGCCTTCGATCACCACTCGGGGGCTCAATGGCCGGTCGCGAAGGGCGACATCGGAGCGCTGCAGGCGGTCCACGGCGGCGGTCAACTGCTCCGCCGACATGCCCTTGGCCAAGGCCAGCACCGTATCGGCGGCGAAACTCGGCGGCTTCAGCCCCGGGGGCAGAACCTGATACAACCGCGACCGGTCCCGCGCCCGGGCCGCCCGAGCGATCAGCGCCATTTTGCACAGCCGGCTGAGCTGAAACACCAGCGGGATCGCCCCCGCGTCCCCCGCCGCCGCCCACACTGCGTCCAAGGCGGCCAACGCCGCGGACCGGTCGCGCCGCGCCAACGCCAGCCACAAACCGTCGCTGGACATTGCCGGCGCTTCCGGCACCAACGCGCGCACCGTGGCCTCGGTAATGGCCTGCCCTGGTTGATACAGCGCCAGTTTTTCCAGCTCCAACGAGGCGCGCGCCAAATCGCCGGCGCTGGCCTCCAATAACCAACGCGCGGCGGGCTCCTCAAGGCGCCATTGCCGCTGCCGCGCCTCGGCCAACAGCAGCCGCGCGGCATCCTCGGTCTCGACCTGGGCGCAATAAATGATTTCGCAGGCGTCCCCCAGCAGGGACTCCAACTTCTCCAACCGAGCCTTATCCTCCAGCATCATCTGCCGCGGGTCAGCCGGAATCTGGATGCGCCGGGCGAGAAGCACCAGCACTGCCGCCGGCGGCTCCCCGGCGGCGGCGGCGAACGCCGCCAATCCCTCCGCGCCGGCGCGCCGGCCCGCGGCCAAGTGTTCCGCGTTGTCCAGCACGAAGACTTGCCGTGGCGCCAACAGCGAAGGCGTGCGCGCCTGGTCAAGCACCTCAGCCCAGGGCGTGGCCGCCAAGTCCGCTTCGTGCCAGCTATACTCCCACTGCTCGTTGGGTATGCGGGAGCGCAATTCGCGCAGAAACCGGTCGCGAAAATAGGCCTCGGCTCCGGCCAGCAAATAGGCCGGCCGCAGCGGCGCATCCGCCGGGCTGGTGCGGCGCGGCATGGCTAAAAGTTCTCCAAAATGTCGCCGACCACCGTCCGCGCCGCGTCCCGGCACATGCGCCGCAGCGCCACGGTGTCTTCTTCAAATAGGCTCGGCTCCGAGGCGCTGATCTGATATTGGTCGCGAAAAACCAGATTGCTGGCTTGATACAGCGGCTGGCCGGTGGTTTCATCCACCAGGCGCACGCGCAGGCGCAGCCGCACCTCGACGGTGCTCACACGGCCGGTGTTGGGATCGAAGGTGACCGGCGTAGTGGCGAGACTGAGCACCGTGCCTTCCAGCACCGCGTCGCTGCCCGCGCGCTGGGACTGGATGCGGTAGCGCGTGCGCTGGATCAACTCGCGTGCCATCGCCGCCGTCATCAGCTGCGACAGACGCGGCGACAGCGTCTGATTCCGAAAACCCGCAACGGCGATGACCTTCACGTCGGGCGGCAGGGCGTGGACGTGGTTCGAGAGGTGGTAGCCGCAACCGGCGGTGAGCAGCGCCGCCAGCGGCGCCAGCAACCAGGTGCGGGGCCCTGGCGGCAACCGCCGCACGGATCGTGGGCTCACAGGCATCCCAGCGCCCGCGCGGCCAAATGAACCGCCGCCGCGGCGCGCAGGCGAAGATTGTCGGCGCTGAGGGGAATCCAATAGATCCCCGACCGCAGCAAATCCTGCTGCGGCGCGCCGACCCGCACCCCGCTCTCGCCCGCCGCGCTGGTCGCCTCGGGCTGCGGCTCCCCCGGCGCGCAAAATGCCACCGGCGCGGAGCGCAGGGCCGCATGCAGGGCTTCGCTCGCCGGCGGCTGCGCCCACTCCGCCAGCAGGGAGATGATGTGGGCGTGAAACACCGGCGCCTGGAGGACCTGCAAGGCGGGCAAGGCGAAGCCGGAGGATGCGCCCAGGGCGCGCAGATCGGCGGCGATCGTCGCGGCTACTGCGGCCAGCGGCGGCTGCGCCTCTTCGCCCAACTCCACGCGAAGGTTATAGGCGATCTGGGCGCCAAACACGGCGCTGGGAATGGACTGCGCCGCCAGCAACCGCAGGCTCTGGTCGCGCAATTCTTCCAGCCCGGCCATGCCGCGCTCGCTGGCGGGCTCGAACACGGTGGCGGCGGTTCCGGCGACGCCGAGAGCGGCGAGCGCCGGGAGCACCGCCGCCAACATTTGCGCGGCGGGATGCGGCACGCGCAGGGTTTTCGCGCCCGGAGCCAGCGCGGAGCCCAAGTCCACCGCCCAAGCGCCCGCCGCCTCCACCAGGGGCGCCGCCGCGCGGGTCTCCGCCGCGCCGCCGGCAAAAAACACCGCGTCCAATCCCTCCAGGGTCGAGGCCTCGAGCGGCTCCAGGACCACCGCCTCGGCGCCTAGGCCGCCCAGCTGGCGCTCCGCAGGGGCCTCGGACTCCGCGCCGTTGGAGGCGGGCGATCCGCTCCAGGGAGCAAAGTAGCGGACGACAGGTTCGCCGGCCTGCGCGAGGGCGGAGCTGGGCAAAAGCTCCGCCACTTCGCGCGCCTGCAAGCCGGTGCCGCCGGTAATGCCCAGGCGCCAAGGGCGCGAGCGCGGTCGCGGGGATATGGACGTCTCCGCCATTGGCGTTGGCTCCTACTCGTTCGCCCCGCCCCGCGCCGCCGGCTGGGGCCAGCCGGACTGCCGGCGCGGCGTGGGCTTGCCGCGGCGGAGGTGATGGGTCAGCCGCCAGATCACCGCCGCCAGCAGATATCCCACTGACAGAACCAGCAGCGTGGTTTCCGAAAAGTACCAGATGGCGGCCATCAGCGCGCCCAAGGCGACGGTGATCACGAACGGCTGTCGCCGGCGCAAGTCAATGTCCTTGAAGCTGTAAAACCGCCAGGTGCTGACCATCAAGTACGCCAGCGCCAGCACCAGCGCCAGCCAAGCCACCGCCCAGCCCCAGCTGGGGTTCACGGCGCCGAACAGAAACGAAGGCGACGCGAAGAAATGCACGCAGGCTGCGATCAGGCCGGCGGCCGCCGGGATGGGCATGCCGACAAAATATTTCTTGCCCGGCTTGCCGGGATTGCTGGGCTCGGCGTCGTCGGGGGCGATATTGAAGCGAGCCAGGCGGGCGGCGCCGGCGATGACGAACAAAAACGCCACCACCTGCGCGGCATGATCCAGGTAATGGAAGCCGTGCGATGCCAGCGGCAGGTGGACGAAACGCACGCCCCAGACATACGCCAGCAGGGCCGGCGCGACGCCGAAACTGATGACGTCGGCGAGGGAATCCAGCTCCCGGCCGAAGGCGCTGCTGGCGTTGGCCATGCGAGCGATGCGGCCGTCGAAGCCGTCGAGCAAAATCGCCCAGCCGATGGCCTTGGCCGCGGTGTCCAGCAAGGTGGCGGGCGCGGCGGCTTGCAGCGCGGCGGTGGTTTGCTGAATGGCGTACCAGCCCAGGCCGATATTGGCCACGGTGAACAGCGACGGCAACAGGGCGATGCCGCGGCGAATGCCGCGGCGCACCGGCGGGCCGGCGGGCCGATCCAGGTCGGGCTCAGAAGTGGGTAGGGGTGTGGACATCGGCGGCCATCGGGGCCGGTTCGGCGGCGAAGGGCAGGCGCGCCAGCAACGTGGCGCCGCCTTGCACCCGCTGGCCGGCGGCGACCGCGATCACCGCGCCGGCGGGCAAGAAGACGTCCACCCTCGAACCAAATTTTATCAGCCCCACCAGTTGCCCGCGCTCCACCTGATCGCCGGGGCGGGGCCAGAAAACGATGCGCCGGGCGATCAAGCCCGCGATCTGGACAAACGCCAAGGGCGTTGTTCCGGACGGTCCCGTGGCCAGCCGCACCAGGTTCTGCTCATTTTCCACGGCGGAATTGGGATTGAGGGCGCTGCCGAACCGCCCCCGCCGGTATTCGGCCGAAACCACCCGCCCCGTTGCCGGAGCGCGGGTGACGTGGACGTCGAAAATGGATAGAAAGATGCTGATGCGGTGCGCGAACTGCCGCGCCAGCGGAGCATCCGCCGCCAGGGCCTCCACATGAGTGACCTTGCCATCGGCGGGCGAGACCACCCCGCCGGGGTCGGCGGGAACGACGCGCGCGGGGTTGCGAAAAAAATAGAGCGCGAACAGGCCGAACACCAGCAGCGGCGCCGCCCATCCCCAGAAGGTGAAATAGGCCACCAGCGCCGCCGCCGCCAGGGAACCGGCGAAATAAAAGATGCCGTCGCGGATCACTGCGCCGATTATAGCGGCCTCCCGCGCGCCGCGACTGGGTTCAGTGCGACACCGTGAACTGTTGTCGCAGGAGCAGATTCCGCGAGGAAGCGCCGACGAATACCCAGCGCTTGCCCGCCGCCAGCCGCCAACGGTTCGCCCCGTCGGCCCAATACTGCAACTGCCGCCGCGGCACCCGGATCGTTACCTGCCGCGTCTGGCCCGGGGCCAAGGACAGGCGGGCAAATCCGGCCAGAGCGCGCACCGCGAACTGCGCCCCGGCGGGCGCGGGTTGGGGCGGCCCTAAATAGACCTGCGGAACGGCGTCTCCGGCCACCGGACCAACATTGCGGACAGCAAAGGAAACCGCCAGGCCGCCGCGCGCATCGCGGCGCACGGCCAGGCCGGAGTAGCGGAACCGGGTGTACGTGAGACCGAAGCCAAAGGGAAATAGCGGTGGAATCCGCTGTTGGTCAAACCAGCGATAGCCCACGAAGATGCCTTCGCTGAACCGCGTGACGCCCTTCACGCCCCGCGAGGACCGTTCCGGATGCGCCGGATCGTGAGACACGTATTGGTCCAGGCGCTGGGCCCAGGTAAACGGCAACCTGCCGCCGGGATCAGTTTTGCCCAGCAGCACCCGCGCCGTGGCCGGCCCGCCGCCGTCGCCGGGATACCACATCTCCAGCAGCGCCGCCACGTGCGGCAGCCAAGGCAGCGCGTCGGGCTGGCTGGTGTTCAGCACCACGATGGTGCGAGGATTGACGCGGGCGATGGCGGCAATCAGGCGGTTCTGATCGCCCGGCAACTGGTAGGCCGGGAGGCCCCGGCCCCAGGCGAAGACCACCACGGTGTGGGCCGCTTTCGCCGCCGCCAGCGCGGCGTTCCAGTCCGCCTGCCGCTGCCGCGGCGTCATCCAGGCCAGGCGGATCTGCACCGGCCGCCCCGAGCCGTCGGCGGTTTCCCGCACCTGGATGGGATGCGGGCCAGCGGTCAGGTGCAGGCTGACCCGCACGTTATCCAAATTGTCGGTCGTGGGCAGCACATTGTCCTGGGCGGCCTGAATGTAGTTGCCGTGGAGCAGAAGATTCGCCGTGCGGCCGGCCAAATGGCCATCCACGCGGAACTGGGCGGCGCAGCCCATGACCTGCAAATACAGCCAGTAATCGCCCGTGCGCGGAATGCGCAGCACCCCGCTCCATTGCCGCTTGGTCCCCGCGCGCAGGGGGCGCCCGTCGCGCTGGGTGAAGTTGATCTGGGCGTCGCGAACCGCCGGTCCGGAACCTTCGCGCCGCAGGCCGGGGTGTCCGCCGGAGGACAAATAGCGGCCCGGGATCGGACGGCCGGTCATATCATCGGCCACGGACAGGGTGACGTGGCGGCCGGCGACTCCGCGCGTCTCTTGCAGCAACGCCGCATACGGGCTCAGGTCGCGGCTGGGAAAGCCGAGGGCCTTTTCCCCCGATTCCCCGATGGTGACGGTCTGCGCCGCGCCGGGACCGATCAGGGCCAAGGAATGCAAGTCGGCGGCGGTCAGGGGCAGGGCGTGACCGCGATTTTTCAGCAGCACGGCCGCTTCCTCCGCCACCGCTTCCACCGCGTGAACGTCACGGGCAAACGGCACGGCCGACACCGCCCACGGCGCCTTGCCGCGCAGGTAGCCGAAACGGTCCATCGCCATCAGGATTCGCCGCGCCGCCGCGGTGATCTGCGCGGGGGTAACGGTCTTGTTCTTCACCGCGGCCAGCATTCCCTCCGGCGGCGCCATCTTGCCAAATCCGGCGAAGCCGGCCGCGGGCGGCTCCTCGGGGATATGGCTGGAAAAGAACATGGCCTTCACATTCAGCCGGTGCGCCGGCGCCGCCGCCGGGCGCGCGCAGAAATAGCAGGGCAGGAACGGAATCATCGAGCCCGGCATTTCCAGATCGAGCCCGTGGGCCAAGAAGTCGGTGGCGTGCGTCGCGCCCCAATCCGACATCACGTAGCCGCGAAAGCCGATCTCCTGTTTCAGCACCCCGCGCAGGGTAGCCGCGTTGCCGCAGGCATAGGCGCCGTTGACCTGGTTGTAGGAGCACATCACCGCGGCGACGCCGGCCCGCACCGCGTAGGCGAAGGGCTCGGCATAAATTTGGTGCAGCGCCTGTTGACCGACGATGACATCGCCGCCGCCGTTATAGGCGAGGAAGTGCTTGGCGGTCGCCATCACCCCCTGGCTCTGGATGCCGCGGATCACGCCGGCGCCGATTTCCCCGGACAAGAGCGGATCCTCGCCGTAGGTGTTGTAGGCGCGAGCCCAGGTCGGATCGCGAAAGATATTCAGGAAGGGCTGAAGGGCCACGGCGATGCCCAGCGCGCGCGCATCCCGGCCAATCACCCGCCCTTCGCGCCGCGCGGCGGCGGCGCTGAAGGTCGCCGCCACGCCCATGGTCGCCACGGGGGCGGTCGAGCGGTGGCGCATCAGCACCCCCGGCGGCCCGTCCGCCATGCGCATGGGAGGAATGCCCAGCTTGCGGTTCCCCGCCCAGTAGCCCGCCTGGCCCTGATACTGCGCCGGGTTGGGCGCCGACCCATGCACCAGGCGAATTTTTTCCGCCAGCGTCATGCGCGCCAGCATCGCGTTCACCTTGGCCGCGCCATGCGGGGCCGGGCGGGCATGACAACCCGCGGCCGTAACGGTCACCAGCGCCAACAGGCCGACGGCCGCCAGCGCGGCGGGGGCGCGGCGCAGCCGGTGCGATGGCGATGAAGACCGGCGGCTGGCGGGACGGCGGTTCGGGCGGAGCGACGGGCGGAGTGAGGTACGTAACATGGCGTCAACCGCCCGTAAGCGTGTCACATCGGCGAACACACTGCAAGCGGCGCATTCTGGGCTCGATGAGCCCCTGACCCAGGAGACAGGAGTGCCTGGGAAGGGCCACGCCGCTTGCGCCCTACGCGCCAGCCGCCTACACTGAATTCAAAGCCCGCCCGCTGCGCCCCATGCATCGTCTCCCGAGCCGTTGTTTTCTGCTGCTGGCCTGCCTGGCCGCCAGCGCTCTGCCCGTTCTCGCCCAACGTCGCCCCACGGCGCCGGTGGGGATTTTCCCCTTGCGGGATGTGCGCGCGGGGATGACGGGCGTGGGCAAGACGGTCTTCTCGGGAACTCAAGTGCAAACGTTTCAGGTCAAGATCCTGGGCGTGGTGCACAACATGGGCCCCAAACAGGCGGTCATCCTCGCGCGCCTCAGCGGCGGCCCGCTGGCCCAAACTGGCGTGCTGGAAGGCATGAGCGGCAGCCCGGTCTACATTGACGGCAAGCTGGTGGGCGCGGTGGCGCTGGGCTTTCCCTACGCCAAGACCGCCATCGCCGGCATTACGCCCATCCAACAGATGCTGGCGCAAGAGGCGCGCGCGACGGCGCAGGCGCACCAAGATGCCTTCGCGGCGGATAGCGGCGCGCCGCCGCCAGCGGCGACTCTGCGGTTGACCGCCGCGGACGGCAACCTGCAACTGCTGCACCCCAAAGCGCGACTGCAACTGGGCCCCGCGCGGGCGCTGCCGGCGGATATGCAGTTGCCGCAGTTGCACACGCCGCTGGTGCTATCCGGATTCAGCCCGCGCGCCATCGCCCAGTTCGCGCCCCAGTTTCAGGCGCTGGGGTTGGCGCCGATGATGGGGGGCACGGCCGGCGCCGGTTCCGCCACCAACGCTCTGGCCCCGGCGTCGAGCTTGCATCCGGGAGACATGATCAGCGTGCAGTTGGTTCGGGGGGACTTGGAAGTCGCCGCCGACGGCACGGTCACCTATATCCACGATGGCCACATCTTCGCCTTTGGCCACCGCTTCCTTTCCGCCGGCGCCACCGCCATGCCCTTCAGCCATGCGCGGGTGGTGGCGCTGATGCCGGGGCTGATGACCTCGTTCAAGATCGCGGTCAGCGGGCGGCGGCTGGGTGTGATCCGGCAGGACGATTCCCAGGGCGTCTACGGCACCTTCGGCGGCCAGGCGCATATGATTCCGGTGCGGGTCAGCGTGCGGCAAGGCGGAGTCGCGCAGACCTACCGCTTCGAAATGGTGAACAACCGGTTCCTGACGCCTTTCTTGTTCAACATGGCGCTGGCTTCGACGCTGGACGCCACCCAGCGCAGCGTCGGCCCGGCGACGCTGCGGCTGCAAGGGGCGATTGACCTGGCGGGGGCGGCGCCGGTGGAGATCCATGACTTGGTCGCGGAAGATATCAATGGGCCGGCATCCGCCGCCATGAGCGCCGCCGCGCCGCTCAGCTACCTTTACCAGAGCGGGCTGCGCTTCACGATCCGCGGGATTCATCTTTCCGTCACTTCCTCCAACCGGAATCGCACGCTGAAGATGGTTGGCCTTTGGGCCAACCGCAGCCAGGTGCGACCCGGCCAATCGCTGACTATCACCGCGCGGCTGCGCGCCGCCGACGGCAGCATGGTCACGCGGGAGCTGCCGGTGCATGTTCCCGCCAGCCTGCCGCCGGGTCCGCTGAAGATCGCCGCCGGCGCCGGCGAAGCACTGGACCTGATGGAGATGCAGCGCCTGCAGCAGGGCTTCCGCGCGCGCAACGTGCCGCAATTGGTGGCGGCGATCAACGATTTGCGGCGCAATGACCGGCTGTACCTGCGCGCCAGCGAGCAACGGCCGGCATTCGTCATCGCCGGGCAGCAGTTCCCCGCCCCGCCGCCTTCGGTGGCGCGCGCCTTGGCCGCCGGCCCTTCGGTGGACAGCGGCATGGCCGCCAGCCAGGATTCCCCGGTGTACCAGTACGCCACCCCCGACCTGCCCTTCGTGATTCAAGGCGTGAAGACCATTACCGTGCAGGTGCGCAAGCCCGACTATTGATGTGCAGTCCGCGGTTGATTTGAGGCCCGCCTTCGCGGCCGCCATGCTTATGCAACGCAAACACTTTTGGTTTCGCGCCGGCGTGCTCGCCACGCTGCTTGCCACCGCCCTGCCGCTGGCGGCGGTGAATACGCATTTTTGGCGGCTGGCCTCGCAGCGGTCCTTCGCGCTGGGACGGCTGCACCACCTCTCCCTGGGAGCCGAGGGAGAGCTGACCCTTGCGCCGGCTCTGACCGCGGTGCTGCGCACCGGGCAGCCGCTGATTTGGACCGCGACGGTGGACGCCAAGGGCAACGTGTATTTGGCCACCGGCAACGCCGGCCAGCTCTACCGCCTGACGCCGGCGATGCTGCATTCCCGCCATCCCGTGGCGGCTCGCCAGGCGCTGTGGTTTACAGCCCAGGAACCGGACATTTTCGCCGTCGCCGCCGGGCCGGACGGCGCCATCTACGCCGCGACTTCGCCCAATGGCAAGATCTACCGCATCGCCGCCAACGGCCAAAGCCAGGTCTATTTCGACCCGCACACGCGCTATATTTGGTCGCTGCGCTTCATCGGGAAGACGCTCTACGCCGGCACCGGCAGCAGGGGTGAGATCTATCGCATCGCCCCCGGGCCCGACGGACGCGGCGTCGGCCACCCGTTCTTCGCCACCGGCGAGCGCCAGGTGATGTCCCTCGCCGCCGCGCGGGATGGCGACCTGCTGGCGGGCACCGATCCCGGGGGCTTGATTTTCCGCATTACCCCGGCGGGCCGCGGCTTTGTTCTCTACAACGCGCCCTTGCGCGAAATCGCCACGCTGGCGGTTGCGCCAGGAGGGGCGATCTACGCCGCCGCGCAGGGCAACGGCGCGGCGCCCTCGGCCTCCGCGCTGGCGGCCAGCAGCACGCAGAACCAACCCATCTCGGCGCCGGGCATGACCGTCATCGCCGAGTCGGCGCAGCGCGCGGCGCAAGGTCCCGGCGGGCTGCCCGGTGGCGGCGGAGCACAGGTGACCATCTCCATGGGCCCGGCGCATGTGATTCCCGCCTCCGGGGACTCGGCGCCGCCCGCCGAACCGCCGCATCCCGGCCTGCGCAGCGCCATTTACCGCATCGCCGCCGATGGCTCGGTGGCGACGGCTTGGGCGTCGCAACACCAAGACGCCGGCGCTCTCTGGCTGGGGCGGACCGATCCATTGTTCGCCACCGACCTGAACGGCCACATCTACCGCCTCGGCGCCAACCGGCAAGCCACGCTGCTGGCGCAAACCGACGAACAGGAAACGACACGCCTGTTCCCGGCCGACGGATTGCTGCTAGCGACCACCAGCAATCTCGGCACGCTCTACCGGCTCTCCAGCTCACCGGCGGCGAAGGGAATCTATCTGTCGCCGATCAAGGACACTGGCGTGATTTCGCACTGGGGGCATCTGGACTGGCGGGCGGAGCAAGCCGCAACGGGATCGCTGGCGTTCGAAACGCGCAGCGGCAACTCGGCTCAGCCGAACGGCACCTGGAGCCCGTGGTCGGCGCCGCTGACGCATCCCGGCGAGCGCATCGCCAGCCCGCCCGCGCGCTACATTCAATGGCGGGCGATTTTCCAACGCCGCGCCGGCGCCGGGCCACGATTGGAATCGGTGACGGTGCCCTACCTGCCCGGCAATCGCGCCCCGGTCATTGGCAGCATCCACGCGTTGACGGCGGCCAGCCAGCCCCCCAGCCTGGCCGACAACCCCAAGACCCATTTGGACGGCATCAAGCTCAACTGGCAGGCCCACGATCCCGACGGCGATCCGCTCACCTACGACGTATGGTTCCAAATCGAGGGCGAAACGGCATGGACGCCGCTGCGGCGCGACCTGCACGCCAATCATCTCGATATCGCTCCGGGACGCTTGCCCGACGGGACCTATAAGTTCAAGATCACCGCCAGCGACGCCGACGCCAATCCGCCGGGCATGGCGAAAACGGCGACCATCATCAGCGCGCCAGCCACGATGGACACCGCGCCGCCGACCGTGCGGCTGGTATCCTCCGACGCTAGCGCCAAGGGCGCGGTGGCGCATTTCACCGCCACGGACGCCGTCGCAGCGCTCAGCCAGGCGGAGTACGCCGTGGATGGCGGCCATTGGCGGCAGCTCTACGCCGACAGCGGCATCATTGATTCGCGGCGGGAGAACTTTACCATTCGGACGCCACATCTGGCGCCGGGGCAGCATGTGCTGATGCTGCGGGTCTATGATCGCGGCGGCAATCGCGGCAGCGCGGCGGCCGTGGTCACCGTCCACTAAGGCGGCTCGTCGGCCCGATTTGGCCTTCCGGCTTGGCGGAACTGGAGACGAACCGCGGTCCGGGATGCGGCATCGCTGCCCTTCCGCCCAGCCCCCGGAAGGCGGGTCCCCGCCGAGGCAACGCCTCCGGGCGCCGGACGGGCCAAGCCCGCCCCATCGCGCCCTATAATGAGGCGGATGGCGGAGGCAGTCCGCGCCTGCGAATACGCGCTGATTCGGGTTTATCCGGATCCCATTCGCAAGGAGTTTCTGAATATCGGCGTCTGCCTGTTCGACCGCGCCGGCGGCTTCGCCGAGGTTCGCGTGTTGGACAACTTCCGCCGCCTGCGCTGCCTCTTCCCTGCCTTTGATTTTGCGGTGCTGCGCGGCTTGGAACGCGACCTGCGCTCGGTGCTGCGGGGCCGGCAAGGCGCTTTCGATCCCGACCACTTGTTCTACCTGGCCGGTGAAACCTTCGCGCAGTCGCTGGAGCTGAGCCCGCGCCACGGATTGCTGACCGCCGACCCGGCGCAGGCGCTGGCGGATTTGTTCGCGCGCTACGTCGCCAACCCGCCGGCGGCGCCGGGCACGGCGCGTCGCGCCTGGTCGGTCCGCCGCGGCATCCTGGCCGAGTTGCGGAACGCCTTCGCCGAAGAGGGCATTCTGGGATCGGACAAGCTGCACCAGCGGGTGCTGCCGGCATCGTTCGGCGCCGGCCCGGATCCTTATCGCTTCGATTTCCATTACCGGCCCAATGGCGTTCACAACCTGATCCAGGCGTTGGACCTGGAAGACGACACCCGCGGCGTGCGGGTGCTGAGCTCGACGGTGGGGAGCTTGCGCGACGAAGTTGGCCGCAAGGGATTGGGACTTGCCGCTATCGCCGTGCACTCCGGCGCGGAAGACGGCGTGCTGGCCGGCTACCACAAGGAAATTCTGGCCGTCGCCCGCATCGGCCTGCATCCCGTGACCGCCGCCGGCGAACTCGCCGCCCACATCCGCGCCGAACTGCGGCTGTAAGCCGCCGGGCGATGCGCCGCGCCGCGCACGGGGGTGCCGCGAGCCGCGCCGCATGTTACCTTATTGGTTCCGCGCCTCCCGGAGCCGCTTTGACCGCCCCCGCCGCCCACTTGCAGCAGACCGCCTTGAACTCCGTCCACCGCCGCATGGGCGCGCGCATGGTGCCGTTTGGCGGCTGGGACATGCCGGTGGAATACAGCGGCATCATTCCCGAGCACCTGGCGGTGCGGCGCGCCGCCGGGCTGTTCGACGTCAGCCACATGGGAGAGCTGGACATACGCGGCCCGCAGGCGCTGGATTTGGTGCAATGGGTGTGCTGCAACGACGCCAACCGGCTGGCCATCGGGCAGGCGCAGTATAGCGGGCTGATGACCGAACAAGGGACCTTCGTGGATGACTTGTTGGTCCACAAACTGGCAAACGACCACTACTGGCTGGTGGTGAACGCCGCCAACACCGACGCCGATTTCGCCCACATCCAGGCGCACAATCGCTTCGATGCCCAGGTCACGAACGCCAGCGCCCGCTACGCGCAACTGGCCCTGCAAGGACCGCGGGCGCTGGAGATTCTCCAGCCGCTGACGGCGATGCCGCTGGCCGCGATCCAATATTATTGGTTCGCGCACGGTCAGGTGCTGGGCGTGGACGCCGTCATCGCCCGCACCGGCTACACCGGCGAAGACGGCTTCGAATTGTATTTCGCTCCCCAGCACGCCGAGCGGCTGTGGACGGCGCTTCTCGCCGCGGGAGAGGCGGCCGGCCTCATCGCCTGCGGCTTGGGAGCGCGCAACACGCTGCGCCTGGAAGCGGGCATGGCGTTGTATGGGCATGAAATTGACGCCGCCACCATGCCCTGGGAGGCGAACCTGGGCTGGATTTGCAAGATGACCAAGCCGGGATTTCTCGGCCAGGACCGTCTGGCGGCGGCCAAGGCAAATCCGCCGGCGCGGCGGCTGGTGGGGTTCGAGATGGCGGAGCCGGGCATCGCCCGCGACGGCTATCCGATCCTGAGCGCCGGCGACGGGAGCCCGGACGCGGCGGCGATTGGACGGGTGACCAGCGGTTCGCCGGCGCCATTTTTGGGCAAGAACATCGGCATGGCCTACGTGCCCCCCGCGGCGGCGCAACCCGGGACACAATTGAAGATTGGCATCCGCCAGCGCGCCGCCGCGGCGGTGGTGACGCCATTGCCCTTTTACCGCCGCGGCAAGGGCGGCGGCACGGACAACGCCCCGGCCGGGGCGCATGCCGGGGGCAACGCCGCGGCGCCACCGGCGTGACGATGAGCCTCCCGCCGGAGCGGCCCGCGAAGCGGAGATTTCGCCGCCAATCTCGGCGGCAATAGAGCCCGCCGCCGGGTACAATGCAAGTCCGGCGGCAACGGGAAGGAATAAACATGGCCAGCTATCCAAGCCAATACCGATACACCAAGGAACACGAGTGGATCTCCGCCGAGGACGGCCGCGGCACGGTCGGGATCACCGACTATGCGCAGCAGCAGCTCGGCGACGTGGTCTACGTCGAGATGCCCAAGACTGGCGCCGAGCTGAAAAGCGCCCAAGCCTTCGGCACGGTGGAATCGGTGAAGGCGGTATCGGAGATTTTTTCCCCGGTCAGCGGCAAGGTCGAGGAAGTGAACCCCGACTTGACCGCCGCGCCGGAATTGATCAACCAGGATCCGCACGGCCGGGGCTGGCTGGTGAAGGTCCAACTGGCGAACCCGGCGGAGCTAGATTCGCTGATGTCGGCGGCGGAATATGAGCAGTTCATCGCCGCCCAGCGCCTCGACTAAACCGGCGGCCCGCGATTTTTATTTTCCCATGCGCTATTTGCCCTCCTCGGACGCGATCCGGGCGGAGATGCTCGCCGCCATCGGCGCCGCCTCGACCGACGACCTGTTTTCCCACATTCCGGAATATTGCCGGCTCCAGCGGCCGCTGAATATTCCATCGGGCCGGTCGGAGGCGGAGATCTTCGCGTATTTCCGCCAAGCCGCCGCCGATAACGCCCCGGGCTTCACCTCATTTCTCGGCGCCGGGGCCTACCATCACTTCCGGCCCACGGTCATTGACATGCTGGTCTCCCGCGGCGAGTGGCTGACCGCCTATACGCCGTATCAGCCGGAGATCAGCCAAGGCACGTTGCAGGCGATCTTCGAGTTCCAAACGATGATCTGCCAGCTAACCGGCATGGAAGTGGCCAACGCCTCGATGTACGACGGTTCGACCGCGGTGGCGGAGGCGGCGCTGATGGCCTTGCGGGTGAGCGGGCGGCGGGGGATTGCAGTGGCGCGGTCGGCGCACCCGCAGTACCGCGAGGTGCTCGCGACCTATCTGCGGCAGCGGGATTGCCCCATCACCGAGATCCCCTACACGCCGGAGGGTCCGCTGGACGCCGCCGCGCTGCGCGCGGCGATTGGGACGGAAACCGCGGCGGTGATCGTGCAAAGCCCGAACTTCTTCGGCGCCATCGAAGACTGGCGGCAGGCGGCGGAGCTGGCGCACGCGGCCGGCGCGCTGCTGATCGCGGTGATCGCCGAGCCGGTATCGCTGGGCTTGCTGGCGCCCCCGGAGCAGGCCGACATCGTGGCCATGGAGGCGCAGGGGCTGGGCATACCGGTGGGTTTCGGCGGGCCCTACGCGGGCGTGATCGCCTGCCGGGAACAATTCGTCCGCGCCATGCCTGGGCGCCTGGCGGGACAAGCCTGGGACGACGAAGGGCGGCGCGGCTACGTGCTGACGCTGTCCACGCGGGAGCAGCACATCCGGCGGGAAAAGGCCACCTCCAACATTTGCACCAACCAGGCGCTGTGCGCGCTGATGGCCAGCATCTTCATGAGCCTGTACGGCAAGCAGGGGCTGCGCGACCTCGCTGAGCAGAATGTCGCCAAGGCGGCCTACGCGGCGGAAGCCTGCGCCCGCGCCGGCGCCGAAGTGCTGTTTCCTGGGCCGCGGTTCCATGAGTTCGTTTTGCGCGGCGCCGATCCGGCGGCGGCGCAGGCGCAACTGAGCGCGGAAATGGTGATCGGCGGACTGCCGCTGGAACGGTACTATCCCGAACTCGGCGCCGCCGTTTTGGTGTGCGCCACGGAAACGGCGTCGAAAGCGGCGATGGACCGCCTGGCGGCGGCGTATGCCCCGGCGTCGCCGCGCCCCGGCTCGCCGAGCGCCAAGAAAGCGGCCCGCCGCCGGTCCGGCACAGCAACCGCGGGCGCGCGCCGATGAGATCTTTCACCATGTCCGAGAATGAGACCACCCCCACCCCGCGCGCCTCGCGCCACCCGACGCAGAACGAGCCGCTGCTGTTCGAGCGCTCCGCGCCGGGCAAGCGGGGCGTGCAATTGCCGCCGCTGGACGTGCCCGCCGCCGATCTCAGCCAGCTGGGAGGCGCGGTGCGCGCCGAGATCGCCGATTTTCCCGAGCTGAGCGAGCTGGAGATCGTCCGCCATTACACCCGCCTCAGCACCTGGAACTACGGCGTGGATACGGGCATCTACCCGCTCGGCTCCTGCACCATGAAGTACAACGCCCGCATCAACGAGCGCGTGGCGGCGATGGAAGGGCTCGGCGACGGCCATCCCTTGCAACCGGCGGAATTGTCGCAGGGCGCGCTGCGGCTGATGCGGCTGCTGTCGGAGTATTTGCTGGAAATCACCGGCATGGAGGCCATCACCCTGCAACCGGCGGCGGGAGCGCACGGCGAGATGACGGGCATTTTGCTGGCGCGGGCTTTGCTGGCCAGCCGCGGAAACGCCCGCCGCGCCATATTGATTCCCGACTCGGCGCATGGCACCAATCCCGCCACCGCCGCCATCGCCGGCTATGAAGTTCGCAACCTGCGGTCCAACGCCGAAGGGACGGTGGACGTCGCCGATCTGGACCGGGTGATGACGGAGGACGTGGCGGCGCTGATGCTGACCAACCCCAACACGCTGGGCGTCTTCGAGGAGGATATTCACAAGATCGCCGAATTGGTCCACGCCCGCGGCGGCTTGCTGTACATGGACGGCGCGAACATGAACGCGCTGGTCGGCCGGGCGCGGCCCGGCGACTTCGGCGTGGACGTGATGCACCTGAATTTGCACAAGACTTTTTCCACGCCGCACGGCGGCGGCGGACCGGGATCGGGACCGGTGGCGGTGAAAAAGGAGTTGGAGCCGTTCTTGCCCGTGCCGGTCATCGTGCCCGGCGTCGGCGGCGCATTGGCCCTGGACTATGACCGGCCGCAGTCCATTGGGCGGGTCAAGGCGTTCTATGGCAACTTCGGCATGTTCGTGCGCGCGCTGGCCTACATCATGGCCAACGGCTGCGACGGGCTGAAACAAACCACCGAAGACGCCGTGCTGAACGCTAATTACGTGCGCCATCACCTGCGGGACGTTTACGACCTTCCCTACCCCACGCCGTCCATGCACGAATGCGTCTTCAGCGACAAGCGGCAGACGGCCCAGGGCGTACGCACGGGAGACATCGCCAAGCGCTTGATT
The DNA here is from genome assembly GCA_027315185.1 of Acidobacteriota bacterium. Classification (GTDB taxonomy): domain Bacteria; phylum Acidobacteriota; class Terriglobia; order Terriglobales; family SCQP01; genus JAKAUF01. The sequence goes on from DAHUYO010000022.1 coordinate 24,095, forward strand.
GACTACGGCTTCCATCCCTATACGGTCAGCTTTCCCTTGATTGTCCACGGGGCCATGATGATCGAGCCGACGGAGAGCGCGCCGCGGGAGGAGCTGGATGAGTTCATCGCCGCCATGCGCGCCATCGCCAGGGAAGTCGAGACCGATCCGGAACTGGTGCGCAGCGCGCCGCATTCAACGCGCGTGGGGCGGATGGACGAGGTGAGGGCCGCGCGCCAGCCCATCCTGCGCTGGAAGCCGGCGGGGCGATAACGCATCGCATCGCTTCGTTGGCCCATCGCTCGGGCTCCTCACGTACGTCTGTGTACGTTCCGTCGCCCTCGCTCGGTCCGCCTCGCGCTGCTCGGTTCTCGCCCCGCTCGAAAGTCCTGCTGGTGGGCCCGGCGGCCGCGATTCGCTCCGCGGCCGGCGGGGCGATAACGCATCGCTTCCGGCGTCGTTGGGCATCGGTTGGCGCCACGCCAGGGCGTGGCTTTGCTTGGCGCCACGCCGGGGCGTGGCTTCGGCTCAGGCTCCTCACGTGCATCTGGGTACGTTCCGTCGCCCTCGCTCGGGCCGCCTCGCGCTGCTCGGTTCTCGCCCCGCCCAAGAGCCCTGCTGGTGGGCCCAACGGCTACGCTTCACTCCGCAGCCGGCGGGGCCGCTCCGCACCCGCCCTTGGTTCGCCTGCCGTCCGGCGGTGCGCCGACTCCCGCTGGGCGTTACGGCCTCAAAAATGTTGCATTTAAGACCGCACGCAACTGAAAACAAAGGGCCAGTGATGCAACATGCCCGGCTGGAATCGGCCGTTGTTGCGAACGTCCCGTCCGCCAACTGGCCGCTGGTCGGGCGATTTCCCGGAGACTCGTGGGCGGGAACCGACGCGCCGCCGCCCGCGCCACAGCGGCAGATCTCCGGGACCCGGCGGCGTCGCTCCGCGCCGGTAGGCGGTCCGGTTTTGCGCGCGCGCGCTCCTTTCTTGCGTCCTCGCGGGCGCTGCAGGTGAGATGCGGAGCGGCTGTGCCGGGATGTACCAATGGCTCGCTGGCGAGGATGTTCAGGTAGAATCGAAATCCGCGGGCGGCGCCCGGTGATCGGTCCGGTGATCGGAAGTTCGGTGGCGCCGCGAAGAGGCGAGGTGGTTATGGCAAAGGCGAGCAAGGCTGGGAAACAAACCGGCGGTGGCGCCGCGGCGGGCGCCAAGGCCAAGGGGTTCACGGCGGAAGAAAAGGCCGCGATGCAGGAGCGGGTGCGGGAGCTGAAGGCCGAGGGGCAGCGCGGCCGGGCCGCGGGCAAGGCTGACGGAGAGGCGGAGGTGCGGGCCAAGCTGGCGGCGATGGCGCCGGCGGACCGCGCCATCGGCGAACGGCTGCACGCCATCATCCGGGCCAACGCGCCAGGTTTGACGCCGCGCACCTGGTACGGCATGCCCGCCTATGCCCAAGGCGACAAAATCATTTGCTTCTTCCAAAACGCCGGCAAATTCAAGGCGCGGTATTCCACGCTCGGATTCAGCGACAAGGCCAAGCTGGATGATGGGGCGATGTGGCCGACGGGGTTCGCGCTGGAGTCGCTGGGCAGCGCCGAGGAAGCGCGGATCGTCGCGCTGTTGAAGAAGGCGGTGGGGTGATCCGGTAGCGCACCGGTCATCGCTGCGGCCGACAGGATGCCGGCGCTCGATCCGTGTGTGCGGCGGGGAACCCTCCTGGCTAGACCCGCGATTTCGGCGCGGCCGCCGGGCGTCCACTAATCCGCGAAGGCTTTGTGTTCGTTGCCGAGGTCGCGGGCGGCGGGGGTGACGATGGTCTTGGGGCCGATGAGGATTTTGCGGCCGTCCTTGATGGCCAAGCGAACATCGGCTTCGCAGACAAAGGCAGCGGGCTGAGGCGGGGCGGGCGGTTGCGATGCCGGCGGGCGGGACGCCTCCGGACCAGCCGGCTGCGGGATGGAATCGGGCAGCCGGGACGGCTGGGACGCTGTTTCTGACAGCCGAGACGGCTGTCCTGCTGCTTCGGCGGCGGTGATAGGTTGCTTGCCGCGCAGGAAGCGGTCCACCAGATCGCTGACGGAGCCAGCGGAAACCGGGGCCGAGGTGGTGAATGCCTGGGAAGGCACGGCGGCGGTTTGGGCCAACTGGCTGACCGGCTCAGAGCGCCGGGACGGCTGGGCGATTGATTCCGACGGGCGGGACGCCCGTGTTGCCGCAGCGCCTGCCGCAGTGGCGACGGCCGCGGCGGCTTCGCGGCGGGAATAAGCCAGGCGCTTGATGTTGAACAGATGCCGCGGGCCGATGTTATCGGAGGTGATATTGCCGCCGACGGCGCCGCAGCCTAAGGTCATGGCGGGAAATAGGTTGGTGGTCTCGCCGATGGAGCCATGCGGCGCGGGGCTGTTCACCACCACGCGGAAAGCGGGCATGCGGCGGCCGTATTCGCGGATGACGGCGTCGTCAGTGGCGTGGATGACGCAGGTGTGGCCCAGGCCGCCGAAGTGCAAAAGGTTCGAGCAAAGCGTGAAGGCGGCCTCGCGATCGGGCACAAAAAACAAGGCCAGAACGGGCGATAGTTTTTCCGCCGAGAGCGGAAACTCCTTGCCCATGCCGCGCAGTTCAGCGACCAAGGCGCGGGCACCGGACGGGACGGGAAAACCGGCGAGTTCGCCGAGCCGCTGCGGCGACTGGCCGACACATTTGGGATTGACGGTGAAGGTGGCGGGGACAATGAGCGTGGCGCCCAGTTGGGCGGCTTCCTGCTCATTAAGGAAATGCGCGCCTTGGCGGCGCAGCTCTTCCGTGACCGGCGCGCGCAGGGCTTCCTCGGCGACGATGGCTTGCTCGGAAGAGCAGATGGTCCCCCAATCGAAACTCTTGCCGGCCAGGACGTGGCCGACCGCGGCGGCGACGTCGGCGGAGCGGTCAATGAAGGCGGGAACGTTGCCGGGGCCGACGCCATAGGCGGGCTTCCCGCTGCTGTAGGCGGCGCGGACGATGCCCGTGCCGCCGGTGGCGAGAATGACGCCGGTGCGGCGGTGGCGCATCATCTCCTGCGTGCCGACCAGGCTGGGGCGGGTGAAGCAGCCGATCAGCCCTTCGGGGGCGCCGGCTTGCAGCGCCGCCCGGCGCAACAACCTGACCGTTTCACAGATGCAGCGCAGGGCGGCGGGATGGGGGCTGACGACGATGGCGTTGCCGGCCTTGACGGCGATCAGGACTTTGTAGATGGCGGTGCTGGTGGGGTTGGTGACGGGCAGGACGGCGGCGACCACGCCGACCGGCGTGGCGAATTCGACGACGCCGGCGGCGGCGTCCTCGGCAATGACGCCGACGGTGCGCAGAGGGCGAATCGCTTCATGCACGCGGCGCGCGGCGAAGAGATTTTTCAGCGTTTTGTCTTCCGGCTTGCCATAGCCGGTTTCCTCGACGGCGAGGCGGCCCAGGCGCTCGGCATGGGCTTCGGCGACGGCGGCCATGGCGGCGACGATGGCGTCCACCTGCTCCTGGCTGGCGGCGCGAAAGGCCTGGCTGGCCTGGTAGGCGGCCTCGACCAGGTCGCGGGCTTCCTGCACGCTTTCGAGGTCTTTATCCACGCGGGCTTTCGGTCCGATTCGTGATCTCTTAGGCTAGCGGCGGCGACGGACGCCGCGGCGCAGCCATCAATGGGCGCCGTTGCCGCGGCTGAGCTTGTCCACGGTGGCGATCAAGGCGTTCAGCTTGTAGCGCGTATCCTCGTCATTTTCGCGCATCCGCTGGCGCAGGTCGGCCATATCCCGGCGCGCGGCCTGCTGATCGTTGGCCAGCGACATGCAGACATCCACCAAGCGGGCGATGTTTTGGGTATTGCGCTCGATTTGGGCGGCGTTGGCGGCAATCCGCCGGTCGGTTTCCGCGCTCCTCATTTTCATGGCTTCCATGTCCGCCTGGAAGCGCGCGTGCGCCTGCTTCATGGCCTCCATATCGGTCATGAAGCGCGCCTGCTGTTCCAGCAGGAAATCCCGCTGCCGCTCCCACTGATTTTCGGATTCCCCGGCCATGGGCTGATTGTAGCCCGGCGTCCCGCGCCGGGCCGCCCGGCGGGCGGGACACGGCCTGGGCCGGGCGCTGAAGCCTGGGCGCGGCTATTTCGCGCCGGGCAGTTGGCCCTTGTTGGGCAGAATGCGCTCGACCTCGGAGTGCGGGCGCGGAATGACGTGCACGCTGACCAGTTCGCCGACGCGGCGGGCGGCGGCAGCGCCGGCGTCGGTGGCGGCCTTGACCGCGCCGACGTCGCCGCGCACCATCACCGTCACGTAACCGGCGCCGATGTATTCCTTGCCCAGCAGGACGACATTGGCCGCCTTGACCATCGCGTCGGCGGCTTCAATGGACCCCACCAGGCCTTTGGTCTCTACCATTCCCAACGCTTCCATAGTTCCTCCTGGGTTTCTTCCCGGCGGGGCGATACCGCTGCGCACCGCACGCAACCGACGCTCTCCCAAGCGGATAAACGTACCATGCGCGGCGCGCAAGGAGCAACCTGGGGCGGCGTTTTGGGTTGAGGATTCAGTGTCTGGAGGCGTCTTGGGACGAGGGCCGTTGGCCCTGGGGGCGCGGGCCTCTGGCTCTTGGGACGAGGGCCGCTGGCCCTGGGGGCGCGGGCCGCTGGCCCGCAATCCGGTGCGGTCGAGGCCGTCCGCGCCCCTAGAGGGCGACGGTACGCTGGGCAGGAGCCCTACCCCACGAACGGCGCTGGGGCGGTGGGCTGCCGTGGCTAGCGGCGGTTGTCGGAGCCGGGCTCGGTATGAATGGTGACGCGGGAAAGGTCGGGCCAGCGGCGGCGCAGTTCGCTCTCGAAGCTGGTGACGGCCTCATGCACCTGGGCGATGGGCATGGTATCGGGAAAGGTGCAATGGCAGGAGAGTAACAGGTGGCCATCGCTGCGGCGCACCTGAATGTTGTGGCAATCGAGCATGCCGGCGGCGGCGGCGGCCGCCACCTGGGTGCCGCGCACGATATCGGCGGCGTGGCGGTCGGCGACGCCGGCGGCGGGAGCGGGCTCGCGGCGCTCCGGCTCGATGTGGGAAACGATTTGGCGGATGCGGGGAAGCTCGCGGCGCATGTCGCGCTCGATGTCGCTGACCTGATCGTGGGCGCGCTTCAGGCTCAACTGTTCATCCAGCTCGAAATGCAGTTCGATCTCCAGACCGCCGCCGACCTCATACACGGAAAGGTTGTGGATGCTGGCGCCGTGGCGCAGGGCGATGGCGCGGATGTGCTCGAAAATATTCAGGTTGCCGGCGGCGTGCGGGCTGGTTTCCACCACCAAGTCGGCGTCGGGCAGGCGGCGGTGGATGCGCTCGGCAACCTCATCGCGGACTTGGCGGGCGCGCTCCAGGCTGAGGGTGCGGCCCAGGCCGAGGCGCAGATCCAAGAAATAACGGCTGCCGGATCGGCGCAGGCGCAGATCGTCCACCGCCTCGACGCCGGGCACGGCGGAGATGCGGCCGCGGAGCTCCGCGCGCAGCGCGGCGGGGGCTTCATCCAACAAGACGCCGGCGGCGCGGCGGCCCAGGTGCACCGCCAAGGCGAGCATGGCCAGGGCCACGGCGATGGCGCCGGCGGCGTCGGCATGCAACAGCACCGTCCAGCCGAAGTGTTGCCCCAGCCAGGCGACGCCCAAACCGGCGATGACCGCGGCGCTGCTCCAGAAATCGCTGCCGTAGTTGAGCGCGTCCACGGCCAGCACGTCGCTGTCGAATTGGCGCGCCGCGCGGCCCAGGGCGCGGGAGCGCCAGGCGTTGACGCCCATGGAAATGCCCATCACCGCGAACGCCGCCAAGGTGATGTGGAGATGGACGACGGGGGCGAAAAAGCTGGCGATGGAATCGGCCAGCACCAGGGCGGCGGTGGCCACCAACAAGCCGGTTTCCAGGAAGGCGGAGAAGTTCTCGAACTTGCCGTGGCCGAAGGGGTGGTTGGCGTCGGCGGGGCGGGCGGCGATACCGATCGAGACCCAGCTCAAGATCGCGGCGAACAGGTCCAATCCGGAGTTGGCCGCTTCGGCGGTGACGCCCAGGCTATGCGTCGCCACCGCCACCCAAACCTTCAGCGCCAGCAGGCCGATGGTGGCCAGCAGGGAGACGAAGGCTACGCGCCGCTTGGCGCGGGCGGCGTTCGCCGCGGAGTGGGTTGTGGCGGCCATGGGAACGGTGAACCCAAGGCGCCCAGGGGAGATGGCGTGGGGCGCTTATGTAGTAGTTGAAAGGACAGCGGGCCACGGCGTCAAGTTGCACGCTGGGGCCCACAGAGGAGAGCGATGGCGCTCACCGGGTCGCGGACGGCATTTTGAGCCGGCGCGGAGGGCCGGCCATCGGCGCGGCCGCCGGGAGGTTCGCTGGGGCGCGCGATCCTGGCGGAGGACGGCCATCCTCGGCGGCGCTTTCTGGGGGGTGCGGACGGCCTCGTCCGCATTAGCTGAATTGCGGGCCGGCGGCCCGTGCCCCCAGGACCAGCAGAACCCTACCCCACGGGAAAAGGCGGCGTTGCGGGCACGCAACGTGGCGCGATTCCGCCGCGTACGCCGCGCGAAGCAGGAAGGGAAACCGGCGATGCTTGCGCTGGGCGGCGGGGCTTGGTATGCTCCCCTCGCGCCGAAGTCTTAGGCCGGAGTTGGCCCCGCGGCGGCAAATTGCGAGTCCACCCAGGCGCCGGCGCAGGAGACTGCATGTCCGAGACCGAGAACCGCCGCGCCCTGCCAACAGAAGCAGCGCCCGCCATTTCCCCCGTCAACCGCCGCGAATTTCTGGAAGCCGGCGCCGCCGCCGGCGCGCTGACGCTGCTGCCCACCCGTGCCCGCGCCGCCAAGACCGTTCCCGCGGGCCGGAAGATCAAGCTGGCTTCGATCGGCGTCGGCGCGCAGGGCACGCGCGTGATGATGGACTTCCTCCGCTTCCCCGAGGTGGAGGTGATTGCGGTTTGCGACGTCAATCTGCAAAGCGACGATTATTCGGAGTGGTCGCCGGGCGAGATTCTGGCCAAGGAACGCAAGCTGACCAACGATCCGCACTGGGGCGCGGACTGGAATGGGCCGACCTGCGGCCGGCTGCCGGCGCAGAAGCTGGTGGACGCCTATTACCGCCGCGTGCGCCATCTGGACAACTATCCCGGCTGCCGCGCGTATAACGACTTCCGCGATTTGATCGCCCAGGAGCACGACCTGGACGCGGTGGTGGTCTGCACGCCGGATCACTGGCACGCCTTCATCTCCATTTACGCGCTGCGCCATGGCAAACACGTTTTCTCCCAGAAGTCCATGGCCCACACCATCGCCGAAGCCGGGCACATGGCGCGGGCGGCGCGGGAAACCGGGCTGGCGACGCAGGTGGCGGTCATGAACGAAGCCTCCAAGGCCACCCGCTTGCTGACCGAATGGGTGGCGGCGGGGGTGATCGGGCAGGTGCGGGAGGTGCACAACTGGTCGCAGCGGCCGTATTGGCCGCAGGGGCTGAACCGGCCCAAGGGCACGCCGATGACGCCGGCCGGTCTCGATTGGGATCTGTGGCTGGGCCCGGCGCCGTGGCGGCCCTATAACCCCATCTACCAGCCCTTCGTCTGGCGCGCCTGGTTCGATTTCGGCGAAGGCTCAATCGGCGACATGGCCAATTACAGCTTCGACACCATGTTCCGCGTGCTGGAGCTGACCGCGCCGACCACGGTCGAGGCTAGCTCCACGCCGCGCTTCAAGGAGACGTTCCCGGACGCCGAGTTGGTGCGCTGGGAGTTTCCCGCGCGGCAGGGCAAGCTGGGCGGGCCGCGCGCGCCGGTGACCATCCATTGGTATGACGACCACCTGCGGCCGCCGCGGCCGGCGGAACTGCTGCCCGGCGAAAGGATGAACGATTCCGCCGGCGAAGGCATGCTCTACGTCGGCGACAAGGGCAAGATCTTGTGCGGCTTCGAGGGGGCGCACCCGCGGCTGATCCCCGACAGCCGCATGCAGGACTTCACGCCGCCGCCCGACGATCTGCCGGTTTCCCCTGGGGCGTATCAGGAATGGCTCGGGGCGATCCACGGCGGGCCGATGCCGGGCGCCAACTATGAGTTCGAGCAGCCGGTGGTGGAGGCGCTGCTGCTGGGCTGCATCGCCGTCCGCGCCAGCGACAAGCTCTATTGGGATGCCGCCAACAAGCGCATCACCGCCCTGGCCGCCGGCGACAGCAAGGCGCTGGCCGCCGCCAACGCCATGATTGATCCGCCCGCGCGGAGGCCGTTCCGCCTCTCATAGCCGCTGAGTTCGGAATCCAAACGCTGGTAACCCTCACCGCCCTCAACCCGTCACTCCTAAGCACGAATTTTCTTCCACCCGTCTTTCACCATCCGGTGCCCAACGCCATGCCCACCAACAGAAGAGACTTCCTCAAAATCGCCGCCGCCGCGCCGGCCGCCTTCCTGGCGGCGGATGCCCTGCCCTTGCTCGCCAACCCCCTCGGCTATCCCATCGGAGTGCAGACCTGGGAAGTCCGGCACCTGATCCCGCACGATTTTCCCGGGACGTTGCGCATGCTGAAGGGACTGGGCTTCCAGACCATTGAGATGTGCTCGCCGTGGGGCTATGAGCATCTCGGCTTCGGGGGGCTGAAGAAATATTCCGGGCGGCAGCTGCGGCGCATCATCCACGACCAGGGATTGACCTGCATCAGCTCGCATTTCGGCGTCACCGAACTGCAAAAGCACCAGGCGGCGCGGCTGGAGTGGGCGCATGAGCTGGGGCTGACGCAGATGATGGTGCCCAGCCTGGACGGCCCCAAGCAGCCGACGGCGGATCAGGTGAAGCGCATCGCCGACAACTACAACCAGATCGCCGCGCGGGCGCACCGCGCCGGCATCCAGCAGGGCCTGCACAACGAGAGCTGGGTGGACGGCAAGACCAACGACGGCAAGCTCATCTACAACCTGCTGTTCGAATATCTCGATCCCAAGCTGGTCAAGTTCCAGTACCAGATTTCCAGCATCGAATTCGGCTTCAACGTGCTGCATTATTTCCGCCGCTATCCCGGGCGGTTCATCTCCATGCACCTGCAAGGCTGGTCGGCGACCGAGCACAAGATCGTGCCCATCGGCCAGGGCACGCTGAACTGGCATGCGATCTTCGCCGCGGCGCGGCCGGCGGGAGTGAAGAATTATTTCGTCGAGATGTCGCTGCCGCTAATGAAGGCCAGCCTACCCTACCTCAAGGCGTTCCCCGCATAGGCGGGGCGATAACGCTTCGCGGGGCTTCGTTGTCGGTCGCGCGGGCTCCTCACGTACGTCCGGGTACGCTGCGTTGCCCTTGCTCCCTCCGCCTCGCCCTGCTCGGTTCTCGCCCCGCTCAGGTGCCGCATCCCGTCCAGGGCAACCCTGGCATTGACGGCGGCGTGGCGATAACGCGTCGCGGGGCTTCGTTGTCGGTCGCGCGGGCTCGCGCGAGGGCGAAGTCACAGGCGTTTTCTAGGGGCGCGGACGGCCTCGTCCGCACCGGATTGCGGGCCGGCGGCGTGCCGCCAGGGCCGGCGGCGTGCGCGCCCAAGGCCGGCGGCGTGCGCGCCAAGAGCCAGCGGCGTGCGACGCCGGGGCGATCAGGCTTCGAGAGCGGCACGGAGGGCGGCGGCGGCGCGGGCGACTTCCTCGTCCGTCAGCTCGGGAAACATCGGCAGCGATAATACCTCGGCGGCGGCGCGGTCGGCTTCGGGCAGTTGCGGAATCTGCCGGCGCCCACCGGGCAGGCGGGGATAGCGCTGGCGCATGGCCGGCTGGCGGTGGGCGGGGATGGGGTAATAGATTTCGCTGCCGATGCCCTGCGCCAGCATCGCCGCGCGCACTTGATCCCGGCCGTCGGGAATGCGCACGGTGTACTGATGGAAGACATGGCCGGCGGGCCGCGCGGGCAAAACGATTTTGCCGGCGGCGGCGAGCGGCTCCAGCGCCTCGGCGTACTGCGCGGCGATCTGGCGGCGGCGGCGGTTCCAAGCGCTGAGGTAGGGCAGCTTGGCGCGCAACAGCGCCGCCTGCATCTCGTCCATTCTCGCGTTCCAGCCCAGTTCTTCATGGCGGTAACGGTGCAGGCTGCCATGCGTGCGCAAGGCGCGGACGCGGGTGGCGAAGCGGGCGTCGCCGGTGGTGACCATGCCGCCTTCGCCCAGCGCGCCCAGGTTCTTGGTGGGATAGAAGCTGAACGCTGCGGCCAAGCCCAGCGCGCCGGCGCCGCCGGCGGGCGAACGGGCGCCGAAGGCCTGGGCCGCGTCTTCGATGACCGGCACGCGGGCCGCCCGCGCCACGGCCAGAATCGGTTCCATATCCGCCATGCCGCCGTACAGGTGCACGGGAACGATCGCCGCCAATGGCGTGGAGCGCCGCGCCTTGTGCCGGCGCACCGCCGCGGCCGTCTGCGCCGGATCCAGGCCGAAGGTCCCGGGCGTGATATCGGCGAACTCCACCTCGGCGCCGGTCAGCAGGATGGCGCCGACGGTGGCGAAGAACGTGAACGGCGTGGTCAGCACCGCCGTGCCCGGCCCCGCCCCCGCCGCCCGCAATGCTAAATGCAGCGCGTCGGTGCCGTTGGCGCAGGCAATGGCCTCATGCACGCCCAGCGCCGCGGCGGCCTTCTTTTCCAGCGCCTCGGTCTCCGGTCCCTGCACGAACCGCCCGCTGGCCAGCACCCGCTCCATGGCCTGCGTCAGCTGCGGGCGCAGCGCCGCGGTCTGGCGCGCCAGGCTGAACTGGGGAATCACGATGGGAGGCGGAGCGGGCACGGGATTGTTCATAATAAGTATGCAGGTCCAAGCCTGCCAAGGCGGCCGCCACCGGCGCCGCCTGGACGCCAGGCCAGTGCCGGAACGGGCAAGCCGCGGATCGGGCTCATCGCGCGGGCCGCGGGCGCCGCCGGGCATGGACAGGCGGCAAATCGAAAAACAAGGCGGGACTCGGGACACATGGACTACGAACGCATGGATTGGATTTCGCTGGATAATTTCCTAACCACCCATCCAGCTCTCAAGAAAATCTCCCGCTGGTTCTTCGAGCATCCCGACGAACTGCTCACCGCCGACGCCTTCGCGGCGAAATACGGCGTGCCCGCCACCTGGCTGGATCTGAAGGGCCTGGTCGTTCATAAGGTGCTGACCGCCATCGCCCCCAACGACGCGGTCATCACCCTGCCCTTCGAGGTCGGCGAAACCACGCGCTTCCGCTTCAACCGCGCGCTGAGCAAGCTGGTCGAGGACGTGCTGGCCAAAACCAAGCCCGGCCCGCGCGCGGATACGGTCTATCCCGAAGGGCCGGAGCAAGGCAACACCGGCGGCAGAACCTGGAAGGGCTGGCGCCAACTCCCCGGCTCGTAGCTTCTGGGGGCGCGGACGGCGGCGGCCTTTCTTGCTGGGGGCGCGGACGGCTTCGTCCGCTTCCGAATGCGGGCCGGCGGCCCGCGCCCCCCAGGGCCGGTGACGTGCGCTTGCAATCACTCTTTCCCACTGTCTGGCCGAATGACTGGGCCGTGCGCCGCTCCGGCTAGGGGTATATACTGAAGGCGCTCTGGGTGAGGATTCTCCGGCGCGCGGAGGATGAATTTGCGACCAACCGCGAACCGGCGCTTTAACGAATTAATCGGTGTCTTGCTGCTGGCGGCGGCGTGTCTGCTGTTGCTGGCGCTGGTGTCGTATCATCCCGCCGATCCCTCGCCGGACACGGCCGCGGCCTTGGCGCGCCCCGCCAACTGGGTCGGACCGGTGGGCGCCTGGGGCGCCGACCTCCTGTTCCAAACCTTTGGCATCGCGGCGTTTTTATTCGCCTTGGGCCTGGCCGCCTCGGCGCGGCGCTGGTTCCAGCCGCAGCCGCCGGGCAAGCGCGCGGCGGAAAAGGGCTGGGCCGGACCGCTGAGCCGGGCGGGCGGGCTGCTGTTATTGGTGGTGGCGGCGGGCGCGGGCTTGGCGGAACTGCCCTGGCACGCCCTTTGGCGCTCGGCGGTGCCGCTTTCCGGCATGGCCGGCGGCTTGGCGGCGGCGGGCCTGATCCGCGGCTTCAGCCCTATCGGCGCCGGCATCCTGACCTTGACCGCGCTGCTGACGGGACTGTTCCTGGCCACGCCGTTCAGCTTCGCGGCAGCGGAGGATTGGTGGCTGGAAAGCATCGCCCCGCGCGTCAATCCCGTCGTCCGTCCCATCCTGTGGCCGCTGACCGCGCCCCTGCGGGCGCTGGCCGCCTGGTGGCGGCGGCGGCGAGCGGCGATCGCCGAACGCCGGCGGCAGCGCGCCAGCGAACGGGCCACGGTGGTGGCGCGGCGCGCGCGCGTGGACAGCCAATTCATTCCCGCCCGGGAGCGGCCCGTGCCGGTGCTGGCCAGCGCCGCCAGCCGCGCGCGGCAGGAATTGGAGGAACGCTCGCGGACCCCCGGCGGCGGCCCGGAAACCTGGCCCGATGAGCCGGAGGCGGTCGCCGCCTCCGCCCCCGCCCCGCCGGTGCGCCTGACGCCGCCCTGGGAAGACGAGCCCGGCGCCGCGGGCGCCGCCGCCGGGAACGCCGAAGATGTCGTGGTTTCCCCGCTGGTGGCGCGGGGCCGCGCGGCGATGCGGCCCAAGCCGCGGCCCGCGGGCCAATACAAGCTGCCCTCCCCCACGCTGCTGCAAGAGCCCAGCGCCGGCGAGCATGTGGATGAAGCCGAGTTGCGCGAGCTGGCGGCGGCGCTGAAGGCCAAATGCGAGGAGTTCGACGTCCGCGGCCAGGTCACGCAGATCAATCCCGGCCCGGTGGTCACCACCTATGAGTTCAAGCCGGAAGCCGGGGTCAAATACAGCCGCATCACCGCGCTGAATGAAGACCTCTGCCTGGCGCTCGAAGCCGAATCCATCTACATCGAACGCATCCCCGGCAAAAGCACCGTCGGCATCGAGGTGCCCAACCGGCGGCGGGAAACGATCTATCTTCGCGAAGTGGTCGAGTCCAAGGAGTTCCATGGCGGCGGCTCGCCGCTGACCATGGCCCTGGGCAAGGACATCAACGGGCGGATGATCACCGCCGACCTGGGCTCCATGCCCCACCTGCTGATCGCCGGCTCGACCGGCTCCGGCAAGAGCGTGGCGCTGAACAGCATGATCGTCAGCCTGCTCTACAAATCCACGCCCGACGAGGTCCGGTTCATTCTGGTGGATCCCAAGCGGCTGGAACTGGGGCTGTACGACGGCATTCCCCACCTCTATACGCCGATCATCACCGAGCCCAAGCTGGCCGCCAACGCCCTGCGCAACGCCACGCGGGAAATGGAGCGGCGGCTGAAGGTGCTGGCCGGCAAGGGCGTGCGCAACATCGCGCAATACAACCAACTCTTTCAATCGCATGAGCCAGGGCTGTTCGACAACCTGGAGGAAGATCCCGACAACCGCCCGCTGCCCTACATCGTCATCATCATTGACGAACTCGCCGACCTGATGGTGGTGGATGGCAAGAACGTCGAGGAATCCATCACCCGCCTGGCACAGATGGCCCGCGCCGTCGGCATTCATTTGATCTTGGCCACGCAGCGGCCCTCGGTGGACGTCATCACCGGCCTCATCAAGGCCAACTTCCCCGCCCGCGTCTCCTTCCGCGTTGCCACCAAGGTGGATTCGCGGACCATCTTGGACACGCAGGGCGCCGAGTCGCTGCTGGGCAAGGGCGACATGCTGTTCCTGCCGCCCGGCACCAGCCGCCTGCACCGCGTGCACGGGACGTTCGTCACGGAAAAGGAAATCGCCAAGGTCGTGCAGTTCTGGGCGCAGCAAGCCCCACCGCAGTTCGATGAAACCTTTCTGCGCCCGCCGGCGGAAGAAGGCAAGGAGGGCGGCGCGGGTGGGGATGACGGCGAGTTCGCCGGCGGCGAGAGCGGCGCCGAACCGCAGGACGATCCCATGTTCGAAGACGCCGTGCGCGTGGTCCTGGAATACGGCAAGGCCAGCACCTCGCTGTTGCAGCGCCGCCTGCGCATTGGCTATGGCCGCGCCGCCCACCTGATTGACTTGATGCACGCCGACGGCATCGTCGGTCCCGCCGACGGCCCCAAGCCGCGCGAAGTCCTCAAGCGCCCCGACTGGCTGGCCGAGGTGGACGAGGTGCTGCGCTAGGCCATGGCCGGCGACGGTCCGCGCGGCTCCGCGCCGGCGCAGGGAACTCCGCCACCCGATCCCAACGACCGCTGGCCTGGCACGCCGTGGCTGTGGGCCTCGCTCGCCGTGGACCTGCTGTGTCTGTTCGCCGCCGCGTGGCTGGCCGCCCGGCCGGAGCTGGCGGCGCTGCTGGCGTACCGCCGCCGCCAGGCCACCGCACATCGCGAGCAGATCGCCGCCAATTGCTCGACCGCGGTCGGCGCGCTCCGTCTGCCGATTGGGCGCTATAGGGTAGATTAAATCGCCTGTGTCGGCGCTGCCTGGGCAACCGGAGCGGCGAATCGCGCTCTCCGAAATCCATTCGGTGCGGGATGAGGCCGGCTGGCTCGTGAACACCGCCGGCGACCCGCCGCAGCGCATGGCCGTCCCCAAAAACGTCGCCGGCTACGACGACATCCTAGCCGCGGTTGCTGCGGGCCGCACGGTGGTGCGCGGACCGCGATTCCAACTCCGATGGAGGGAAGCCGCGCTCCTCCTGCTCTCGCTGACCGCATGGTTCGTCGTCGCTTTCTCCTCAGCCGTGCCCGCCATTGCTGTCGGCGGCGTGGTCGCGCTGGGGACCCTGGCCTTCGCTACACGACCTTTCCTGAAAATAGCGCGCCCGGGGGCCAGGGCGCGCCCGCACGGCCGCTTGGGTCATCCTGGGCCTGGGCTGGCTCGGGGCGCTCCTGGCGATCGGCCTCTCCGTTGCCCGCCTGTAACGGCAGGCCTGACCGCTCCCTGCTACCCCTCCGGCCAGCGCCAGTCGCGAATCTTGGGCGGATCCTCGAAATGCTCATGGGCGTAGGCCACCGAGTCGCGGATGGCCGTCTCGCATTCGGCGATCAACTCATCCCGCCGGTCGCCGGCGGGCATGGCGCGGCGCAGCGCCTCGGCGGCAAGATGGTAGCGGCTCATCTGGTTGAGCACCACCATATTGAACGGCGTGGTCGTGGTGCCCTGCTCCATGAAGCCGCGGACGTGGAAACGCTCCGGGTTGGGGCGGCCATGGATCACCTCATGGATGGCGCGGCGATAGCCGTGGAAGGCGAAGATGACCGGCTTGGCGCGGGTGAATAGCGGGTCAAAGCGCTCCGGCTCCATGCCGTGCGGGTGTTCGGCGGGCGTGAACATCGTCATCAGGTCCACCACGTTCACCAGGCGGAAGCGGAAATCCGGCACGTTGCGGCGCAGCCAATCGGCGGCCGCCACCGTCTCCAGCGTGGGAATATCGCCGGCGCAGGCTAGGATTGCGTCGGGATCTTCCTGGCCCTGGGCGCTGCCGGCCCAACTCCAAGTCCCGGCCCCCAGCTTGCAATGCTCGTCGGCGGTAGCGGGGTCCATCCATTGTAGCTGCGGCTGCTTGTCAATGACGATCAGGTTGACGTAGTTGCGGCTGCGCAGGCAGTGCTCGGCCACGCTGAGCAGGCAGTTGGCGTCCGGCGGCAAATAAATGCGCGCCACCGTGCCGCGCTTGGACAGCACCACGTCCACCAGCCCCGGTCCTTGGTGGCTGAAGCCGTTGTGGTCGTTGCGCCAGCAGGTCGAGGTCAGCAGCAGATTGAGCGAGGCGATCGGCGCCCGCCAGCGCAGCTCGCAGGCGTGTTCCAGCCATTTGGTGTGCTGCACGACCATGGAGGCAGCGATCATGGCGAACGCCTCATAGGTGGCGAACAGCCCGTGGCGGCCGGTGAGCAGGTAGCCCTCCAGCCAGCCTTCGCAGAGGTGCTCGCTCAAGACCTCCAGCACGCGGCCGTCGTGGCTGAGGTGGTCGTCAATCGGCAGGATGGGCCCGGAGAAGCCGCGGTCGGTGGTCTCCAGAATGTCTTGCAGGCGGTTGGATGCCAGTTCGTCGGGGCAGAAGACGCGGAAGCTGTCCGGGTTGGCGGCGTAGATGTCGCGCAGCATCGCGCCCAGCACGCGCGTGGATTCCCGCGCCTCCCGCGCCGGCGCCGGCACGGGCACCGCGTACGCGTCGCGCTTGGGCAGCTTGAGCGGCCGCAGCAGCCGCCCGCCGTTGGCGTGCGGATTGGCGCCCATGCGCCGGTCGCCGGAAGGCGCCACCGCAATGAGGTCCGCCGCCGGCTCGCCGCCGGTTTGGAATAACTCTTCCGGCCGGTAGCCGCGCATCCACGCCTCCAGCGCGCGCAACTGCGCGGGATTGCCGCGCACGTCGGCCAGCGGCACCTGATGCGCCCGGAAGGTGCCCTCGATGGGGACGCCGTCGAACTCCTTGGGCCCGGTCCAGCCCTTCGGCGAGCGCAGCACGATCATCGGCCACGCCGGCGGGCGCCCTTCCGCTCCGTCTGGCGCGCCGCCGCCCTCCCGCGCCGCGGCTTGAATGGCGCGGATGCTGTCGTGGCAGGCGCGCAAGGTCGCGGCGAACTGCTGGTGCATAACCATCGGTTCGTCGCCGCAAACAAAATGCGGCGCATACCCCAGGCCGGAGAAAAATTCCCGCAGCCGCAGGTCGCTATGCCGCGCGGCGACCGTGGGGTTGGCAATCTTGTAGCCGTTCAGATGCAGCACCGGCAGCACCGCGCCGTCGCGCGCGGGATTCAGGAAATAAATCCCCGGCCAGGAGCCCGCCAGCGGACCGGTCTCGAACTCGCCATCGCCGACCACCGCCAGCGCCAGCAGGTCGGGATTATCGAAAACGGCGCCGAAGGCGTGCGAGAGGACATAGCCCAATTCCCCGCCCTCATGAATGGAGCCGGGCGTGGGCACGCTGACGTGGCTGGGCACGCCGCCCGGCGTCGAGAAGCGGCGGAACAACCGCAGCATGCCCGCGGCGTCGCGCGTCACCTCCGGGTACACCTCGCTGTAGACGCCCTCCAAATACACGTTGGCCAGCACCGCCGGCCCACCGTGACCGGGTCCGGCGAGAAAAATAGCGTTCACGTCCCGCTCGCGGATCAGCGCGTCGAGGTGGGCGTAGATAAAGCTCAGCCCCGGCGAAGTGCCCCAATGGCCCAGCAGCCGCGGCTTGATATGCTCCGCGCGCAGCGGCTCCCGCAGCAGCGGGTTGGCCTGGAGATAGATTTGGCCGATGGTCAAATAATTGGCGGCGCGCCAATACCGGTCCAGCCGCTGCAATTCCTCCGGCGCCAATGGCCCGGCGGGCGGCTGGCCCTCGGCCGGAACGGCAACGGCGCTGGAAAAAGTAGGATCAAAGCGGAACATATTAGTTTTCCTGATGCCGCGAACGTTGGCTCAGCCACCCTGCCCCTTGCCGCGCCAGCTCCTGATTTTCATCGGTGGCGATCACGCGAATGCTCACCCGGCCCCCGTCCGGCGATATCACCGGCGCGCCGCGTTCGTTGCGGGCCGCATCCACCTGAAGGCCCATCCACTCCAGGCCGCGGCAAATTTCTCCGCGCACGGCGGGCGCATTTTCGCCGATGCCGCCGGCGAAGACCAGGCAGTCCACCCCGCCCAGGCTGGCCGCCATCGCCGCCAGATGCTTGCGCGCCTGCCAGAGGAAGCAGTCCACGGCCAGCTTCGCCTGCGGGTTGCTCTCCGCCTGCACCAACAGCGTCCGCATGTCGCCGCTGATGCCGGAAAGGCCCAGCAAGCCGCCTTGATGATTGACCAAATGGTTCACCTGCGTCGCGCTCATTCCGCGTGATTGCAAGAAGACCACCACGCCTGGATCCAGGTCGCCGGTGCGGCTGGACATGATCAAGCCGCCGCAGGGGGTCAAGCCCATGGTGGTATCCACGCTGCGACCGGCGCGGATAGCGGTAATGCTGGCGCCATTACCCAGATGGGCGACGATCAGCCGGCCCTGGGCCGCCTTGGGGTCGAGCCCTTCCAGCGTGGCCAGCACGGAGGCGCAGGACAGCCCGTGGTAGCCGAAGCGTTCAATGCCCTGCCCGCGCCAGGCGCCGGGCAAGGGAACGGTCCGCGCCTCAGCCGGCATTGACGCATGGAACGCGGAATCAGAACAGCCGACCTGCGGAACGCTGGGATAGATGTTGCGGACGGCCTGGATGGCGGCGATCGCTTGCGGTAAATGGTCCGGCGCCTCGCGCTGTTCTACCTCCAGCTCCGCCATCGCCGCGCTGTCCAAACCCCGCGGCGGCAGAAACGCCTGCGACGCCACCACCAGCCGGTGCGCCACCGCCGCAAACTCCCCTTCCGGCCCCTGCTGCCCCAGCCAATGCAGAAATGCCGTCAGCGCGGCGGCATGCGTCTGCGCCGCCGACTCACTGCGGAACAGCGGCCGGCCGTCGGTGTCGCGGATGCGAAATTGGCCGGAGGCGGCGCCGATGGAATCCGCCGCGCACGAGTAAATCAATGCCGGCGCGCTGCCCACCGCATACAGCGCCGCCTTCAAACTTGACGAGCCGGTATTGACGGTCAATAGCCGCATCGAGCGGGCCAGCGCGGCACTACCAACCAGCTTACCGCCATAACCGGGCCCAGGCCACTCCGCGCGGCGCTTGCATTCCAGTTGGCCGCGACGGCCCCTGGGGGCGCGGGCGGCCTCGTCCGCATTTCCGGCCTAGCGGACTGGCAATGCCGCGCGCCCGCGCGCGCTAATTCGCCGCCGTGTCCGAGCCGGGCGCCGCCGCCGGAATGGCGGTGGGGTCGTGGCCCGTTTGCGCTTCGCTGACCATATGCGCCGCCAGCAAATCCCAGCTCTCGAAGTGCCCTTGGAACAATCCCCGGCCGTTGCGCGGATCGTAACACTC
>DAHUYO010000230.1 GCA_027315185.1 Acidobacteriota bacterium
CGGTGCCTGGCTGCCATTCCCGCTCCGCCGCCAGCTTCGACAGTCCATGTTCGATCTGTTGCGGAGTGAGACTGGCCGCATCAGCCGAACCAAAAAGGGCCAGCATCGCCGGATACCGGGAATCAGTGGCCCATGTTCCCGTTTTAGCCGAGATTCTTTTGGTGCTGTAATGCTCGCGAATATGCGCCGCCGCCAAGTCCAGCAATTCGCTTACCGGCACTGCCTTGCGGCGCAAAGTTTCCGGCAGTTTCGCCCGCTGGCGGCGTTCCATGCGGCGTTTGTCCAAAAGCGCCAGCGCCATGCCGCGCGTGCCAGCCTTCTCGCGATGCCGTCGCCCGGCCATATCCCGGTAGCTGATCCACCAAATATCGGAGTCTTTAGGACGTTCGAAGATGCCGCGAATCTTGGGAGCCTGGCGCTTCATTATTTCCCGCCTTCCTTCGCCGTCTGCTTTGGTGGCCGCCCGCCCTTTTTCCCATTCTCGCGGGCGATTTCCTGGAGCCGTTCAATCCCGAATCTGTCCAGCCGGGCGCGGTATGACTTGCGGCCCATCGCCCGCGCCGCT
>DAHUYO010000231.1 GCA_027315185.1 Acidobacteriota bacterium
CTCGTTTCGGCACGTAGTGATTCACCGACTGGAGCCGGGAAAAGAGGGCAGGGAAGAGAGGGATGGACGAAGGCATCAAGTATTCGACCGCGCACGCCAACCCCGTGAGTTTTACGCTTCGTGAGCGGCAGATCATTGGCGAGTTGAACGCAGCCAGGCAAATCCGCGAGATCGCTGCCGCCTTGCACCTCGCGCCGAACACCGTTAAGTCCTACGTCAAGAGCATCTACGCGAAGGCCGAGGTTCACTCCGCGCGGGAGTTGATGCTGAAGTTGTCCTCCGGCGGTATCCCCGGCGATGAGCGCGTCAATACGCTGAGTCGCATGCTTGCCGAGTCGGACTCGGCGCAGCTGCACGCGGCGGCGTTGGCGATGCTCCGCGCCTGGACGGGAGCGAGGAAGGCCTTTTGCTGGGAAATCCACCCGCAGGAGCCGCGCCTTTCGCCCGGGGCGCCGAGCGGGCGCGGCGAGACGGTGAATGTTTCCGCCCGCCTAGAGTGCGCGGAAAAACATTGCGGCTCGCCTCAGCCATGGACGCGACGCGGTCTCCAGCGACGCGA
>DAHUYO010000232.1 GCA_027315185.1 Acidobacteriota bacterium
GCTGAATATTCATGTTGGTCAGAACGTCAATGCCGGCGGCCAGTAAATCCAGCACATCCTCCCAGCGCTTCTCATGCCGCGAGCCGGGGATGTTGGTATGGGCGAATTCATCCACCACGCAAATGCCGGGGTGGCGGCGGAGAATCGCCGCCAAATCCATTTCCTCGAACCACGCGCCGCGGTATTCGATGCGGCGGCGGGGCACCGTGTCCAGCCCGGCGGCCCGCGCCATGGTGTCGGCGCGGCCATGCGGCTCAAAATAGCCGATCACCACGTCCGCGCCCTCGCGGCGCATCTGCTGCGCCTCGGCGAGCATGCGGTAGGTCTTGCCCACGCCGGCGGCGTAGCCGAGGAACAATTTGAGGTGGCCGGAGGGCGTGATCTCAGCCATCGCTGGGCTCAGGCCGCGCCGCGGGCGGCGCCTCGCTGTCCGCATCGCGGTGGGGGAAGATGCGGATATCCATGCCTTCGGCGCGGTGGATCAGGCGCTCGACGCGGCCGCCAAATAACCGCTGCGACCAGGTTTCCCGAGCGGTATGGCCGAGAAAAATCTGC
>DAHUYO010000233.1 GCA_027315185.1 Acidobacteriota bacterium
GGCTGCCACAGTGCCACAAGGAAACGCTGGAAAGCAACGTCCCCGGCATCTATCTGGCAGGCGTGATCGTAGCCGGCTCCCGCACCAACGAGATCTTTATTGAAAATGGCCGCTTTCACGGCCGCCAGATCGCCGCGGCCCTCGCGGCCAAGTTCAAAGCGAAAAATTCGGCTTAGCCTAAGAACATGCGTTGAGTTGCTGCAGATCCACCTGCTTGACGTGGATCGCAGCATCCGCCTTTTTGCGGCGCTGCGCCGCGGGAGCACCGCCAGCCCTGGTACCACGTCTGCAAACCAAGCCCGGCAGAAACAGGTGCGCCTAGAACGGCCGCAGTTCGCGCAGCCTGTGGCTGTCGATCAGGTTCAGGGCATGACCCGGCGCCGGATGCGGCATGCAGTGGCTGCGCATGGGAATAGGCGAAAGATAGGCGCGGGTCACGTGCAGGCGGTCCATGATGACGTACCGTGTGCGCAATCCGTCCATGGTCGGCGGCAGAGAAGCGGGCACCTGGCGGCGGTCGACGTAGATCACCAGCGCGGCCTGCTGCGGATCG
>DAHUYO010000234.1 GCA_027315185.1 Acidobacteriota bacterium
CTGCACATAGTCACTATAAACCGCCCGCCGCGCCGCCGCAGGCGAAAATCGCTAGCGCGCCCTCCAGACCTTGTCCTGGGGAATATACCCCGGAGCGGCGGCTCTTCGCGCATACCATAATCGGTGTGGACGGCGCGGATTCGATTCGCGGGAGTGACGCGGCATGGCCGCGCTCGGACCTGCGCCCGTCAAAGGCGCCACAACCATGTCCGGCTTTGCGAGCCAGCCGGAGTGCCGGCCCCTCCGCGCCCGTGGACCAGAACATGCATCGCGCATCGCTAGAGACCCCGGTCGGAAGGATATGGTTAGCCGCGGATGAACACGGCCTGCGGCGGGTGGAGTTTCCGCCCCACCCTGGACGGAGTTCTCCGCCTCCGCCCCTCGCGGCTACCGCCGCGGAATCCTCCGCCGGCGCATCCCACCTTGCCGCGGCGCGCCGCATCCTCGCCTCCGCCTGCGATCAGCTGGGTGAATATTTCGCCGGCCGCCGCACCCACTTCGATCTCCCGCTTGCTCCCCAGGGCACGGCGTTCCAGCTCTGCGTAT
>DAHUYO010000235.1 GCA_027315185.1 Acidobacteriota bacterium
GCAGATGCAGGCTGCCATTCGCGCCATTGCCGAGCTGGCGGCGCAGGCCGCACGTCCATCCTGGAACTGGCAGCCTCCGGCGCGCAACGAGGCGCTGGCGGCCGCGCTCAAGGCGGCCGTGGGCGAGCGTCTGGTGCAGGCATTCGCCGTGCGCGACAAGCTGCAACGCCGGGATGCCATCAGCGCGATCAAAAACGATGTGATGGCCGCGCTCAAGCCCGAAGCCGAGGCCAGGGGCTGGGTCGCCGCTGACATGGCGAAGGAGTTCTCCGAGCTCGAGTACCGCACGCTGCGCGACAGCGTCCTCAGCAGCAAGATCCGCATCGATGGCCGCGGGCTCGAAGACATTCGCCCGATCTCCGTGCGTGTGGGCGTGCTGCCGCGCACGCACGGCTCGGCGCTGTTCACGCGCGGCGAGACGCAAGCGCTGGTGGTGACCACGCTGGGCACCGCGCGTGACTCGCAGATGATCGATGCGCCCGAGGGCGAGTCCAAGGATCCGTTCCTGTTCCACTACAACTTTCCGCCCTTCAGCGTCGGCGAAG
>DAHUYO010000236.1 GCA_027315185.1 Acidobacteriota bacterium
ACGCCGTCGGGACGGCGGGGTTCGTGCTGCTGCTGTGGCGGCCGTTCGATCTGCTGACGCCGGGATTCCAGCTGTCCTTCGGCGCGGCCACGCTGCTAGCCGGGGTCGTGGCGCCCTTGCTGGCGGCGACGACGGCGCCGCGGCTGCACGCTCTGCGGCAGCTGGAGTCCGCGGGCTATGACGAAGCCTTTCCGCCGGAGTTGGCCGCATGGCGGGCGAGCCTGCGGCTGCGGCTGGAACGCTGGGGACGGCCGGCGGCGCGCTTGGCGCCGCTGGCGATGCGCGGCGCGTTGGCCCTAGGCGAAGTGGTGCTGGTGTCGCTGATGCTGCAATGGGGTTTATCACCGCTGATGATCAGCTACTTCCATCGCGCGGCGCCCTGGGCGGGAGCCGTGAACGCTGTGGTGGTTCCGGCGGTGAGCGTGTTGCTGCCGGCGGCGTGGTGCTTGGCGGCGCTGCAAATGACGTTTGGCGCGGCGCCGGCGCCGGCGCGGCATGCCCTGGCGGGCGGCGCGGGCTGGCTGCTGCGGTTCGCCCACGCCG
>DAHUYO010000237.1 GCA_027315185.1 Acidobacteriota bacterium
CAATGACCAGCGGCCGCTCATGGTGAAGAATCCGCATGCGGCTGCGGCCGTTGGTGGGAAACCCCGAGGCGCCCGACGCCAAACCGGTCCACCACCACGCCGCGGCGCAGCCCGCCAACAGGAGGGTGAACCCCAACCATCCCGCCGTGCGGGTCGAAATCTTGGCCATACCGGTTCTCCTATCCTACGATGGCCCGTATGGGCCGGGCGCCAGGCGATTTGATTCACGCGGGCCCCAGCCCCGCCGCCGGCGGGGCGTCCCGCTTGGCGCGCGGCCTGTGGCATTCTGGCGGGTGGAAAACGCCCCGTCCTTTGCCCATCATTTCGCCGCCTCCCACGGCCGCGCCTGGCTGAACTGCGCCCAGCAGGGCCCGTTGCCCAACGCGGCGGTACGGGCCGCCCTGGAGGTGGTCGAAGACAAAGCCCGGCCCTTCCGCATGAGCGACGATCGCTATGCCGCCGTGCCCCGGGAGCTGAAGTCGCGGCTGGCACGGCTGATCGCCGCCAGAGAAAGTGAAATCGTCCTGGGCAATAGCGCT
>DAHUYO010000238.1 GCA_027315185.1 Acidobacteriota bacterium
ATGCCTCCGGGATGCGCGCGCAACGCGCGCTCGACCGCGGCGTCGTCGTTGTAGGGCACGGTGTGGGTGTGGGCGACGGCCTCGGGGGGCACGCCGGCGGAGGCGGCGAGCCCCTGGGTGGCGAGGCCGGAGCCGGCCTGGGCGAGGAAGACATCGGCGTGGCCGTGGTAGCCGCCGGCGAACTGGACGACGCCCACGCGGCCGGTGGCGCCGCGCGCCAGGCGGATGGCGGCCATGGTGGCTTCGGTGCCGGAGTTGACGAAGCGCAGCATCTCCGCCGCCGGCACCATGGCGTGCACCGCCTCGGCCAGGGCAAGCTCGAGCGGCGAGGAGGCGCCGAAGCTGGTGCCGGCGGAGGCGGCGCGGGCGAGCGCGGCGAGCACCGGCGGATGGGCGTGGCCGAACAGCAGCGCTCCCCAGGAGCAGATGTAGTCCAGGTAGCGATTGCCGTCCACGTCCACCAGCCAGGCGCCTGCGCCGCGCGCAATCCAGCGCGGATCGCCGCCGACGGCGCGGAACGAGCGCACCGGCGAATT
>DAHUYO010000239.1 GCA_027315185.1 Acidobacteriota bacterium
TGCATCGTAGCTATTCAGCCTGAGTAACTGGATGGGTGGGCCGGGGCGTTTCTGCCGTGCTGCTGGCGGCGGTTCGATGCTCGCCTATTTGGCGGGTGCGGCGTGCTGTGGTGTAGTGCGCCTCGTGCCCGATACGCCGCATGCGCCCGATCCTGATGAGGTGTCGCAGCTGCGGGCGCGGGTCGCGGAGCTGGAGGGACTTAACGCACGGCTGCGCGAGGCGGCCGCGGCCCGCGATGAGCTGGCCGCCGCGCAGCTGGCCGCGCGGGACGCGCAGGTCGCCGCGCTGGCCGCGCAGGTAGAAGAAATGCGGCGGCTGCTGGGCAAGGACTCCTCGACGTCATCGAAGCCGCCGTCCTCCGACAGCCCGTACAAGAAGAAGCCGCGGGACCGGTCGCTGCGCGGCAAGTCCGGGCGCAGGCCCGGCAGGCAGCCCGGCGCCCGGTCCTCCACGCTGCGCCAGTCCGGCCGGCCCGGCGCACGATCGGATGCGGGCCGGGTTGCTGCGCCGGCTGCGGCGCGGACCTGGCCGTCGC
>DAHUYO010000023.1 GCA_027315185.1 Acidobacteriota bacterium
TGTCCGGCGGAAAGTCCCGGCTGGTTCGCGCTGGCTTTGCCCCAGTGCAAACGGCACGGCCCCGCGAGCGGTCCAAAACCATCTGCAAATGAAAACGCCGGGGACCCGCGGCGCGGATCCCCGGCAAGGCTCAGGCGCTGCCGCGGCTAAATGTCGTAATAGAGCTGGAATTCGTAGGGATGGGGACGGAGGCGAAGGGCATCCACTTCCTTGGAGCGCTTGTAATCAATCCAGGTACGGATCAGCTCCTCGGTAAAGACCTCGCCCTTCAGCAGGAACTGGTGATCCTCCTCCAGGGCGTCGAGGGCGGCATCCAGGGAACCCGGCAGGGAGGGGACGTTTTTCAGTTCCTCGGGCGACAGATCGTAGATGTCGCGATCCAGCGGATCGCCGGCGGGGAGCTTGTTCTCGACGCCATCCAGGCCGGCCATGAGCATGGCGGCGAAGGCGAGGTAGGGATTGCAGGAGGGGTCGGGCGGCCGGAACTCGACGCGCTTGGCCTTGGGCGAAGCCGAGTACATCGGGATGCGGCAGGCGGCGGAGCGGTTGCGGCGCGAATACGCCAGGTTGACCGGAGCTTCAAAGCCGGGAACGAGGCGCTTGTAGGAATTGGTGGTGGGGGCAATGAGCGCGGCGAGCGCGGGGGCATGCTTGAGCAGGCCGCCGATGTAGTGCAGCGCCATGGGGGACAGGCCGGCATACCCGTCGCCGGCGAAGAGCGGCTTGCCGGATTTCCAAAGGGACTGATGGGTGTGCATGCCGCTGCCGTTGTCCTGGAACAGCGGCTTGGGCATGAAGGTCGCCGATTTGCCGTACTCATTGGCCGCGTTCCGCACGATGTACTTGTAGACCATCATGTTGTCGGCGGTTTTGAGCAAGTTGTCGAAGCGCAGGTCAATTTCGCACTGGCCGCCGGTGGCGACCTCATGGTGGTGGTACTCGACGGTGAGGCCGGCGGCTTGCAGCTTCAGCACCATCTCCGTGCGCAGGTCCTGGTAATGGTCGGTGGGGGGGACGGGGAAATAGCCTTCCTTGTAGCGGGGACGGTAGCCGAGGTTGGCGTCCTCGCGGCCGGAGTTCCAGCGGCCCTCCTCGGCGTCAATGAAGTAGAAGGCGTGCTGTTCGCGCTGATCGAAGCGGACGTTGTCGAAGATGAAGAACTCCGCTTCGGCGCCGAAGTAGGCGACATCCCCGATGCCGGTGGAGGCGAGGTAGGCCTCGGCCTTCTTGGCGACATGGCGCGGGTCGCGGTCGTAGCGCTGGCGGGTGAGGGGATCCTGGATGTCGCCGATCATGACCAGCGTGGGGACGGCGGTGAAGGCGTCCAGCATGTACCAGGAGGGATCGGGAATGAGGAGCATGTCGCTCTCATGGATCGCCGCCCAACCGCGGATGCTGGAACCGTCAATGCCGAAGCCGTCCTCGAAGGCCGCCTCGGTCAACTGATTGATGGGGAATGAGATGTGATGCCAAAGGCCGGGCAGATCGGTGAACCGCAGGTCCACGATCTTGACCTCATGTTGGCGGCAGTAATCGAGAACTTCCTTGGGGGTGGGCATGGCGGAATCTCCGTGGACACGATAGCGGCAGCGCGGGTGAACAAGGGCGGCGCCGCGCAGGCGGGGGGCGGCTGCAGGCCCGGCGCCGGCGGCGGCTGGAGGAAGCGATGAGAGCCACTGCCATCGCCCACCAGACATGGCAGACTAGCAGTGCGCGAGGGGCCGGGCCCAATAAGTTTTTTTTATCGCCGCCATGGGCGGCGGCAGGGGGGCGGTTTCCCGCAGCAAGGCGATGGATTTTGATCAATTGAACACGTTTTTGGAGGTGGCGCGGCTGAGTTCGTTCTCCCGCGCCGCCGTCACCTGCTACCGCACGCAGCCGGCGATCAGCGCGCAGATTCGCTTGCTGGAGGAGGAAGTGGGGGCGCGGCTGTTCGACCGCGGCGGCGGGAAAGTGGCGCTGACGGCGGCGGGGCGGGTGTTTCATGAGTACGCTTCGCGGCTGCGGCAACTGCGGAAGGAAGGGCTCGACGCGGTCGCCGACCTGAATCACACGCCGAGCGGAGAACTGTCGCTGGCGGCCAATGAGGGCAGTTGCCTGCATGTGCTGCCGGAGGTGTTCGCGCGCTTCATCCGCCAGCATCCGGCGGTGCGGGTGCATATCCGGCGGGGGGAACATTCCGACATCATGGAGGCGGTGCTGGAAAACCGGGTGGATTTCGGCCTGCTCTCGTTGCCCGCCAGCGATCCACGGCTGCAAGTGGTGCCGCTGCACCGGGATGAGATCGTGGCGGTGGCGCCCCCGGGCCACCCGCTGGCGCCGCGGGCGGCACGGGCGGCGCAGCAGAGCGACGGGCCGGCGGCGGTGGAATGGGCGCGGGTGGCCGAGTATCCGCTGGTGCTGCCGAAATCGGGCGGCACGCGCGACGCGCTGGACGAACGGCTCCAGCCCTTCGCTTCCCGGTTGAAAATCTCCATGGAATTGGAGAGCACGGAGCTGATCAAATCCTTCGCCGCGGCGGGCTTGGGCATCGGGTTCGTGGCGCAGACCATGGCGGTGACGGAGGCGCGCAGCGGAGAACTGGCCCTGCTGCCCTTGGCGGCGCCGAAGCTGTACCGCGAGCTGGGGCTGGTGTTCCGGCGGGACCGGGCGCTGGGGCGCGCGGCGCTGGCGTTTATTGATATGGCGATCCAGGCCTCGAATGCGTCGCCGGCGCCGCGCGGCGGCGACGGCGAGACCCCGCCGGCGTGACGCGGCGGGAGTTATTGCGGCTGGCGGGGGCGGCGGCGTTCTACCCCGGGGCCGGCCTTCGGGCGGCGGGCGCCCTCCTGCCCGCATCGCGAAGAGCGGCGGCCCCGGCGGCGGCGGCGTTCGTGGACGTGACGGCGGCAAGCGGCATCAATTTCCGCCACGACAACGCGGCCTCGGCGCAAAAATATCTGATCGAAACGATGGGGGCGGGCTGCGGCTGGCTGGATTACGACCAAGACGGCTACCTGGATCTCTATCTGGTCAACGGCGCGGCGACGGCGGCCTACCATCCGCTCCAACCATTGCGCGGCGCGCTCTATCACAACAACGGAGACGGGAGTTTCAGCGATGTGACGGCGCGGGCGGGGGTAGGCGCCGAAGGTTTGTTCGGCATGGGCATGGCGGTGGGCGATTACGACAATGACGGCTATCCCGACATGCTGGTCTGCGGCTATGGGCGCTGCATCCTGTACCACAACCGGGGCGACGGAACCTTCGCGGACGTGACCGCGCGCGCCGGGGTGGGCAACGCCGGCCGATGGGCCTCCAGCGCGGCGTGGTTCGACTACGACCGCGACGGCAAGCTCGACCTGATCATCGCCAATTACGTGGATTGGACGCCGGCGACGAACTATTACTGCGGCGCGCACGGACCGGGGTTGCGCAGCTACTGCCTGCCGGACGACTTTCCGCCCACCGCGCCGACGCTGTTCCACAACAACGGCGATGGAACCTTCAGCGACGTAAGCCTCGCATCGGGGCTGGGACGGCACCGTGGCAATGGGCTCGGGGTGGTGACCTTCGACTACGACCAAGACGGCTGGCCGGACATCTTCATCGCCAACGATTCGATGGCGAATTTCCTGTTCCACAACCAGCACGACGGGACCTTCCGGGAAGTCGCCTATGAAGCCGGCGTGGCGGTGGGCAGCAACGGGGAACCGGAAGCGGGCATGGGGGTGGACGCGGGGGACGCGTTCGGCAGCGGGCGGATGGACCTGATCGTGACGCATCTGGATTCGCAGCTGCCGCGCCTGTATCAAAACATGGGCGACGGCACCTTCAACGACGCCACCGTCAGCTCCGGAATCGGCTATGCCGCGTTCCACCGCAGCGAGTTCGGCACGCGGTTCATGGATTACGACAACGACGGCAATCTGGATGTCTTCATGGCTTGCGGACACGTGCTGGACAACATCCGCCGCTATAACCCGCTGGTGCATTACGCCGAGCCGAAGATGATGTTCCGCAATCTGGGGGGCGGGCATTTTCACAATGCCAGCGGGGCCATGGGCGCGGCATTCCTGCGGCCGCGGGTCAGCCGCGGCGCCGCCGTCGGGGATTACGACAACGACGGACGGTTGGATCTTTTGGTGAACAACAACGGCGAACGGCCGCAGCTGCTGCGCAACAACGTGGGCGCGGGGCGGCATTGGCTCCAGTTGTTCTTGATCGGCACGCGCTCCAACCGCGACGCGATTGGAGCGCAGGCGCGGGTCCGGGCGGGGCGGTGGACGGCGGTGGCGGAACGCAAGGGCGGGATGAGCTACCAATCGGCGCAGGATCCGCGGCTGCATTTCGGGCTGGGCCCGCGCCGCCGCGTGGACGAGGTCGAGATTCATTGGCCGAG
This sequence comes from Acidobacteriota bacterium, assembly GCA_027315185.1. Taxonomy (GTDB): domain Bacteria; phylum Acidobacteriota; class Terriglobia; order Terriglobales; family SCQP01; genus JAKAUF01. Next base: position 4,382 of record DAHUYO010000023.1, read on the forward strand.
CGGCGCACTGACGCGCCTGGGGCCGATCGCGGCGGATCAGACGGTGACGATCGAGGAAGGAGCAGGGCAGGTACAGCGGGCGTTTCCGCCGCTGCGGCGAAGCTAGGCGCGGCAGGTCGCCAGGGCTGACGGGGGCGGAATCATCGCGGCGCCAGGCGGGGCGGGCGGTGGCGCGGGGCGCCGATCAGGCCGCGCAGGCGGTTAAGATTTTTGCGATCGTCGCCGAGGGCGTCCACCGGCGTCTCCAAGATGAACGCCTTGCGCGCCCAGCGGGGATCGTTCATCCACAGGCGAAATGCCTCGCGGCCGAGCGTGCCTTGGCCGATGTTTTGATGCCGGTCCACGTGGGAGTTGCAGCCGCCCTTGGAATCGTTCACATGGATGACATGGACGTGCCTCAGGCCGATGGCCCGGTGCAGCGCGGCGATGGCGCCGCGATAGCCGTCAGGGGAACGAATGGCGTAGCCGGCGGCCCAAGCGTGGCAGGTGTCTATGCAGACACCGCTGGGAACCGCGCTCACGGCGGCGAGCAAAGCGGCCAGCTCTTCCCAGGCGCCGCCGAGGCGACCTCCGCCGGCGGTATTTTCGATCAACAGCTTGAGGCGGCCCCAGCGGAGCCCTTGCGCCGCCCGCCGCACGGCTTCGCCGACACGGGCGATGGCGGCGGCGCGGTCATTGCCGGCGCCCGGCGCGCCCGGGTGCAGGACCAAAAAATCCGCCTGAAGCTGGCGCGCGCGGAGGAGTTCGCCGCGCAGCGCGGCGATGGAGCGCTCCCACAGCGCGGGAGCGGCCCCGGCGGCGTTGATGAGGTAATTGGCGTGGATGACCAAGGGGCGCAGCCCATACTCGCGGCGGAGGCGAATCATTCGCGCGCAGGCGGCGGGGTCCAGCTCCGCGCCGCGCCACTGCCGCGGACTGGAGGAGAAGATTTGCAGGGTCTGGCAGCCCAAGGCATGGGCGCGTTCGGCGGCCAGCGGCAGGCCGCCGGCGACGGAGGTGTGCACGCCGATGCGGCGAATGACGGAAGATGTGGCGGCTGGGGTCATGGCGCGCCGACGCGAGGAGCGATGATCCGTTAGAATAAGACTCTTTCCGGTCAATTCCGTCAAGGAGTGAGGATGCGCGTAGGAATTTTAACGGGTGGGGGCGACTGCCCCGGCTTAAACGCTGTGATTCGCGCCGTGGTGCGCAAAGGGACGATGTTCTATGGCGACTCGATCCTCGGATTCGAGGAAGGCTGGCGCGGGGTGTTGGAGAACCGCTTCCAGCTGCTGGATCTGGATTCGACGCCGGGCATCATTCATCGCGGCGGGACGATTCTGCGCACCTCGCGCACCAATCCGTTCAAGGATCCGAAGGGCTTGGAACGGGTCAAGGCCACGTTCACGGTCAATCATTTGGACGCGCTGATCGCCATCGGCGGCGACGACACGCTGGGAGTGGCGCTGAAGCTGAACCAAGCGGGACTGAAGCTGGTCGGGGTGCCCAAGACCATTGACAACGATTTGGCGGGCACGGACGTCTGCTTTGGCTTCGACACCGCGGTCAATATCGCCACCGAGGCGGTGGACCGGCTGCATACCACCGCCGAGGCGCACAATCGCATCATCGTGGTGGAGGTGATGGGGCGGGACGCCGGCTGGATCGCCACCTACAGCGGCATTGCCGGCGGCGCCGACGTGGTGCTGATCCCCGAGAAGCCAATCAATTTGGACCAAGTCTGCGACCTGCTGCAACGGCGGCACGGGCGCGGCAAATACTTCAGCATCGTGGTGGTGGCGGAAGGCGCGCAGCTGGCCGACCAAATCGGGCAGACCACGCAGGGCACGCAGGTGGATGAGTTCGGCCACGCGCGGCTGGGCGGCATCGGCGGGCGGCTGGCGGCGGAGATCGAGAAGCGGACGGGATTCGAGACGCGCATGGTGAACCTGGGCCACATCCAGCGCGGCGGGACCCCGACCGCCTTTGACCGCGTGCTGGCGACGCGGTACGGCGTGCAGGCGATTGACATGGTGCACCAGGGGGAGTTCGGGCGGATGGCGTCGCTGCAAGGGCAGAAGCTGGCGTCGGTGCCGCTGGAGGACGCGCTGGGCAAAAACCGCAAGGTGGACCCGGAGATTTATGACATCGCGTCGGTCTTTTTCGGCTAGCGCCCGGGGTTAGCCGGCCGGCGCACGGGATATCGCCATGTTAATCGTGATGAAGGCCGGTGCGACCGAAGAGCAGATCGCCGGCGTCTGCCGCCACATCGAATCCCTGGGTCTGAAGCCGCATCCGATCCCCGGGGCGCAGCGCACCGCCATCGGCATTACCGGCAACAAGGGCGCGCTGGAACTGAGCGATTTGGCGGGGCTGGACGGCGTGGCGGAGGCGCTGCGCGTTTCCAAGCCGTACAAGCTGGTGAGCCTGGAGGTGAAGCCGGAAAAGACGGTGATTCCGATCGGCCCGCCGGAGCTGGGCATCACCATCGGCGGCCCGGAATGGGTGGTGATGGCGGGACCGTGCGCGGTGGAAAGCCGCGAACAAACGCTGCGCATCGCCGAGCAGGTGGCGGCGGCGGGGGCGCGGATGTTCCGCGGCGGGGCGTTCAAGCCCCGCACCTCGCCGTATTCGTTTCAGGGAATGGGAGAAGAGGGCCTGGAGATTCTGGCGGAGGTGCGGGAGCGCTTCGGCCTGGGCATCGTCACCGAGGCGGTGGACGAGGCGAGCCTGGCGCTGGTGGAGCAATACGCCGACATGATCCAGCTAGGCGCGCGCAACATGCAGAATTACGCGCTGCTGCGGCGGGCGGGCAAGGCACGCAAGCCGGTCATGCTGAAGCGCGGACTGGCGGCGACGCTGGAAGAATGGCTGATGGCGGCCGAGTATCTGCTGTCGGAGGGCAACTACCAGGTGGCGCTCTGCGAACGGGGCGTCCGCACTTTCTCCGACCACAGCCGCAACACGCTGGATTTGACGGTGGTGCCGGCGGTGCAGGAGGTGAGCCACCTGCCGGTGCTGGTGGACCCCAGCCACGGCACGGGACGGCGGGACCGGGTGGTGCCGCTGGCGCGGGCGGCGCTGGCGGTGGGAGCGGACGGGCTGCTGGTGGAAGTGCACGACACGCCCGACCGGGCGCTGAGCGACGGCATCCAATCCATCTACCCGCGGCAACTGGAGCAACTGATGGCTGACGCACGGGGCCTGGCGCCGCTGCTGGCGCGGCGGATGCCGCCGACGACCAGCCCGGCGCGGCGAGGCTGAGAGTGCCGGCGGAGGGCGGCGCGGCGTGAACCTGCCTTACCCTGGGCGGCGGAGCACGGACCACGGCCAGCGGCGGCGGGGCGGCCGGGCATCGCGCTGGTTGGGGGCGGCGGCGATGGCCGCGGCGGCGGGTGGGCTGGCGGGATGCCACCGGCTCTATCCCATGCCGGGCCCGGCGTATCACGTCATGGTCTACGTCGCGGGACCGGGCGCGGGCATTCTCGCCTTGGACGCGCGAACGCTGAAGGTGGCGCCGCCGCTGGCGGCGAAGGGCACGGTGGTGGCGCTGGCCTACAATCCGGCGCGGGCCGAACTGTATGCGCTGGATCAAATCCATGGCCGCCGCCGGCCCGGATCACTGGCGGTGTTCCCCCTGGCCAGCCGGCGCCGCGCATTGGCGATTCCGCTCGACACCCGCCCCAAGGCCATGGCCCTGAGCGCCGATGGCGCCATCGCCTATATTGCCGGCGACCACGACGGTCACGCCGCGTTGTACGCCGTGGATCTGCCCTCGCGCAGCGTGACGCATCGCATGACGCTCGGCGGGCGGCCCGCCGCCTTGGCGCTGGCGCCGGCGGAACGGGTGGTGGTGGCGACGGCCGATCCGCCGCGCCTGGAGATCGTCGGCGCGCAGACGTTTCGCCCGGCGGCGACGCTGCCGCTGCCGGCGCCGCCCACGCAGGTGATCGCGCTGCCGTACGGCCATAAGGCGTTCGTGCTCTGCCCGGCGGCGGATGAAGTGGCCGTGGTGGACCTGGCGCCGCCGGCGTCGGTGCTGACCTATCTTTCCGTGGGCCCGGACCCGAAGGCGATGGCGCTGAAGCCCGACGGCGGGGAACTGTACGTATCCAACTACGGCGACCGGGGCGGCGGCACGAGCATCAGCATCGTGGATACCGCGGCCAATCAAGTCGCGGGCAGCATGGTGGTGGGCACCGGGCCCTGGGGTCTGGCGGTGTCCCCCGACGGCAGCCGGCTGTACGTGGCCAATCATGCGGCGGACACCGTGGACGTGATCAACCTGGAGACGCGACATGTACTCTCGGCGATACCGGTGGGATTGGGGCCGGAGCGGTTGGCGTTGGGTGGGCTGGGAGCGTACCTGTTCGTCGAGGACCAAACCTCGAGCGATATCGCGGTGATCCGCACCGACATTCCGGCCCTGATGACGCTGTTGCCGTCGCTGCCGGGGGCGCGCGAAATGCAGGTGGCGGAGTTCCGTTCGCCGGTGCGGCCGGCGCGGCGCTAGGGCGGCTCAGCCGCGCATTTTTGGACGCCCCGAGTCGCGGGGCTAGGGATAGGCTGACCGAAGGCGGGCCGCCCGGGCCAACATCTCGGCCATTTCGCGCCGGCCTTGCCGCAAGCAAAACGGCGCCCTCCCGCGACACATTGCCGCGCGACGGCGGCGCGCGTCATTCGACGTACAATGGGCGGGCCGGCACTTTTGGCCGCAGGGCTGGCGCAGGGAGGCCCATGATGTCCACTGGCAGCTCCAACCCCGTTCCCGCCGCCGAACCCGCACCACCCAGCGCCGCGTCGTCCTCTGCTGGTTGGCTGCGGGCCACGTTGATTTCCGGCCTGGCCGGCGCGTTTCTGGTCGACATTTATCTGGTCGTAACAGAGGGATATTTTTTGCACTCGGGCCTGACGGCGCAGGGGCTGTCGCAGTGGGACGCCTCCAACTTTCTCGGCACGGCGGCCTTTTCCGGCGGCTGGGGCACGGCGTTTTTGGGGATGTTCTTTCACGCCATCGTCAGCCTAATCTTGGCGGCGATTTTCGTCTTCGCGGCGATACGCTGGCCGGGGCTGCGGCGCTTGCCGCTGGCTACCGGAGCGGCTTATGGCGTAGTGATCCGCGTGGTGATGGCCTACGCCATCGTGCCGCTGGGGCGGGCGAAGCTGCCGCCCCATCCGACGGCAATCTATTTGACCAATAACTATTTGGCCCACGTCTTGGCGTTCGGCATTCCCGTGGTTTGGATCGCCAGCCGGTTGCTGCCCAAACGGCCGGGCAGCGCGGCGAAACCGGCCTAGCCACCGGCGCCCGCACCGAGCGGCTGGGCCGCCGCAGCGGGATAGGCAAGATTTTCCCGCCGATCTCTGGCAACCTAAACGTTGAGGAATGTACCGAAGCGGCTCCGCCGCCCCCCTCTAGGCTCCGTTTTGCCGGCGCCCGAGGAATCATCCACCCACAGCCGTGCCTGGCCGCGGTCCGCCCGCGGCCCGCGGGTTATCCCTGCACGGCATTCGTGGCGGAATTGCGCGAGGATGGGTTGACCGAGGCCAGAACCAGCCACAGTCCGGGACGGCAACGCCCCAGCACGCCGCCGGAGCGCGGCGCGAATTCCCACCCCATCGCCTGGTGGAAGCTGCTGCTGTTGGCAGCGGGGCCAGGGCTGGTAGTCATGCTGGCCGACACCGACGCCGGCAGCGTCATCACCGCGGCGCAAAGCGGGGCGCGGTACGGTTATCAACTGCTGTGGTTGCAAGTGGCGCTGGTGCCGGTGCTGTATTTGGTCCAGGAGCTGACGGTGCGGCTAGGCCTGGCGACCGGGAAGGGCCACGGTGAGCTGATCCGGGACCGGTTTGGCGCGACTTGGGCCTGGCTGTCGGCGAGCACGCTGGTGATCTCCTGCATCGGCGCGCTGGTCACGGAATTCGTCGGGCTGGAAGGGGTGGGGCTGTTGTTCGGCGTCCGGCCCTGGATCAGCGTGGCCCTGGCGGGGGCGTTTTTGATCGTGGTCAGCGCCACCGGCGCCTACCGGCAGGTGGAATCGGTGGCGCTGGCGCTGGGCTGCTTCGAGCTGGCGTTCGTGGGGGTCGCGGTGGTGTCCCACCCGTCGGCAGCGGCGATGACGCGAGCGCTGGCGCAAGGATTGGGGGGTAACGCGGGGTATTGGTTTTTAGTGGCGGGCAACATCGGGGCGGTGATCATGCCCTGGATGATCTTCTATCAGCAGTCGGCCATCATTGACAAAGGACTGGGGCCGAAGCATCTGAAATCGGCGCGGATTGAAACCGCGGCGGGAGCGGTCATCACCCAAGCGATCATGGCGGCGGTGCTGATCACCGCCGCCGCCGCGCTGGCCGGCGCGGCGGCGAAGCCGCTGGACACGGTGCCGGAAATCGCCCGGGCGTTGACGCCGGTGCTGGGACCGACCTGGGGGCGGGTGGTTTTCTCGCTAGGCATGGTGGGGGCGGCGGCGGTGGCGGCGATCGTGGTGTCGCTTACGGCGGCGTGGGGATTGGGGGAAGTCGCCGGGTACAAACGGTCGCTGGCGCACACTCCCTTCGAAGCGCCATGGTTCTACGCCGTGTTCGTGGTCTGCGTGGTGGCGGGCGGCGGATTGGTCCTGGCCAAAATCAATTTGGTGGAACTGGCGGTGATGGTGGAGGTGATGAACGCGCTGCTGCTGCCCCTGGTGCTGGGCATGCTGTATCTGCTGGCGCTGAAGGCGCTGCCGGAGGGCTGGCGGCTGGGCACGTGGAGGGCGCGGCTGACCGGGGCGGTGGTCGTGATCACTTCAGCGGTGGGGCTGGGCGCCGGGCTATTTGGCCTGCTGCACACGGCGCCGCGCGCTCGGCTCAGGCAGCATAGCGCGGCGATGGCGCGGCCTCGGGCCGCCGCTCCGGGCCGCGCCCCGCAGCGCGGAGCGGGCATGCAAGCTGGCGGCCGGCAAACCCGCTATCCGAAAATGTAGCTGGCGCCAGCCATCGCCGCCGGCCTCGCCCCAGCTTTCGGCATGTTACGCTGTCGCATGGTCCCAACGCTGCGGCGGCCGATCGCCACGATCCTACTGCTTGCGGCGGTGCTGGGCGGCAGCTTGTTCGCCGTGCATTGCCGGGTCGCCTGTTCGCTAGAGGCGGCGCGGCACGGTGGGACGTCTCCGGCGACCCCATTGCCGCCTAATCAAGCGCGGGCCCAATACAGCGCGGATTGCGCCGGGTGTGGCGCCGCCCCGCTGGTGGCCGCGCTGAAAAGTCCGTCGCCCGCCATGGCGATCGTCCCGAACGCCACGATGGCCATTGCGGCCGGTGACACGGCGTCCATGACCGTTCGCCCCGTCACGCGGCGGATGGAACCCGGCCGGCAGGATCCTTCTCCGCCCCCAAGAGCGGCTGGTCTCCCGCTCCGCATCTAGCCCCAGCCCCGCCTGCGCCTGGCAACCGCCGTACGGCTCACCTGCGGGCCGACGAACGGTTTCCATGTCCGTTCGCCGCGCGAACACGCCGCTGTGCGCGTTTCGCGCCCGCACCTGGGACTGAACCACCGATGAAGACCGCTTCTCTCGCGAAGATCGCCGTGTTGGCTGTGTTTCTAGCCGCGGCGGCGGCCGTGTACGGGCAGATGAACCCGTATTTCACCGCTGTCAACTACCCTGCCCCGCAGGGATCGCTGATGGTCATGCTGCTCCCCGATTTCCAGCGCGCCCGCACCGGGCCGGATTTCCTGACCACGATGGGCATGGCCGAATACGGCATCACGCCCCGCTGGACGGCGGGATTCATGCTCGAGGGGCAGAAGATCGCCGGGCTGCCGACGACCTACGGCGGCATGCGCTTCAACACCTATGTCCAGCTTTTTCCCCACGACCACCTGCTGCACTTCACTCTCTACGGCGAGTATGAAGATCTAAACCAGGCGGCATTGTACAAGATGGAGGTCAGCGGATTCGGCGGCGAGGATTTGTCCGGACCGCTGAGTTTGGCCCGGCGGTCGCCGGCGCGGACGTTCGAAACTCGAGCCATCGTCTATCACGACTGGGGCCGCATCAATGCCACCTTCAATTTCATCACTGAGACCGCGCTGCAATCGCCGAACGAGAACGATTTTGGCTACGTCTGGGGCGTATTCCGCCAGCCGCGATGGATGGGGGAGATGGGGGGAATGGCGAGCATGGCCGGCGGCGATGGGCCGGCGCCGTCGCTGTTTTCAGCCGCCCGGCTGGGCATGGGGCTGGAAATGATGGGCGCGCTGGGCAACTCGCGGCAGTTCGGCTTCTACTGGGCGCGGCAGCAGACCTATTTGGGACCGGTCTTTAGCTACGCGTGGTCGCGGCACTGGTCGTTCCGCGTTGAGCCCACATTTGGCATGTCGGACGTCAGCGATCCTTTCGTGCTGCGCTTTGGCGTGAGCTATACCATCGGTGACCTGGCCGGGAAGTTGCGCCGCGTCTTCGCGAGGGGCAATTAACTTTGGCGCGGCGATTGATCCGTGAGGGGCTGCTCGTTCAGATTCTCAGCGCCGCGGCGGGCGGCTAGCGCCGGCCGGATGCCAACAATCAGCGCCGGTGCGCCGACGCCCTGGTCCGGCTACTTCCCTGCCACCGGCGCAAACGCCCGCTTGATGTTCCAACCGCCGGCGCGAATCACGGGCCGCGCGCCATGCAAGGCGCCGGCGCGATAGCGGACATGAAGGGTCCGGCTTTGGCCGGGCATCAGCTCCAGGTAGTTTGCCTGCCAAATCGCCGGCTCAATGTCTGCGCCGCGGCGGCCGCGCAAGACCACCAGATGCACCTGGAAGGCCAGGTGATGGCTGGGATTGCGCAAACGCACCACGTCGGTTTCCCAGCCGCCATGGCGCCGGCCCGTGGCGGAGAGCCGCAGGCGCACCGGCGGCAGGGACTGGAGTTCGGTGAGGTTGGCGTAGTGGACGATGGGCGAGTAATACCAGGTGGACTTGGCCCAGTCGTGGGTGTCCGGATGACGGGCCAGCCAGTAGAAATTGCGGCTGACCACGCGGTTTCCGCCGCCGGATTTGGCCGCCGTGAGGCGCAGGCGGACAAAGTAGACCGGCGAAACATGGGCGAACTTCGGCAGGGTGAAAACGCGCACCGAACGGTTGCCCGGCGCCGAGACATCCAGGGTCTTTTGCAACAGCGGCCGCAGATGGAAGCTGTATACCTGCACGCGGGCGCGGCCGCTGAAATCGCGCAACAACGAATTGACGACCCAGATCGAGCCGTCGTCGTAGGAATACTGGATGTGCACCGGCTGGCAGGCGGTTTGCGCGCCGAAGAAGCCGCCGCCGGGGCGCAGGTAATAGTCGTACAGGTGCCAAATCATGGACGGCCAGCCGTTGCTGAGCATCCATTGGATGACGCCGGTGGAAACCCACTTGTTGCGGCCATAGGCTTCGAACATGGCGCGTTCGCCGGCGTAGGCCATGGCCTGCGCCTTGCGCTCGTAGTCGCGCAGCGTCGTGGACGGGCCGTAGCGGGCGGCTTGCGCGTTGGTGAAGTAGTTCAGGTTCTTGAACTCGCCGCCGCCGGCATGGTAATTCCAGGCTTGATCAATGGGCCAGAGATCGGCGCGGGGCAGCATCTCCCGCAGGGTGGCCAGCACGGGAATGGCGGGGCCGGGGCTGGTCTCCGTGTTGAAGCCGAAGGCGCCGCCGGGAGCGTGCGAGTTCTCCCAATAGTTGGGCGCGACATATTGGTAGGGGCCGGACATCTTGACGCCGGTCCAGCCCACCAGCGTCTTCTGCTTGGACGCGCCGGCGACGACCGCGTCGGGCCAATGGGTTTGTTGGATGACGCGGAGATAGATGCGCTCCACCGGCGGCGGCGGCGCGATGTCGCTGCCATAGAGCCAGACCAACACGCTGGGATGGTTGCGCAGGCGCTGGAGCTGGTCGCGCTCCGAAGCGGCGGCGATGACGTAGTCGGCGGGCCTCCAGTCTTTCCAATGCTGCCAGCGGGAGCAGCAGCACCAGCCCTGGATGACCAGAATGCCGAGGCGGTCGCAGAGCCGGTAGAAGGTCTGGTCCATCGGCTTGCCTTCCAGCCGAATGGCATTCAGGTGCATGGCGCGGACGTATTGCAGCTGCTCCAATTCATTGCGCGCTGAAAGGTCCATCAGCATGTTCGCCGCCCAACCGGCGCCGCGAATGAGGATGCGATGGCCATTGACGAAAAACAGGCGGTGATTGCGGGCGTCCAGCCGGGAGCTGACCTGACGAATGCCGAAGACCACCGTCTTGCGGTCGGTGACGCGGCCAGCGGCGGTGAAGGCGAGATGCAAATGGTAGAGGTTCTGCGGGCCCCATTCATACGGCCACCACAGGCGGGGATGGACGAAGTTGAGGGCGGGATACCGCGCCGGGCGGAAGACCACGCGGCGGTCCATGCCGGGACCGAGAAACACCTCTCGGCGCAGGGTGATGGCGCCGATGTGGGCGATCAGCACGCCGCGCACGGTATGGCTGGCGGAATTGCGCAGATGGGCCGAGATGGTCAGGTGGGCGGCGGCCAGCGACGGCAGATCGAGTCTGGTCCGCACCTGCGGATGCCAGAGCGAAACGGCGCCGGTGCGGGTGATGAACACCTGCCGGAACAAGCCCATGTCCTTGTCCGGCGGCAGCGGGTTCCAATCCACGAAGGTCAGCGCCAGATCGTTTGGCGTTTCGGCGTACGTTTGGGCGGCGAGGACGTTGACGCCGCGGCGCAGGTAGGGGGTGATGTTGAAGGCGAAAATCCGCCATGTGCCGGCGACTTGGCGGGAACCGGCCAGCTTGTAGCCGTTCAGCCAAATGGACGCGCGGAAGTTGATTCCGCGGAAATGCAGCCAGTATTGTTGGCCTGGCTGGACGGAAGCGAGGCGGAACTGCGTGCGGTACCACCAAGGATGCCGGAAGGGACTGTCCGGCGGCATGGGCAGATTGGAAAAATTGCCGCCGATCGGATAGGTTTCGCCCGGGAAGGCGCGGAGGTTCATGCCGAAGTTGGGATTCGGATAGATCTTGTCGCGGATCAGATTGGAGACCACCGTACCGGGAACGCGCGCCGGGAACCAACCGGCGGTGGAAAAGCCCGCACGGGACACCGCCGCGCCGCCGGCGGAAAAATGCGCGGCGGATTGGATCTTCCAGCGGGTCAGACGGCGAAAGACGGTTTGTCCGGAGGCCAGCGGTACCAACGCCGTTAGCGCGAATGCGAGGCTCAGGCCGAATCCAGCGAGCCGGCGCAGCCGCGCCGGTCGGGCAGCGGCGGCTTGCGGCGCCGGGCCGGGCACGGCGCGATACGGGCGGAAACAGCCTGCTGGCAACGTACGAAATGCCGCATTCGAGACGCAAGGCATGAGGAGCAATCTCCCGGGGAAGCCGAAATGCCAATGTACCAGCCCGCGAGCGGCGAGGCAAAAGAAGGGCGGCAGAAACGCCGCGGTTGCGACCGATGTCAGCCGGCGGCGTCGCGCGATGATGCCCGCTAGCCCGGGGCGACGTCCGCGGGCACACCGGTGCGCCGCACGCGGCAAACGGTGAAGCGGTCACGCAACACCCGCCGGCGCCACACACGCCATTCGTCCCGCGGCACGGTTTGCCGGCGCTGTGACGTTATCACAGCCCAGCAAATTCGCATGGCGAAGGCGCGGGCGCGCGGCCTCACGGGCAGATGCAACGCCGTGGCGCGTGAGGGGCCGATAGGAATTACGCTGGCGGCCGTTGAAACTCTTTTGCCCCGGCCTCCGACCGCAACGCTTTGCCTGCCGTCCGGCAGCCAGAGTCGAACATTGACGGGGGCGGCCCCGCAAAGCGAACCGACGTCGCGTTCCAGGAAGCGCCGACGGGTCGGCCTCCTGACCCTATTGGCCATGGCTACCGGCGACGCGGGTCGAAGGACAGGCTACCCAGCCTTCCGCTGCGCTGCCCCCGCCGCCGCGGCCGTAGCTATCTTTGGGACAAAGGTTCCTGCGTGATGCTCGGCCAAATGCACGAGCGCCCGCACCAGCTTGAGCGCATCCGGTGTAAAGGATCCCGCGGCGGGATCGGCGAGCGCCAGCAGCCATGTACACCTCGCAAGACGGAGCAAAACCAAACACACTTCGCCCTGCAGCGGGCGACCGGCGGAGGCAGCGCGCAGAAATGAGGCCCGCGCCACTTCACTGGCGGGCATCAGTATCGGACCTTCGGCGCAGGCAGCAGCCGGGCCGCAGCCCAGCGGCCGGCCGCCATACGGTTGCGGCAGGCGGCCATGATCATCACCCGAAACCTCCAAACAGAGAACCCTCCGCGCGCCAGTCCACGCGCGAAGCATGGCCAGCACCGCCGCTTGCAACTGGACGATATCCGTCGCTGCGAGTACGCGGTGGATACTCTCCAAGCGCTCATCGGCCGCGCGTCCCGCCGGTGGGAACTTCAGCATCAGCTCCCGGACGGAGTGGACCTCAGCCTTCAGGTAAATTGCCTTGATATAGGACTTGATCGTGTTCGGCGTCAGTTGAAGCTCGAGGGCGATCTGACGGACTTGCTTCGCCGCCAGCAGGAAGGCGATGATCTGCCGCTCACGAAGAGAAAACATCGCCAGGCCGGTGTAACTGGACGGCGCGTTCATAGGTTGCGGTCCTCCCTACCGAGCTGGTGGCCTACCGGCCATTGTCTGGAATCATGACCGTGGCGGACACTTTTTGGCAACCCCTAAATGGGGGGTGCGGGGCGCTATTGCCCCCACCGACCGTGACAGCTATGGGTACGATTTGCCTCGCTTGCGCCCCTATTCTGGGACCCGGTTTCTATCCAGGCCGGCGCGCATGGTCCGCAAATGAGCGTGTCACGGGACTGCTGGGTGCGCTCACGCGCCCGCCAGCTTGAGCTTGCCGTTGCTCGGGCGGTGCGACGCGCGACGACCCGCAGGTTCATCCTGAACGGGCCGAACAGTTGTGCCAGCAGCAGCCCGGCGCAGGCGACCGATTTCTCGTATCAGCTCCGCGATGATGGCTTGGTCCAGCGCATAGATTTCCTGCGAGCTGAGGGCGGTTCGGCAAAGCGCGGAAATTTCGTCGAATGCTAGATCATCAGCGGACATGGTTCACGCCTCCTGAGCCCGTTGGCAACGTTCCGATGCTGCCGGGCCGAACCCACAAACGCAATATCCACGTTCAGGGGGGCGCCGCCCACCCCCCAGGCGCGGGTTGAATCGCTGCGTCAATGCGCCCATCCTTTTCTTTCGGAGGACGCCATGGTCAGGGACGACGAGGTCTCTGCGGATGACCTACGGGTGCGCGAGCACGCGGCAGTCGAGGCGTTGCGAGCACACCTTTGGGTGGATGAGTTCGTCGCGCGACGGCCCCGAGCGAGTGAAGCATCCATTCCGGCACGCTTTCCGGCCGCGTGCCGCACGGCGCGCCTGCGGACAATGCGCGCCGGGCTGATGGAGTACGCCGCTCGGCAGGGCCACCGGCCGGGGCGCCTCCGCTCCCTTACACTGCGACGGACGCTGCAATCGGACAATGCCCGGGAATTGAATTTCCGGATGCTGACCGCGCTGAGGGAGTGGAGCGGGGCTGGGCAGGTGTTCCTATGGGAAATTCTCAGCGGGACTGGCGGCCTGCGGCTCATCGGGCAAACGGGAGGCGTGTACGCGATGCAGAAAGACGGCATCGTCCCTGGGCTTTTAATCGGCTCGGACGCGATCGTCGCCGCCGACGGCATCGGGTCCGAGCAACGGGCCATTGTGGCCAGCCCCAAAACCGGTTCGATGATTGTTGCAGGCGAAATCATCGCTCTGGCCGTGGCGCATAGCAGCCGGCGATGGCTCGCCTGGCTCTCGCATTTTCCGGATGACCGGGCGGATGATGCAGCAGTCGAATTCGCTCTGACCATCGCGAGCATGGCGGCAACGGTCGCCGAGGCCTGGGCGGAACCCGGGAAGAGGACGGCTGCGTCCGCCGCGCCCAAGCACGCCATACGAAAACCGGCTTGAGCAGAGCCCCCGTTCGGAGGCTACACGGGCCCGACCGACCCTCACGATGATGAAATCATGCCGCGGCGGTTCCGGTTCCCTAACCGCAGCGGATTGTATGGGCAATTTGGATGCCCGGCACCTGCAAATTGCCGGCGGCAGGCGCCTGGCTTTTTTTCGACCGACCGGCGCGGACCCCGGCCCCGCCGCCGGGGGGGCGTCCCGCCTAGGCTGCGGCGCCGCGGAGCGCTGTTTACGCGCCTAGCTGGGCCAGGGACCAGGCCCGCAAGCCTGACCCGTCGCGCTTTCTCAGGCGGCGGCGCCGTGCTTGCCCCGGGGCAGCCGGGCGGTTTCGGACGACGGGCTAGGGGGCGCATGCGGAGGGCCGGAGCGGGGCCGGCCCGCTAGAGGAAGGCGGGGGTGGCGACCATGGCATCCCCTGAGTCGCACGAGAACCCGCGCACGTACGAGGCAGTGGACCCGAGGAAGTAATCGATTCGGCGGTCATCGTCGGCCTTTTGCGCTGCGAATGCGTCGGCGCGCACCCGCGGGGGGTCGCCCGCCAGGGGAGCACCAAGTCGGGTGACCTGCTCAAGGATTCGCGTCGGATCCCGATGCTGGCACCGGGCCCGGATGGAGCGTGCTTCATCGAGCCAGTCGCCCGGCCTCAAGCCGCTGGCGATCGGGCGGTTGGAAAGCTGCCCCGCGCGTGTTTTCTGAACGCTATAGATATTTGTCTGGTTCGGCCTGAGCGCGGTGCGCCAGATCTCGTTCAGCAGGACGGCCAAAACATCGGTCATGTTCACCACGGTGCTGACGGCGTGCTCGAACGCAATCAGCAGCTGCGCCTCTGGCGCGGCGCCCACGATGTCGAGGCGCGCGAAACCGCCGTCGAGGAGAAAACGAAGGGCGCTCGGGTTCTGCGGGGCCACCGTGGCCTCCGGCGGCGGCAATTCGGGGATCGCTCGCAGGCGCCAGTAGTCCGGCCAGCTAATCGCCTCAATTAGCACCTGGCAGTGGGCGAGCGAGGCGTTCTTGGCCGTCAGCGAGTCGGCGCAGGAATTGACTACGGACAACAGCTCGCCACGGCGCTTTGCGTCCGCGCAGGCGGAATATTTTTGCGCCAGCGCATTCCTTAGTCGGCTGACCGCATCGTCGACGTTGGCCGGGCTAGCCATACAGCATCTCCTCGTCCGAGCTGAGCATGGCGTCAATTGTGTCTTGTGCGCCGGCGGCGAGAGTGCGGTAGAATTCCGCCGCCGCTGGCCGACCCGCCATCTCCGCCGCAAAGCCCTTGGCCCTGTCGCGAATCGAGACATGGCGCGGCGATGGCTGGCCCGGCGTCCCGCCGAACGCCCGCTCGTCGCGCTCGCCAACAGGGCGCCCCGAACGGCTTTGCCGGCCTCCACTGAGGCCGCAGCCGACCGATCGAGGAGGTCGGCGCAGAAGCCGGGGTCGCTGAAGACCAGATCATGTGGCGCTTCGGCCAGCAGGGCGGACACGCGGAGAAATTCGGCGCTGGCCCCGCCTGCCGTCGCCTCGCGGATTAGGGCTGGCACAACGGTAAAGGGGGGATCCAACATCGCGAGCAACTTCGCGCCTAGGTATCGCTCGAAAGGGCTCTGAGAACCGAGCAGCGGCAAGCAAGGCGCCAGCAGCTTCGCATTAGGCTGGATGCCATCGAAAACATGCTGGAGCGAATACGGCAACGGATCATAGCGCCCGGTTGGGGCGTGCGGCCCGACAGCCCGCCTAATGCGATTTAGGAAGAAGTCAACCAGCATCTCGGGCCCTTCTCCGGCGATCTTTCCCAGCACGCGCCCGATGTGAAAAGACTGCAGCCCGACGTCCGAGGTGGCTTCCAGCTTGCCAAGCAGCCGCCTCGCCAGTTCGGGCTCATCTCCCTCCAGCGGAACGCCAGTGTTGGGGTCGAACGCCTCGCAAAGCGCCTCCGCTAGAATGGGCGTATTGCCTATTTCGGCCTCCAGTCCCAGTGCGTAGGCCCTGGCCGCCGCATCCGGCGCGGAACTGTTACGGAACTCCTTGATCGCGCCGATCGCGTGACGCTTGATGTTCGGGTCGGGCGAGGCCATCAACAAGCGGAGAATCTTTTCGTCCGCGGGATCGCCCTCGGAAAGCCACGGAAATGTGTAATAGCCCCACGTCAGCGAGAAGGCAGCGTGGCTGGCCGAACCCGCCGCCCCCTCCGCCGCGGCTAGAGCGAAGCGGCGGCTCTCGGGCCTGCTGCGCAGCACGTCCAGGAGGGCTCGAAAGGCGTCGCCTAGGGCGCAGTCCGCGTGCCGCGCGACGTGCCTGACGATTTCTTCGCCCACTGCCGGCTTGCACCGGGCAATTTCTGCAAAGATCCCGAAGTCCGACGGCTGCGGCCCAACCTCGTCCAGACCGTTCACCAACCGCTCCAGCCGCCCTACCAGATCCTTCGCTGGAATCTCCCGAAATAGCGCCTCGGTGGCCTCATTGATTGCGTGTCGCCGAGCGTGCGAATATTGCGCGGCCCCGTCCGCGTCCGCCTCCCCGAAGGTGAAGCAAAGGGAGTGCGCGATCCGGACCTCCGGGCTATCCGTCAATCCCGCGAGAGCGCGAGATACACGGCCGCGAAGGTCTATGTCCCGGAGGTTCCGGGCCAGCCAACGGAACGCATGACGGCATTTGGTGATCAGCGCCGGTTCAGCGCAACGTGCCGCAAAGCCCTCAAGCAGTGCAACCCCCGCTGCCTGCTCTGCGCGCCAATCAACGGCCGGTGCGCTTCCGCCCGCTATCGGGCCCGAATCGGAGATGATCTCATGCAGACTGTCCAGCGCGCGCCCGACCACGCGCGGGCGGTCGGATTTGAGCAGACTTGAGACATCCTCTATGGCGGTCTTGCGGAGCGGGCCGACGTACTGTTGGTCGAGGCCAAAATAGCCAAAGCCGATGCTGAATCCGTGCGATTCCCAGTTCTCACCGTATTTGACCAGCAGCTTGTCGAGCACATCGAGTGGCGAGTACCGGTAGTTCCCAAGCGATGGGTCAGCTACCCATTGCCCCGCTGCCTCCAGAACCGCCGCGTTGTAGCCAATGGGTTTTCTCAACCCGTAGGCGGCGAGATCCTGGAGCACGCGAATCGGGTGATCCGGGTGGGAGTTCAGCGCCCTCGCGTCGTTGCGGCCCATCCACCAAAGCAATTGGCAGGCCTCGGGCAGGTAGTCGAGGCCGAAAGCGACCTGCCGCAGGATGCGGGCCGCGCCGTCGCGGATCGCATCGCTCTCCGCCGCCCGTGCCCGGAGCGACTGCGCCAATTCGAGCGCCCGCTCGGGGATAAAGGCCGCGGCACCCTCCAACTCGCCGAGCCCGGCTGCGGCGGTCCGCGGCGGCGCCTTATCCAATCGTTCTGTCAACGCGTCCCATGCGGGACCGACGAGGTCAACCCGGCTCCCATTTTGCTTTGCTCGCCATTCGCATTCCGCAATATGCCGAAGCACATCGGGCGCATAAACCGGCAGGGCATTCAATATTTCCTCGGCGAACCCGGTGGAAACCCCAGCCGAGCCGATGCAGGCCCGGTCAAGCAGATGATCCCCGACCATCTCGGGATCGAGCCGGACTAACCCACCCCATCGGCGAAGTGCGCGGCACCCCTCCAGCTCGCCCAGCATCTGGACGAACTTATAAGGCCTCACCCCGAGGAGGGCCGTGACTTTTTCCCGGAGGCCGGGGTCGCCCGCGCGAACCGGCGCGAGGATCGCGAGCAATTCCAAAAGCCTCGGCCAGACGGGGCCGTCGAGCCCTCGGGTCCATTCCTCGGCGAACTTGTCTAATACGAACGACTTGAAATCGTGATTTCCCGCCAAGACCGCCGGCGCAATCTTTTGCTCTGTCAGCATCCGGGCACCGGAACGGATGATCAGCGGAGAACCAGTGGCGGCGTGGGCGAGCGGGTCCGCGAATTGTTTGAAATCTGGGGCCAGGCTTGCCCGGGACAACTCCCGCGCGTCGTCGGTGCCCAGCGGGCGAAGTTCGGGGAGGTCATTGGCAAACACCGTTGGGTCAGCGCAGCGCGCCACAAGGCGATCCATTTCCCGGCGTTCGCCCGGATGGGCAGTGAAGAGGAGCTTGGTCCGCTCCGCGTACCGAGGGGTCTAGAGCAGGTCGAATAGTCCGCCCAGGTCGCTGCGCCGACCCGCGTCGTCAGCGACCAGCACGCATTTTTTCGCGGGTAGCGCGCGAACGGCATGGTCGCTCCATGCAGCGCCGTCCCGAATGAACAGGAACTCCCAGCCGGACGGCGGGGCTTTGGCCAATTCCAACATCAGCCGCGATTTGCCACTTCCGCTTGGGCCGTAGAGGATCCCGACACGCTTCGGCCCGTCCACAAACTCTTTTAGGCGGTTCAGCTCATCATCCCTCCCGATCAGGGCACCGCAGTGGTTGAGGGATCGGTCCTCGTTGAGTTGCTCGCGGAAATATTCCTCCCAGCCAACCGCCGGCCGCACCCGCCAACCCAAATCTCCGTGGTCAGCCTTATAACCGCTGATGGCGCTTGCAACCGCCGTCGCAAGCTCTTCCGCACCGGAGAAGGTGGACCAGGTGTGCTTGGCCCCGACATCCGCCAGCAGGCGACGGTATTTTTCCGTGCTCGAAGCGTCGTTGTTTTGGGGAATTGCGTCGCTCAGGTTGCCTGCGCAGAACGGCAGTACACCTACGCCAAGCCTCACCGCCAAGCGATACTCCTCATCGGTGAACGACAAGCCGGTGGGCGAAATGCTGCCGTAACGCGGGCCGAGGATCAGAGCTAGGAGGTCGGCCTCTTCCTGAAGCCTTGACAGGCAAACATCCAGCGGAGGCCGGGCCGAGGCGGTAAAGTCCTCCATCGAAACGACATCATCGTTGGCTCGAATCGCCTTGATCACCGCGTCGCGATGTGCTTCCAACCCCTCCCTCGCGGACGAGACAAAGATTCGCATTGCGGTATTCTGCCACGACGGCCGTGGGCCCCGGGGCCCCGGTTTGGCCTTCCGGGCACCGGCGGCCGCCCGTGGGGCGCCGGGATTGCCCGACGGAAACAGCCGGCGCCGCCGCGAGGTCGCGGCCGATTGCCCCGCGAATTTCTGCCCCGGGCCGTTGGCGCGGGCCGGTGCCAGGGCGGCGTTCGCCGGGTCGGGACCGGAACCCCTGGTATGCCCCCGCAGACAGCAGCCGTTCTGTGCGGCGTCCCCGACGGGATTTGAACCCGTGTTACCGCCGTGAAAGGATCGCCGCCGCATGTAACTTTTGGAAAGCCAGCGGCACGGGTGGCTCCCTTCAGTGGGCGCGCAGCGCGCCGAATGCTACACCGCGTTTTGGACCCGGCGGAACGGCGATTGGACCGGAATTGGGCCGACGCAGCTGATCGCCTTCGCCGGGCGATGATCAGGCCATCGTCCGGCGGCGGCCAGCGACTTTGCCGCGGGCCTTGCCGGACGCACTGCTCTCGGCGGCGGCCCGCTTCGGCGCGCGTCTGGCTCCGGCCCGCGCCTTCGGTGGCGGCAGCTCAGCCACCTTGCCGTCGCGCCAAACATAAACCGGCAGCCCCTGGGCGTGCTGCTGAGCAATGGCCTGTTTCACCGCTGAACGCAGGGCCATCAGAGCCCTCTCATTCAGCGGGAGAGACAACACGTCCTTGGGCGGCTTTTTCATCGGATCCCGCCGCAGCGCGCAACGAACTGCTGGTACGCCTTGCATTCCATTATATGGAGCTTGCGATCCGCAAAGATGGCCATGACCTCGGGCCTTTCCCTGGCGTTGTCGAAGAGAATCCAGTGGTCCACGGCGGCGCGATAGCGGTGGAGAAAGTTGGAGATCGAGCGCTGGAAGCGCCGTCGAACTACGGCCTCCGGCACGTCGTGGCCGCCGCCCGCGACCCGCGC
This sequence comes from Acidobacteriota bacterium, assembly GCA_027315185.1. Lineage (GTDB taxonomy): Bacteria > Acidobacteriota > Terriglobia > Terriglobales > SCQP01 > JAKAUF01. Next base: position 24,210 of record DAHUYO010000023.1, read on the forward strand.
CCGGACCCGGCTCAGGGCCAAATCGGCGCTGGGAATCCAGAGATAGAACAGGTGCGTGGCGTAGCCCCGCCGCTTGAGGTCGCGGATCAGGGCCAGGTGCGCTAGTCCCGAAAGGGTCGTCTCAAAGCCAAAATCCTCGCCCCTACGCGCCGAAAGCCCGATCTGTTCGAGCATCAGGCGCCCGGCTCGAAAAGCCGCGGTCTGGGGTGCGAGCGGAGCGATGCCCTGGGCAATCAGGTCGGCGTTGATGAAATCCCGGCACTCGGCGTACAGCGGCAAGAACTCCCGCGCAAAGGTAGTCTTCCCGGCCCCATTGGGACCCGCGATGATATAGACGTTCCCGCTCATCGAGACGTGTTCGGACCGGATTCCATCATAGCCGTACGCGCCCCTTCCAAGTCGCTTTGAACCATACCGTGAGCCTCAACGGGCCGCGATCACGGCCCTGCTGAGGCGCGAGTCTTCAAATCGTCTGAAGTTTTGGGTCGCGCGGCGCGGCTGCTCACTCGCAATCCGCACGGGCCCCGGCCTGCGTGGGCCAAACTGGACCACTACGCAAACAGGCGGTTTGACCGAGGCACCCTGATTTGTTGGCGTCCCCGACGGGATTTGAACCCGTGTTACCGCCGTGAAAGTCTTACATTGTGGCTTTGTGCTGCTTTGGCGCAGTTCGGGAGAATTAGCATAAATTCCCTGCCGTCAACAGCATGGCTGGAATTGCGCCTCGGAACGCTTTGGAGCGTTTTGCACTCATACTCCACCCCGCGCGTCCCCGTAGCGTCCCCAAAAAAAGCCTGGCGAATGAATGGTCGCCCAACACAACGGTAACAGCAATTCCTCGCGCTAGCGCTGATGGGATTAGTGAGTTTGGCCGATTCGGGGTGCAAGCTGGAGGTGCTAGATCGCTTGGCACACTCCAGTGGCCTCCAGCGGCAGGTCTCCCCTGGAGGCTATCCACCAAATGCGTCGGCCACTCGGCTCGCATGGGTTCCGACGCCGGTTGCACCGCCGGCAGGCAGCGTTGGCGGATTGCCATCTCGGACATCCTCCGCGTAGCACCCGCCGCTGTCCCTTCAGTGTCCATGCCGTTTACCGCGCATCTCCCGCCGGCCCCGCGGGGCGCAGGGCTGCGCCTGCCAGCGCCGGAAGTCGGACTCCCTGCCGGTGCCCACCGCCGGGGTGGGATGCCGCGTGTCCCAAAACACGTCAGTCCCAGGGACATGGCCGCCGCCCGCCGGCACCCGCAGGCGTGCGGAAATCCCGGGCGCGTGGGCGGCTCCAATCCGCTGATTCCACGGCCCCGCCGGTGGTGCCGCGCCGGCGTGCGGAAACCAAGTGGTTTTCGCTTGGGGCCTCTGCTGCTCATGCGCTGCGTGCAGCCGCCGGCGCGCCCAGAGCCAATCACTCAGGCGGCTCGCTCGTGGGGATGGCGCCCGCGGGCGCCCGCGCAACCCCGGCTGCTTCGGCTGGACCAGCATGGGATACTGGGCAGGTCGCGGTTGTGGGGATGACATGTGCACCCGGTAGCGTTTGAAGAGAAGGAATACGAGCATTTCCTCTACTGCCAGCTCCAAACAGGTCCGCCCTACGGGTGGACGCCAGGGCAGGTACTTGAAGCCAAACTTCCATTTGACTTTGTGAACTTTGTTAAGAACCGGCTGTTTTGGAGCGTCCAGGGAATAGCGGCACCGCCCCGAGGTGTCTTGCTTTCCCGCTTGTTTCAGCGGCGCGCCCCGGGGAGGCTGCCCTCGTTCCGCGTGAACTGCTTTATCCAGGCAAAGCGGCCAGACTTCAGCGCGCGCATGCCCAAGCGCCTCGCTCAATTGGGGCCTAAGCGCCCGATTTTCAAGCTGTCGTTAAATGCGCGCCAGCAAGCGACAATCAGCGTGGTGGCCCGAAAGGTCGGAAAGCGGGGCCTTTTCGTCTACGCGGCGCCGGTGTTCGGCGATTCGAGAAAGCTGTTCGAATATGGAGGTGCTGGACGGGTGGTCGAGAATTCGACCTTTCCGGAGGCGCTTGGCCTGGACGGCCACAGGGCGTTCTATTACAACTGCCCGGGGAACCGCGGAATTGTGAACCAAGGCTATGAGTCGGTTGAGTTCCCGGGCTTGGCCTCGCGCATTGATGGGCTGCGCGCGGAGGCCAGCCCTGAAGGGTCCTGGGGCGAGGAACTAGGGGGCCTACGCACGGCCGTGCAGCAGGGGGTCATGGAAGCGTCGGAGGCGGCCCTTGACCCACGCGCAGCATATTTGGCCGAAGAATGGCGGCAAATTTCAAGCGAAATGGAGCGCGGCTTATTGTCTGAACTCGATGCCGCTGCTCGCGCCGGCCTCACTTCCTATTTTTACGTCGAGGCGTTTGCGTTCTATTTCAACCTCCTATGGCTCGTCGTCGGGTAGGGGCGACGGCCCCGGCGTGACCACACCCCGCACGAAAACCACTTGGTTTCCGCCCGGCGCTACGGCACCACCTGCGGGCCCGTGGAATCAGAGGTTTGCGATGGCCGCGGCGGCGGGGGTTTCCGCACGGATTGGTCAGGGATGGCATGGCTGGTGCTATGGTCTGGCGACCAAACCGAGCTTGCCGCGATATAGGCCCGTTGGTTCGCCCTGCCGCCCTGCCGCTGGTGCACAGAACGGCATCGTTCACGGTTTCAAATCCGGAGCTGGGACTAAGCGGACATCTCAGTCGCCCCGCCGCCATTCGCTTTCCGCGGGCCAAATCGAGCGCCTGGCTCTGGCGCAGTTGAACCCGCTGGGGGCCCGCCCAATTGGTCGTGCCATCTATCGGCAAGCCCTGCTTGCAGTCCAGGCCGGGCGAAGCCGCGCCCAACATGGAACGCCGAAGACCGGTGGCGCGGGTGTGGTGCTTCCAATACCGAAGTAAAGCACAGCCTGGCCTGCTGCTCCACCGCGCTGAGGGCGTTCACCTCAACCTGACACACCGGCTCGGACTGGCGGGTGTCGCGGAGGTACGTCAGCGTTTCCAGCAAATCGGGAATTCTCGCAACCGCGGCGGCCATGTTTGGTTCCTGAACACGCGCAACGCGAAAACACCTCCGGTTCCAGGTAGCCAGCACGCTGCGTCCCCGTGCGCGCCATCGCTTTCCTGTAACCGGCGGCAGGCTGTCCAGCAGAGCCACCGCGCGGTCTAAATCCGCGGCGTTCACCCTATCGTGCTCCGCACCATCGAGCAGGCTGAGGGCGCAATCCAAAAGCTCGGGCAGTTGCACGACGATCGTAGCGTTCGCACGGCCGCCGGGTGATCTCCGCCTCACCTCGGCCACTAGGTCCATGCCGCAGTAAATGACGAACGTTGCTCGCTGCTCAACCATCCGCCACCGCTTACTCCAAAGGTCCATCGGCGGATAGTATTCGCCGCGCCAGTAGAGTACTCCTCCCCCGGCAGGGTAAATTCCCAGCGGCAGTCCCAAAGCTGCACCTTGCCCAGCCCAACACCTCCTGGTGCTGAAAATGGGAACCGGAGCGAACGCGAGCAGCCTAGGCCGCTGCCCGCTTAATTCTCTCCACGGCATGCTCCCGCCGCAACATCTTGCCGGGCCGCCAGCGGGTGCAATCGAAGGCCCGGCGAATGCCGCACTCCAGGCAGCGTTGGTAGGTCAACCGCGTGATCGTAATCGGCATGGACCAGCGATGGCGATGGAAGGGCGTCATGATTAGCCCGCGGCTGCGGCAGCCGCTGCCCTCGGTCGGAATAATTCAGCGTGATGCTCGGCTAGGCGCACGAGCATCCGCGCCAGCCCGAGCGCGTCTGGTGCGAACGCCCCCGTGGCAGGATCGGCGAGCGCCAGCAGCCATCTCCGGTCCAGCAGACGGAATTGAAGCAGGCAGACCTCCCCTTCGAGCGGACGGGCAGCCGAGGCCGCGCGAAGAAAGGAATCCCGTGAAACCTCGCTTGCTCGCATGAGGCGCGGAGCGTCGGCGCACTCGGTTGCCGGACCATACTCAACCGGTTTCATCCCATGCGGGGACACGACCGTCTTGCCGGCGGCATCGCCGCGAACTTCCCAGCACAAAACCCGACTCGCCTCGGTCCATGTGCGGAGCATTGCCAGCACAGCCGTATGTAGTTGGGCGATATCTCTCGCGGCAAGCACACGGCGGAAGCTGTCCAAGCGTTCGTCGGCACCGCGGGCCATTGGCGGAAACTTCAACATCAACTCCCGCGCGGAGTGAACCTCGGCTTTGAAATAAATGCTCTTGATGTATGCCTTGACCGTGTTCGTTGTCAGGTGCAATTTGCGGGCGATCTCGCCGACTTGCTGGGCTGCGGTCAACGCAGCGATGATCTGCCGCTCACGGGGGGAAAACTTCGCCAAATCGGCGCAACCGGATGGCGCGTTCATGAGTCTTGCTCCTTGTAGTAGCTGTTGGCCGATTGGCCAATTGTTCGGAAGGATTCATTGCATTGACAGTTTCGGTCAATACCCTTAATGGGGGAGAGCTTAGGTAATCACTTGCCCGCGGCGACCCCCCACGTTTTGTGCGGTGCCCGCGCAGATTCCCCCCTCTTTGGGGCTTTTCGGGATACTAGCCAGCGCGCAAGGATTACCCAAACGCAATCGGGAATTGCGCGTGGAGGAGCACATGCCTGAAGTAAGCAGCCAGTCCCGGGGTTGGAAGCAGATCGCTGACCTATGCCGCGGCCATTTGGAGCCCGAGGAGATTCGCCAGCTCGATATTCACGTCTGGCAAGAGATCCTCAACGAGCTGGGCTTCCCTGCGAGGCCGGCGGTGCCGCCGGCCAATGGATGTGTAACCCGGGTTCAATTCCCGGCTACACCTTCACGAGCTTGATTTTCCTGGCTGCCAGCCGCTTGGAGGGTGGGTGGTCTGGTGCCGTATCCGTGGGCGTGGCGTGGGCTACACCGCTGCGACGCATGCGGCTGAATTCTGTCATCGCCTCGGCCATAATCGTCTGGTCCAGCGCCTCGACTTCGTCCGCGCTCAACACCTTTCGGCAAAGCCCTGCGATCTCGTCGAACCCCAAATCCTCAATAGCCATCGCTCGGTCACGGCTCCTTCTGCGTGTAGGGATAGTGATCTGGCAGCATTCCCTTTACTGCGTCGTTGATGGTCACCGAGCCGGACCAGCCAAGACAACACCCCGTATGTGGGGTGAACGAAGCGTCATCCCCATTTTGCGAGGATTGCCAAACTTTGTCGTTGCGTGGATGCTCTGCGAACAGAGGTTTGCGCCATGTTCGGAACTGAGGAAGGTTCGGCCAGCGGGCTGACCCTGCGGGAGCAAGCGGTGGTTCAAGCGCTGCTGGCCAATGAGACGTTGGATCAGCTCGCGGCGAGGTTCAAGACGAGCGCCGCGATCATCAAAGCGCAGGTTGCGGCCATCTACCGCAAGGCGCGGCTGAGAACCATCGAGCGCCTGATGCGCGAATACTTCGGCAGCGAGGCCAACTGGTTGGAACGGAACCGCATTGAGGCGCTGCGGCGCATGCTGGCCTCGGATGGCATTCCGCAATTGCACCTTCACCTGCTGGCTGCCCTGCGCGCCTGGACCGGCGCGGGGCAGGCGCATCTTTGGGAAATTCGCAGCGGCCACGGCGGCCTGCGTCTCGTTGGCGAATCTGGGATCATGTACGCCGTGCGGAGCGATGGCGTCGTCCCTGTGCTTGCCGCGAGGGCGGTTGCCATTGTCGGCGCCGATGCGATCAAGTCCGAGGAATGGGCCATTGTGGCTAGCGCAGAAGCCGGCGCGTTACCCATCGTAGGCGAGGTCATTGCACTAGCCGTGGCCCATGGGAGTGGTCGTTGGCTTGCGCTCCTAACCAATTTGCCCGACGGCCACGCGCATCATGCAGCGGTCGAATTGGCGCGGGCTCTCGTGGAGATGGCGCAAACCGTGGCTACCCCCTGGACAGTGGCATTGAAAAAGATGGCCGCTCCTGCCGGCTCCGGAGCCAACGGCAACGTGCGCACGCCCGCCTGAATAAACCCCATTCGGGGGATAGACGATAGCATCCGCGGCCTGCGACGATTGGTGCGACGTTGCGGCATCCTCCGGTTCCTGGACCGCCCCAGCGCCTGTGAGACGAATGCAAGTGCGTGCCAGGCATCCGGGTTTCATGGCAGCGGATGCCTGGCTTTTTTCATTGTCGTTATCATGGGGCGCCGCCTCCACCACCGCTGAGCGGTGCCACGTATTTCATCCTGCTACATTGTTTTTTCTAGCGCCCCCGGCTCCAAGCTTGGCTGCCAAGGTGGTGCGCTCGGCCAAGATCACTCCCAATTCTTCTTCCGGGCGGTCGGCGTAATAACGGCGGACGCAGGGCTCGCAGGCCAGGCCGCCGCCAAAAGCAAGGCGGGCGTTCCCGACCGGCTGGCCGCACTGGACGCACCGGGGCCCGGCCGCGGGTTCAGATCGTAGTTGGATGTTCATGGTTGGTTCCCCTCCGTGGTGGAATTCGGTGGCATGGGCCACCGTTTCCGGGGTGACATCGGCCTTCACGCCGCGCCTCCCGAAACTTGTTTTGCGGCCGCGGCGCGGGCCCGTGCGGTCGCGGCGCCGATGCCAAGCTCGCGCGCGATCTGCCGCCAGGAGCGCCCGGCTTCCCGCAGGGCAACAATCCGGCGCGAGTCCACCAGGGCGCGCGGGCGTCCGATGCGTTTGCCCCGGGCCCGCGCGATCGCGATCCCGCTCTTTACCCGCTCCCGGATCAGCTCCCGCTCGAACTCCGCGATGCTGGCGAAGATGCCGAACACCAGGCGGCCGCCCGGCGTGGTGGTGTCCACGTTCTCGTGCAAGGACACGAACTGAATCCCCAGGGCATCGAACTCCACCAGGGCGTTGACCAGTTGCCGCAGGCTGCGGGCGAAGCGGTCGTACCGGTACACCACCACCGCGTCCGCTTGCCGCCGCCGGCACACCGCCAGCATCCGGTCCAGCTCCGGGCGCCGTTCCCTGACCCCGGAGACGCCCACGTCCACAAACTCCCCGGCCACGTCCCAGCCCCGCCGCTCGCAATAGGCCCGCACCTCACGCAACTGCATCTCCGGGTTTTGGCCGGCCAGGGTGGAGACGCGGGCGTAGATCGCGGCTTTCATCGGCTCCCTTTCCTAGCCCGCAGCCAGGCCAGGCGGTCAGCGCCCTTTTGACTGAGGCGGTACACCAGCAGCCCCCTGGGGTCCAGCCTCCGGTCCACCAGGCGCCATTTCCAGAGGCATCGCTTGATATAGCTGTAGGCGGTCCGCACTGGATACCGGCCCGTCAGGACAGCCCAGGCCGGCGGCGAAAGCCAACCGCGGTTCTCGAAGGCCGCCAGGGCCATGATCTTGAACTCGCCCCGCTGGCGTTTCCTCCGGTTCCGGCCCGGCGTTCCCGTCCCGGCGTACCCGTCCCGCGTTTCTGTCCCGCCGGAATGCCCAAGCTGCTGTGACCCCTGTGCGTGAAGCGTCATCACTGTCTCCATTGGGACGGTTTCAGATTCGAATGATCCGTTTGGGCGCCGGCGCGCCGCCGGAAGAGGCGGCCGACTCGGCCGCCGTGCGCGCGGTGTCGCGCTGCAACAGCCGGGGCGAGTCTTGGAGATACCCGCGCGCCTGGGCATCCCAGATGACAAACTCGTGCGGCCCCAGGGCGGCGACTTTATCGGCCACGTCCCGGCCGCACCGTTCCGCCAGGGCCGCCAGGTCCTTCGGCTCGGTCTGGCTGAACAGCACCCAAACGTCCGTCAGGCTGGTGAGGGTCTTGGGAACCTCGGCCGCCCGCTGGGCCGTCCAGGCAATATCCAGGTGGCGATGGCGGCCCGTGCGGATCAGGCGCCCGAAGAGCGGCGGAACATAGCCGGCCTGGGTATAGAGCGGAACTTCCTCGCAGACCAAGCACAGGTCGCCGCGCGCGTACACCAGGCGCGAGGCTTCCTCGATTTCCTCCGCGGGGTCGTCCTGCGGGACGTAGACCCCGGCAAACGCCGGCTGATTGCGGCTCCAGGCGAGAAACCGGGCCAGGGCCCCGATGGACTCGAACACGTTACCTGCCGCCAGGTCGCCATGATCCCGCATCGGGTCGAACGCAACCCAGCGCGGGCAGTAGCGCAGCAGTTCCCGCAGTTTGGTGGACTTGCCGGAGCCCTTGCGCCCGATGATCCCGATGATCCGGTTCTGTACCTCGCGGCGCCGGCGCGGCGCGGGGGCATCGGCGGACCCAGCGCCCGGAGCGGCGGCTGGGCCCTGCGTAGCCACGGGCGCGGCCGGGGCGCTCGGCTGGGCAGCGGCGTCTTGGGCTGGTGCCGCGGCGGCCGCCGTTCCCCGCGGTGGCGCTGGCTGCATCGTGCGCTGGCTGGGCCGCGGGCGGCGGACGGGAATGCGGATCATGCGGTGGCGGGGTGGCTGATTTTCGGTCATGTATTTCTCCCTCTGGGGCCGCGGCGGCAGCGCCGCGGCGGTTGGTTCATTGCGCCGGACTCCATGGCGCAAAATCCGCCGGCCCCGCTGGGCCCAGCGGGTCCCACGGCTCGCCCTCTTGGCCGCGGCCGGCGCGCGCCACGAGCCAAACCATCAGGACAGCTCCGAGGCCGAATGCGATTTTTAGCAGCAGGGCTACGCCCTCCCGCGCCGCGTCCGCGCCACGCGGGGCCGCTTCCGGTGCGCCGCCCGCGCGGGGACCAGCGCCGGGCCGCCGGCATTCCTGGTGGTCGCACCAGGGGGCCGCGAATACACGGCACGTCGCGCAGTTGGCCGGGTCGTGGCATTCGGGATGGCGGCAGGCGCTCATTACAGCGCGCCTCCGTCTCCGGGTGCATCGGGCGGTTCGGCCGGGAGATTCGGAACCGGAGCCATAACCTGCGGCTGGGTCGCGGTGTCTTGGTCCCGCGGTTTCCGTTTGCGCGCGGCCGCGGCCTTCACCGCATCAATCTTCTGGAACGCGATGCTGGCCAGCTCCAGCCCCAGGCCCGCCAGATCAATGTTCTCCACCACCTTGCGCGGCGCCCGCCGGTTCAGCACTTCCGTGAACCCCGCGGCGACGCGGTCCCGCTCCACTTCGGTCATGGCCGCTTCCCGGTCCGCCTCCGGGCACCGCAGGGCCCGGCGAATAATGAACGATTGCGCGCCATCGTAGGCGCCAACCAGCGGGCGCAGTTGCTCCTGCCGCAGCTTCAAGCTGCCGCGCAGCACCAGCGCCTTCGGTTTTGCCCCATCGCGGTCCGTCTCGCCCGGCACCGTCACGTTGGTGGCGATCAGGCGCCGGAGAAACACGGCCTCCGGTTCGCGGGCCTCTTTGGCCCCGGCTTTCACCTTGTCGGCATCCAGCGACAGCCGAATGGTTTTGTCGCCCGGGCCCGGGTCCGGCGCCAGCACCGCCTTGGAGGCAATTTGGTCATCAAGCCAGCCGCCCGCCTGGGCGCTGTCCACGTCCGGGGCGTCCTGCGAGATGCGAACGGAATACGATTTACTCGGCATGTTTTTCTTGCTCCCTTCCCTGCAAAATCAAAACGCCGGCCAGGATGATGAGCGGCGCGAGGATCGCCGCCACCAGCAGGCCCGCGGAGCGCCAGCTCAAGGGCGCGGGCTCCGTGCCCCCATCCTCGGACCGCATCTCGGCCGCCACCATGGCCAGCTCAACCTTGGCGGCCACCAGGGCCGCCAGGGCGGCGCCGAATCCGATGGCCTGGGCGCCGGCCGCAGCGTCGGCGCGGCAGCGCGCGACTGCGCTGCCCGCGGCCGCGAGTTGTTTTTTTTCCTCTGGTGTTAGCTCCAGCGCGGCGCGCGCCTCGGAGTAGGGGACGCCGGCCGCGGCGCTGGCCAACACCGCGCCGGCGATCACCAGCGCATCCATGAACATCGGCAGCAGCCGCTCATCCACTTGCGGGCGCTCCGCACTGCCGCGGCGACGCCGCGCACTATCGCAGCGGGAGCGCCGCGGCGCGGGCCGGTCGGTCGGTCTAGTGGCGCTACGCGGCATCGGCGGTCCTTAATGGATTGATCCACTTGCCGTCTGAAAAAATGCGCGGGCAGACGGCATCGAACTTGGCGCGGCGGAACAGCGCGGCGTAAACCGCTGCCGCGTTATCGTCGCCGAGCAGCCCGGCGCCGCGGCGGTAGGTAAGGCGGTCGCCGCGCATGGCCACCCGCAGAAGACGCACCCTGCCATCGCGCCGAATGCGCAGCACCAGCACGCGCCGCATGGGCGGAAAACCTTTGGAGGATTTTTCAGTCATGGCCATCCCCGTAACTGCGGCCCGGCGGGGCGCAGGCTACGCCAGCCGTTTCCTGCTGGATCGCGGCGGCGAACCGCACCAGGGTTTCGCTAAATGCGAAGCCGGCCTCGGAAATGCCGTTCCAAATGGCAATCACGCGCGCCGGCGGGAGCGGCAGAATGATTGCCTGGCGCAATTCGGCCGGAGCCGTCATGCGCACCTCCGCGCATTCCGCAGGATGGCCTCGAACCAGCGCTCGGGGTCCGGCATGAGTGAGGCGAATGCATGCGCCAGCCAATCGCGGTGTTCCTGGCAGGCATACACCTGGACCAGCCCGTCGGCTAGCGAAAGGGCCCACTCCGCGCGAGCGGCGCAGCGCGGGCCATTTTTGGCAGTCCGGGCCTGGCAGATTGGGGGCGCCTGGGCGCGGGCATTCATGCGCGGCGCCCCTTCCTCGCCCACTCCAGTTCGCCAATGATCCGTTCCGCCGGGAACCAGATCAGTGGGAACTGGCCACCACGGGGACGAAACAGCCGTACCAGGCCCTCGGCCCCGTCGGCAGTCCAGCACAGCAGGTCCGCTGCGCCCGCCGGTGTTTGGACCCATTCGTGCGGGGCTGGCAGGTCGGCCGCCGGGGCCTCCAATGCGATTTTCCGCTGCCCAATCAGCGTAACCGTTACCCCGCGCCAGCGGCCGCAGTGTGGGGTTGGCGGATGGCAGGTGCGACAGTGCCAGGGATGCGGTTCAGGCGCGGCAAGCAGGTGCAGAATCTCCGGCTTCGCCGCGCGAATCGCCTCCAGCAACTCCGGCGTGGGCCGTACCGGCAATTCGTAGGCGATCATGTCCGGCGGCTTGGGCATCAGCCGGCCGCCAAGGCGTTGCACCTCGGCCAACACCTCGCGGGCGGTCATAAGGCGCCTCCAAACTGCTCATCGCACTTCGCTGTTCCGTCCGAAACGTGACCCTTCGCCCCCACCATGCAGTCGGGATCGGATGCGGTCGGGCCGCCCGGCAGGCACCCGATGAGCCCGCCCTCAGACCCCTCCGCCCCGTTTTGCTGGTTTGGAGCCGCTACACCGCTACAACCCGCGTCGTTATTGGCTGAAGTGCCATTTTCCGTGCCGCTACAGGCGGGCGTTGTAGCGGCAGTAAAACGGCGATTGTCGCCAGTGTTTGCGGGCCTTGTAGCGGTGTAGCGGCTCGGTGTGGGGGAATTGGGGGGTGGGGTATCATCGGGGGCTGGATCGGACGGCAGATACCGCGCCCAGGCGTCTGCGAAGTCGGACCGGAGGTAGCCTTTCATCACGGCGCCGCCTTCCCGCAGATTGCGCGGGGCGATCCCGAACCGCCCCAACTGCCGCGCCAGTTGGGGAGCGGTGATCGGCCTCGCGCCGCGCCCCCACTCCACCCAGGGCCGGGCCTCTAGCGCGCTCAGCCTCTCAATCAATTCATGGGACGCAATCCGGTCCTTTATGGGGCCGGCCGATGCGCTGGCCTCCGGCTCACCCTGCTCCTCGCCATTGAAAATTGCGCGGCAATCCGCCAGTAGCTTCGCCCCGATGGATTCGTCGGCAGCCGCTTCGCCGGTCAGCAACTCCAGCAGGGCTTTACGCGCCCGCTTCGGCCATTCGCCCCCTGCCAGGTCGGCGATGGCAAGCAGGGGCTCGCAAATATCCTGCTGGCGGTCGTTCAGTTCGGCGGGGAGGTCCGGGCGGTGCGCTCGCAGGCGCTCGCCAGCCTGCAATGCCCACGCCTCGCAGTGGTCGCGTAGTGGGGCGGCTTCGGGCTCGGCATCCCGCCGGCGAAAGGGCTTCACCGTTTCGTTGCGCGCCTTGCGGCGCAGCACGATTGGGATGCTGCGGTCGGCAACTGTGTCCGGCAGTTTCCCGATGCCGGCAATCGCTTTGGGGCAAAACGTCGGAAAATCGTGCGGTTCCCGGTCTTCGCCTACGCACAAGCGATGAGCGCCCCCGCGCCTGAAGCCGCTGTTGAGTAGCCCCCGCATCGCCTGGACGTATTCGTCGCCGCTGCCCGCCGCGGAGTCCCATTCGTCAAGCAGCAGGGTCGGCGAGTCCCGCTCCACAGACCGCAGTAGCGCGGCGGCGGAGGTGTGGTCACACCGCCAGGGGCGGGCGACCACCAGCTCTAGGATTTCCAGCAGCCGGCTTTTGCCGCACCGCTTTTCTGGAGCGGTGATGTGGAGGTACGGCGTCCACTCCGCCGCGTCAGGCGCGTAACTGTGGACCACCCAAAGGGCCTCCACATCCGCCTGGGCGCCGGTCTCGATGACATAATTTCGCAACATCTTTGCCAACGCATCGAGCAGCGTCGCACCATTCACGCGCAATCCCAGGAGCTTGCCCTTTCGTGCCAAAACGTCAGCGTCCTTCCGCTCCGCCCGGGCTTTGGCATGGTGGTCGGCGATCATCCGCTCCAGGTCAGCTTTCAGCACGCCCGGAATCCGCAGGGCAGCCAGGCGCCCGATAAAGCGCGCCTGCTTTACCGGATCGGCGATCTCGGCGATCTCGGCAGTCGGCATATCAACGGTTTTTCGCCTTGCCGCGTCCAATTTTTCGATGGCATCAACTGCGGCCTCCGCCCGGCCCAGTGCGCACTCTTGCCATGCCTGCGCGGTGTCCAGCATGGCTAACGTGGCTTCATCGCCACAGGTCTCCAGCACATCATCCAACCCGGCCTTTGACCCGGCGTCAGCGGGGATGCTGGCGATTCTGACCGCAGCGCCCCGCCTAGCCAATTCGTGTGCCAGGGCCCGCTGCGCGGCGCCCACGGCCGGGGTGCTGCGGGCATCCCCGTCCAGGGCCACGATGGCATCGCGTCCGCCCCAGGCCAGCCATTCCAGAGATGGGCTCGGGCCGGTCACGGGGGCCAACGCGCCGTCTGGCCTGCGCTCGTGGTCCACAGTCCGGCGCCATCCCCAGCAGCCCAGGGTGGCGATGACCGCCAGGCGGCGCCCCGTACGTCGCGCCAGCGCCACCAGCGCCAACGCACTCTTTGGCCCTTCCACAATTACCGCGGGCGCGCCGGCGTCCTCCCGCGCCGCGTCATTAGTGCTGTACACCAGCAGCCACCGGCATGCCTGCGGCTGAAGATAGCGCACAGTCCCTGACGCGCCGGTCACGGCTTGGCGCAGACGGCAGATATGCCCCAACACCTCGCCGCTGCCTGGGTGGCGAATGGGCATCAGGATGCCCCCCAGGTCGGCGCCGCGGTGGCCCTGATGGCCCAGCGCCTCGCGCACGGCGTAATCGTCGGCATCGCGGTATCCCGCCTCAGCCAGCAGGTCGGGCGGAATCCGAAGCGCCGCAGCCATATCGGCAATCTTCATTGCGCCCAGCCCCTGCGGATAGCCTCGTCGCGTGTTCCGCCGGCGGCGATGCGGCGCTCAGCCACAGCGTCCAACCTTACGGCGCGGCGCAACAGGGCCGCTCCTGCGCAGGTGCGACGTTTCGCCGCTGGTGCTGGGCAATCGGATGGCCGCTGGAGCGGGGGCGCCACCTGGGTTTTCCCATATGCGCTCACCGGCTCTTCGCAGGCGGCGAGAGTGCCAAGCTTTCCAGCGCCTGTCGCCGCAGGGCCGCGCCCCATTTGGCGCGCCGGCGATTGAGTGGTGGTGGCGGCCATCGCTACCGCGCGTCCGGTTGCAGGGCCACCTCTGGCGCTTTCGATTTGCGGGCGGCGCCCCCGCTGGCCTCGGCACTTCGCTGACGGCGCGGCCGCGTCCCCTCCGTTATCAGGCGGTCAATTTCCTCAACTGGAATCAGCAGCCTGGTCGAGACCTTAACGCTCGCGATCCTGCCTGAATACGCCCACGCCCGAAGGGTCCAGATCGAAAGCCCACCAAGGCGCTCCGATGCACTCTTCAGATCAATCAATTTTTCCATGACACCTACCTCAACCCAAATCGTAGGCAGGTCACGGTTGGTAAGCCAAGAGAATACGACTTCCGTTTTGCATTCAGATGGGGTATACATTATTTATGCAGCCCGTCACGAGCCTTGTGGGGGGAATTACGTTCGGGTGCCCCGAACATGCGAAGGCCCTGCTAAATGGAGCGCCCTTGCAGGGCTTGGATGCGCTCTTATTCCTCCCAAGCAATTTGGTGCCGCGAACACCCGGCTTCAACGGTGAGCCAGGGCAGCGCATGCCGTGGAGTGAAGCTGTGCTGCGCGACGATCCCCGGCGACGGGCGGCGCGCGCGTCATTCGAGTCGTGCGTCCGCGAGCGGCTTCGGGGCTACGTTGATTCCTGGCTCAAGGAAGAGCGCGATTGGAACCACTGGGCAGACCGCAACCAGTCCCTCTGCGCCTCACTAAACCGCATGTATGGTCGCTGGCGCCATTTCATCGCGGGGGCGGGCGAGGCGCGCGGGGACGGCCGGGTAGTTCCCGTCCCAGTCACACAATGGTCCCTGTCGGTGGATTTCACCTCGGATGAGGAGCGCATTGAGGCTATTGCCGCGTGGTACTTTCTCGGCATCGTGCTAACGCCATATCGGGACAGAATTGGAAAATGCGAGCGCTGCCACCGGTATTTTCTCGCCCGCTATCGTCGGCTTGATGGCTTCGCCAAGCGGCGGTTCTGCGGCAGGTCGTGCAAGGCCGCGCGGAACACTGGCGCGCGCCGCGCCGAAATTCACGCCAGGAAGGTGGCTGCCGTTCGCAGCGTCATTGCGGCAATGCCCCCAGGGACTACGGATTGGCGCGGGTACGTCATCATGCACGTTCCCAAACGAATAGGCCTCACGCGAAACTTCCTTACCCGAAACTTTGGTAAGTTGCAGTTTTCTGCCAGCGTCCATGGAGGTTCCGATGTCCCGCAAGAATCGCCCGCGGCCCGCTGATGGCGTCTTCGAACGCAGAGACCGGCGCGGCTTCTGGATTTCATGGATTGACCTGAACGGCAGGCGCCGAAAGCGCAAGACTGACGCCCCCACGCTGGAACAGGCGCGCATGGTGCTGGCCGAAGAGAAACGGCGAGTGGAGCAGGCGCGCATCCTCGGGTTCGCGCCCCCAGCCGAAACAACATTTGAGGAGTTGGCGGCGCAGTTCCTCTCCTATCAGCGGGCGCGCCTCACGCCAAAGGGCTACGCGCGGGAGGCCGGCATTGTAAACGGCCACCTTAAACCATTCTTCGCGGGCCCGATCAAGAACGTGCGCCGCGTGGCGGTTCAGCGCTATATTGCCGAGCGGGCTGGCAAAGCTTCGGCATACTCGGTGCTCCACGAACTCACCTGCATCAAGCACATGTTGAGGATGGCGGTGGAATGGGAGCTAATTCCATTCAATCCCGCCCAGGGCGTGCGCGGGCCGAAAGCGCCGGCGGGGCGTGTGCGATTTCTCCAGCCAACGGAGCTAAAGGCTGTGGTTGAGGCGTGCCCGCGATGGCTCCAACCGGTTGTGGCCCTCGCGGTATCCACCGGCATGAGGCGTGGCGAGATTCTGGGCCTGCGCTGGCTGGACGTTGACCTCGAAGGGCGCCGCATCCTGCTACCCCAGACCAAAAACGGCGACGGGCGCGTTGTTTATCTCAACGCGGCGGCTTCGGTCGCTCTGGCAAGCATCCGCCCCCCCACCGCCATCGGCGTGGAGGTTGTTTTCCGGGGCATTCGTCCCGCGCAGGTGAGCATGGCATTTCTTCGCGCTTGCCGGGCGGTCGGGATAGCAGATTTCAGGTGGCACGATCTTCGGCACACCGCCGCCTCATGGATGCGAATGGGCGGCGCCGACATTCACACCGTTGCGTCTCTCTTGGGGCACCGCGATCTCAGAATGGCGGCCCGATACCAGCACCTTTCCCCGGGGTTCCTGGCTGAAGCGGTCGGCCGCCTGGATGGCATCTTCGGCGACGCGCTGGTAGCAGTGGCACCGGTCACGCGAGGGCTTCCTTCCGCGTCCCCACGCCCGAACGGCGACTGCATTGGCAAGCCTGCGCGTCCCCGCAGCGTCCCCAATATTCAAGCCGCGCAGTCCATTGAGCTTTAAGCCTCTTGTTTTGTTGGCGTCCCCGACGGGATTTGAACCCGTGTTACCGCCGTGAAAGGGCGATGTCCTAGGCCGGGCTAGACGACGGGGACGGCAGAGGCAGAAGGATTCAGTTTAGCATTCCATGATTGGCGCGGGCCCCAGCCCCGCCTGCGGCGGTGCGTCCCGCTTTGATTGGCGCGGCGCGGAGCGGCGCTTAGGCGCCAGGCTGGGCTGAGGGCCCCGCTCGCCCCAGTCCGACCGTCCCTTGGCGCGGGGCGCTGCCTCGCTTGCGCGTCGCTGGGGCCGCGCCGCTGCGCTAGCCGGGGGCGGGTCGCCCCCGGACTGTCGCGGCCTTTTCGCACCGACCTTGCCCTCACTGCAAACGGCGCGAGCTCCAGCGCCGCGAGGACGCTAGCGCAGCAGGGACGCTAGCGCAGCAGGGATTGGTAGAGCGCGATGGTTTCGGCGGCGATGGCGGGCCAGCCGAACTTCTCCTCGACGCGCTTGCGGCCCGCCTGGCCGAAGCGGCGCTGCGACTGGGCGTCGCCGAGCACGGCGGTGATCTTCGCTGCCAGGTCGAGCGAGAACTGCCGCGGATCGCTGGGCATGCCGGTCTTGGCATCGGCGGCGAAGGGCACCAGATACCCGGTCTGGCCGTCCACCACGACTTCCTTGATGCCGCCGGTGGCGCTGGCGACGACGGCGCATTCGCAGGCCATAGCCTCCAGATTGATGATGCCGAACGGCTCATACACCGACGGGCAGCAGAACAGCGCGGCGTGGCTGTAGAGCTGGATGGTCTCGGCGCGGGTGACCATTTTTTCAATCCAGACCACGCGGGGGTGGGTGCTGCGCACGGCCTCCACCTTGGCGCGCATTTCCGCGGCGATCTCCGGCGTGTCCGGCGCACCGGCGCAGAGCACCACCTGCGCGTCCTTGGGCAGGTGGGCGATGGCGTCCACCAAATGCGTTACGCCCTTCTGCCGGGTGATGCGGCCGACGAACAGCACGTAGGGCGCAGCGGGATCCACGCCATAGGCTTTCAGGGCCGTTTGGTCCGCGGTGCGGCGATATTCCTCTAGGTCAATGCCGTTGTAGATGATGTGCACGCGTTCCGGACGGATGGCGGGATAGCAGCGCAGGATGTCGGCCTTGGTTTCGGTCGAGACGGCGATAACGGCTTCCGCTTCCTCGATGGCGGTTTTCTCCATCCAGGAACTCATGCGGTAGCCGCTGCCCAACTGCTCGGCTTTCCAGGCGCGCAGCGGCTCCAGGCTATGGGTGGTGAGCACCTGCGGCACGTCGTACAGCTTCTTGGCCCAAAACCCGGCCATGGAGGCATACCAGGTATGGGTGTGGACCAACTGCACGCCGGTGAGGTTCTTGATGGAGGTTAGGTTGACGCTCAAGGCCTCCAGCGCGCCCTTGAATTTCTCCTCGGTGCCCTCGCTGATCGCCGCCCAGGGCTGGTCGCCGCGGACGTGCAAGCCGCCGCGATCCTCATGCTGGTCGCCGAAGCAATGCACCTCGACCTCGATGCGGCGGGCCAGCTCCCGGCTCAAATAGTCCACATGGACGCCGGCGCCGCCATAAATGTTGGGGGGAAATTCGCGGGTGAAAAGAGCAATACGCAATGCAACCTCCGGGTGCTGCGAGCGGGGCAAAGCGCCCCGCGGATTGGGTCCTTCCCTGCCGCCGCCATCTTTGCGCGCCGGAGGAGCCAGACTCTCCAGAGTAACGGATTGCGGCATCCCTGCCCAATTCCGCCGGCGAGGACGCCGTTGCATTTGTGCTGCCACCCGCTTGCGGCGGCGTTTGGCATACTCGAACATACGTGGCGAGCAGCAAGGCGACGGACGGGAGCACGGCGATGGCGGCAGACGGCACGGCGGACAATTCGCGGGCAAACAGGAACGTGGCGGTCGTCAGCGGGGCTTCGTCGGGCATCGGGCTGGCGACGGCGCGA
>DAHUYO010000240.1 GCA_027315185.1 Acidobacteriota bacterium
CCTCCATGACTACCTGGCCTGCAAGGGTCCCCGTTAGCGTTGAATTCTGCCCCGAAGCCAGCAGCGCTATGGCGAACATGGTGCTCGCCCCTGCAACGCCTAACAATGGCGTCAGGAGTTTGTACGCGTCGCCAATTTCGGCCACCTGATCGTGCCCGGTGCGATGGAAAACTGCCGCCGCGACAATCAGAATCGCGGCGTTTACGAACAACGCCATGGTCAAGGCCGCGACAGAGTCCAGGCTGGCCAGCATGATGGCTTCGCGCTTGCCTTTTGATGTGCGCGGGTAATCCCGAGTCTGCACAATCGACGAGTGCAGATACAGGTTGTGCGGCATCACCGTCGCGCCCAGAATTCCGATGGCGATGTAGAGCATGGTTCCGTTCGACAGGATTTCATGCGAGGGAACAAATAAATTCCACGCGATAGATCTCCATTGCGGGTGCGAGAAGAAAATCTCGATCGCAAACATCACGCCGATGGTCGCAATCAATACGATGACCACCGCCTCGAGATAGCGGAATCCTCGATTTTG
>DAHUYO010000241.1 GCA_027315185.1 Acidobacteriota bacterium
ATCAGGCCGCGCACATTCCATGCGGACCGGCTGAGGCACGCGGGGGTTTCTCCCCTAGGCTGTCAGCACGCCCGTGGCGCAGGAACCCGGTGAGACTCTGGGGCGGTTCCGCCACTGTGACGGGCCGCCGGTGACGGCGGCCCGCAGCCAGACACTGGCCACGCGGCGATCGACCGACAGACGGGGCGAGAACCCCGGAGGAGGAACCGGCACATGGCCGAGACATCGACCCGCATCGCGCTGCTGTCCACTTCCGACACCGACCTGCTCTCGGCCCGCGCGAGCGGCGCGGCGTGGACGTGGGCGAATCCGAGCCGGGCCAGCGACGGCGCGAGTCCCGGCACCGCCGCGACGTACAGGCTGGCATCCGCGGCACGCAGCGGCCCGGCCACCGCGCCGGCCAACCCGGCGGGGACCGGGCCGGTCGTGATGAGCACCACGGCGCGCCGCCCCGCGGGCCCCCCGACGACCTCCCGGACGGCCAGCGCCAGCGCCCGCGCATCATCGCCCGGACCCGCGAACCTCGCACCCGCGA
>DAHUYO010000242.1 GCA_027315185.1 Acidobacteriota bacterium
CGACAGCGAGCGGCTTTTCTATTCGCTCGGCGCGACGCGGATGCAAGTCTTCCGTAAGCTCGTCATCCCATCGGTGCTGCCTTGGACGATCTCGGTCCTACGCGTGAATATCGGCTTGGCGCTCACCGGCGCCGCCTGCGCCGGACTGGGGTGGCGGATCGCCGGCGCAGGCGCGCTCGGCAGCGGCGTGGGAGCACTGCTGAGGGCCGGGGCGGGCGCCGGCACGGGCGTGCTCACCGGCGCGTGCTGCGGCCCGTGGAAGCGGTAGTAGACGCCGACGCCGATCAATGCGGCCGCGACGACTCCGGCGGCTACCCATATGACTTTGTTGCGGAAGGACTCTTCCGGGTCAGTCTTGTTCCACATCTGGCGTCACTCCCGATGACGAGAAATATTGTACTGTACACCCATGACCGTCCGAGGGGTGTTGAAGATGGGCGAGCCGCTGCTCGGACAGGTGGCGGCCCCGGTGGAGCGTTTCGATGCCGAGCTGCAAGCGCTGGTGCGCGACATGGACGACACCATGCGCT
>DAHUYO010000243.1 GCA_027315185.1 Acidobacteriota bacterium
AGGCCCAGCTGAACCTCGCCGTCATCGGCACCGTGGTGCCGGCCGCGCTCTATCACCTCCGCCGCCTCTGCCGCGACTGGTTCTCCATCGAGCCCCTGATCGCCCGCGCCAGCCTGGACTGGGGCTTCGCCATCAAGGTCGATAACCCCGACGAGGTCGGCGCCGACCGGCTGGTCAACGCGCTCGCCGGGCACGCCCGCTTCGGCGGCCCGCTGATCGTGGTGGATTTCGGCACCGCCACCACCTTCGACGTGGTCGCCGCCGACGGCGCCTATCTGGGCGGCGTGATCGCCCCCGGCATCAACCTCTCGATCGAGGCGCTGCACCACGCCGCCGCCCGCCTGCCGCGCATCGGCATCGGCCGCCCGCAGGCGGTGATCGGACGCGCCACCGTGCCGGCCATGCAGTCGGGCATCTACTGGGGCTATGTCGGCCTGATCGAAGGGCTGATCGCGCGCATCCGCGCCGAGTTCGGCGCGCCGATGACGGTCATCGCCACCGGCGGCCTCGCCCCCCTGTTCGCCGAAGG
>DAHUYO010000244.1 GCA_027315185.1 Acidobacteriota bacterium
CTGCGCCGGGATGACCCTCCACCAGGTCCTGCGCGAGCTGCAGATCGTGCTCGCCGTCATCCTCGGCGCCTGCCCGCTGTGCCGCCAGCCCTTAACCCCCGGCCGCCTCGCCGCCGCCCTCACTCGGACCTAACAAAGTACTACTAAGTGTCTGCAAAAGAATAACGTTTACTTTTGATCCGCGACCGGGCATGCTTGTGGTATGGCGGTTCCCGTGGATGCCGAGGAGTCGCTGGCGGCCAAGTTCGCCGCGTTGTTCCCGCACCTGGATGAGCGGCAGCGGCGGCTGGTGATGGGCGCTGAGGCGCGGGTTCTGGGGCACGGCGGGATCAAGGTGGTGGCGGCCGCGGCGGACGTCAGCGCGGTGACGGTGTCGCGGGGCGTGGCCGAGCTGGAGGGCGGCGGCGAGCCGCTGGGCCGCGCGCGCCGTCCCGGCGGCGGCCGCAAGCGGGTCGCCGGCACCGACCCGGGGCTGAAGAACGCGCTGCTGGCGCTGGTGGACCCCGAGTCGAGCGGGGACCCGGAAG
>DAHUYO010000245.1 GCA_027315185.1 Acidobacteriota bacterium
CGGTTCGGCGCGCGGCAGCGAGAGGAAGCGACGCGCCTCCTCGGCGACCTCGCGGAACTCGATGAGCCCGCAGCTCTCGCGGATGACATCGAGCAGGTCGCCGTGCTCGGCCGAGGCGGCATCGGTCCAGCGCCCCGCTGCGCCAGGACCGCAGTCCGGCAGATAGTCTCCGCCGGAGACCCGGTGCGCTTGCACGCGCTCTCGTCGCGCCACAGCGCCGCCGCCGCCGCCGCCGCCGTTATAGCCGCCGCTGGCATTGGTGCCGCCGTTGGGACCGCCGCCAGCTCCATTATTTCTAAAGGAGGTGGCACCGGCGGTCTGCGTGCCGCCGCCGCCGCCACCGACCAAGGACCCGTAGACACCGTAGGCGCCATTACCGCCCATGCCGCCGCCGCCGCCGTCGTACCAAAAGTTGAGCAAGATCACCCCGCCATTGCCGCCCTGGGCGCTATTACTATCAAGTGTGCTGTTTTCCACGGTCACAGCGCCACCGTGCGAAAAAATCGCGCCCCCCGCCCCCAAGCC
>DAHUYO010000246.1 GCA_027315185.1 Acidobacteriota bacterium
GGCCGTTCTCCCGGCTGCGCGACGTCCGCCTCGCGGCCGGCACCGAGGTGCGCGCGCACTGCGACCTCGAGGGTGTGGTGACGTACGGTGCCTGTCGCGTCGGGCCGTTCGCGCGCCTGCGCCCCGGCAGCGAGCTGGACGAAGGCGTGCAGGTCGGCAACTTCGTCGAGATCAAGAACAGCCGCCTGCAGGCCCACGCCCAGGCCAACCATCTGGCCTATCTCGGCGACGCCGATGTCGGCGTCGAGGCCAACATCGGCGCCGGTACCATCACCTGCAATTACGACGGTGCCAGCAAGCACCGGACCGTGATCGGCGAGGGTGCCTTCATCGGTTCCAACGCCGCGCTGGTGGCACCGCTGACGATCGGCGCCGGTGCCACCGTCGGAGCCGGATCGGTGGTCACCCACGATGCGCCGCCCGGCGAGCTGACCGTGGCACGCGCGCGCCAGCACACCGTCCCGGACTGGAAGCGTCCGCGCAAGAACCCGAAATAGCCGCGGTCTGGCCTTTGTCGTTGCCGC
>DAHUYO010000247.1 GCA_027315185.1 Acidobacteriota bacterium
GTGACCGCTTCCCGCCTGATGGCCAGCTACCAGGACCTTCCCGGTCACCTGGCGGGCGGGTACCCGGCGGTGTCCGGGCTGCTGCTCGGCCAGCTGGCGGGCGGCTTCCCGCCCGCCGTCGCCGTCCGGGTGTGCACGCCTTCGGGCACTCCTTACGCGGCCGCCGGCGGCTGGGCGCGGCTGGCTGATGCGGACGTCCCTGAGCCGGTCCCGGCCGACGCGGACACGCGGTTCGACCTGGCCTCGCTGACCAAGGTGGTGGCCACGCTGCCGCTGGTGCTGCTGCTCCATCAGCGCGGCCGGTGGAGCATCGAGGACCGGGTGGCCCGCTGGCTGCCCGGCGCACCGCGGTCCCCGGTCACCCTCGCGCAGTGCCTGCTGCATGTTTCCGGGCTGGTGCCGCACCGGCCCTATTACCAGACCTGCGCCGGGCCGGCCGAGATCAGGCGGGCGGTGACCGCGGAGCTGGCGGACGCGGCGCCTGGGCCGGTCGCCTACAGCGATCTGGGGTTCATGCTGCTC
>DAHUYO010000248.1 GCA_027315185.1 Acidobacteriota bacterium
CCCAGCAGTCCGGCATCGTGGTCAACGCCCACAAGGTCAACGCCGGGCGTCCCCCCGGGCTGACCGGGTACCCCGACTTCTTCTGGTTCACCAGCGACGACACCGAGGCGACGGCCGGCCTGGTCGCCGACATCGTCGCCCGCCGCATCCCGGCGAAGTTCGGCCTCGACCCCCGCCGCGACGTCCAGGTCCTGTGCCCGATGCACCGCGGCCCGGCCGGCGCCGGGAACCTGAACCTGCTGCTGCAGGAGGCCCTTACCCCCTACCGCGAGGGCGCCCCCGAGCGCCGCTACGGCGGCCGGGTGTTCCGCGTCGGGGACAAGGTCACCCAGCTCCGCAACAACTAGGCAAGGGCGCCGCCGGCGTCTTCAACGGCACCGCCGGCGTGGTCACCGCCATGTCGCTCGAGGCCTGCAAGCTGACCGTGCTCACCGACGAAGACGAATCGGCCGGCTACGCGTTCGACGAGCCGGATCAGCTGGCCTGCGCCTACGCGGTCACCATCCACCGCTCCCAGGGCA
>DAHUYO010000249.1 GCA_027315185.1 Acidobacteriota bacterium
GGCAAGCGCCTCGGCCATCAGTTGCGCCACCGGCAGGCTGAACGCGCCGATCAGCCGCAGCGGGGGCTGCGCAGGATTGGTGAGCGGGCCGAGAATGTTGAATACGGTGCGGACCCCGAGGGCCCGCCGGGCCGCCGCGACCGCCTGCGTTGCCGCGTGGTAGTGCGGGGCGAACAGGAACGTGAAGCCGCAACGCCGCAGGCATTCCCCTGCCGAGCGCTCATCGAGTGGCATGGGCAGGCCGAGCGCCTCGAGCACGTCGGCGCTGCCGCAACGGCTGGAAATAGAACGGTTACCGTGCTTGGCCACACGCGCCCCAGCGGCGGCGGCCACGAGCGCCGTGGCGGTTGAAACGTTGAAAGTTCCTTTGCTGTCGCCGCCGGTACCGCAGGTGTCAAGTAGCGACCCGCCTTCGGCCAACTGCTCTTCCCGCACTCCGGCGGCTTCCAGCACTTCGCGGGCGCGAGCGCGCATCACCTCCGCAAATCCAGCAAGTTCATCGGAAGTCTCCCCTTTGTCGC
>DAHUYO010000024.1 GCA_027315185.1 Acidobacteriota bacterium
TGCCTGGCCGGACTATTCTCCGCCCTGCTGCTCGCCGCGCGGGCGCAATCGCCGGCAACGCAATTCCCCACCGCCGGTCCGGCCTGGCATTTTCTAGGGCCGGCAACGATCGCTGACGGATTGGACCAAATCGGCGCCGTCGGCGGCAATGTCACCGCGCTGGCCGTCTCTCCCACCGGCCTCACCGTGTACGCGGCCACAGGTTGGGGCGGCATCTGGCAAAGCACTGGCGGCGGCACCTGGACCTCGATCAGCGACGCGGCAGTGGCGCAGTTGGGCTTGCCCGCGTTTACCGTTAACGCCCTGGCGGTTGGCACGGATGGCATGCTCTATGCCGGCACCGGCAGCTTGAACCATCCGGGCAGCGGCGCGGTCGGCCTGCTCGCCAGCAGTGACGGCGGGGTTACCTGGCAGCAGATCGGCCCGTTTGCCGGCGAAACAATCACCGCGATTGACGCCGGCTTGTCGCCGGCGGTCGCGGTCACCGTGCTGGGCCCGGCGCACGCGGGGGTATGGTGGACCGCCGACTGGTCGGTGGTGTCGCCGCAATGGTCATCTCCGTTGTCAGGAGCGGCGACCAGCATCGTCCGCGTGGGCAGCGGGGCGGAGGTGTGGGCCAGCATCGGCGCGAACGTCTACAACTGGTCGGATTGGACCGCGACCACGACCACCGTCCCGGCCCCGACGCTGGTCGGCGGAAGTTGGCCGGCGGCAACCCAAGTGATCGAATTGGCCGTCAGCAGCGCGGGGGCGGCGGCCGTGGCGCTGGACGGCAGCGGCAATTGTTTGGCGGTCGAGGCCAGCCCCGGAGGCACGCAGCCGTTTTTGCCCTTAGCCACCGCCAGCAACGGTTGCCCATCCGGCGACACGAGCATGGCGGCGGCGCCGGTGGCGATCGGCTTCGATGCGAATGGCAACCTGTGGCTGGGCGGTGCGGGATTGTGGGAATGGCCGAAAGGCGGCGCCTCCTGGCAGCAAGCGGCCGGCGTTGTCGGCGCGGTGCACGCCCTAGTTGCGGAAGCCGCTTCGGGTCTTTTCATTGCCGGCGCCGGCAACGGCCTATGGCGGTACACCTGCGCCAGCGGCAGCCCCTGCATTTGGTCCAACAATGTCGGTAGCCCGCCGGCGCTTCAACTCACCTCGGTTGCAGCCACGAACCTACTGCATCAACTCTGGGTGGGCACGCTCCAGGGCGGAATCGCAGGTGACGGAAGCGGTGTCTGGACCACCGCGCTCGCCGCCAGCTCGGGTGGGGTGGTCGCCACGGCCCCCAGCGATAGCGCAAACCCCGCAACGGTCTACGCCGCCCCGCCGAAGAGCAGCACCATCCAGGTCAGCACCAATGGGGGCGCCAGCTTTCAGCCCTGCGCCACTTGTCCGGCGGCGCCATCGGCGGGCGCTGCGCCGTTGTTGGCGGTCATTCCCAACGACAGCGCGGTGGGATATTACGCCGCCGGCAGCCAGCTATGGTCCACGGCGGACGGCGGCAGCACCTGGACCCAATTGGCCGCACCCGCTGCCGGCGCCGTGACCGCGTTGTCCGCCAGCGGCAGCGGCGCAAACCCGGAACTGGCGGCGGGCAGCGCCAGCGGGCAGGTGCTGTTTTATGCCGGCAGCGGCACATGGCAAAACGGCCCGGTCGCCGGCGTCCCGGTCGCCGCCGTCGCCGCCGCCGGCAATACGGTCGTCGTCGGACTCGGCCCAGGTTCCGGAACGCCGCCGGCGAATTTTCTCTATCTCTCCACGAACTCAGGGTCGAATTGGTCGGCGATCACCGCCGTGCCCAGCCAGCCGGTCAGCGCCGTGGCCCTTGACCCCGTGGACGCGAACACGATTTATGCCGCGCCGGCCGGCGGCGGCGTATTGGCTAGCCCCGATAGCGGGCAGACTTGGTACCAATTGGGTTCGGCGCTGCCCCAGGTTCCCGTAACCGCCTTGAGCGTGGACGCGAACGACCGCCAGCTCTTGGCCGCCACCAACGGCCGCGGCGCCTGGAGCCTGCAACTGCAACCCGCGGCGGAAAACGTGACGCTGGCTGGACCCGGCTCGGCCACGGTCAGCACGCAGATTACCGTCACGGCGACGGTGGTCAACGCGTTTGGCGCGCCGGCGCCGGCCGCGCTCAATTGGACCACATCCGCGGGCACGCTCTCCGCCGCCACCACCACCGCCAGCCTCAACAGCCAAGGCCAGAGCACCAGCACCAACACCATCACATTGCCCGCAACCACGGGAACCGTTGCGATCACCGCCTGCCCGGCCACGGCAAGCGGGGCCTGCGCCGCCGGCGGCGGTGCTACATTCAGCCTCGCCGCCATCGCCGCCACGCCGTCCCAGATCGTCGCCTTCGGCGGCGGCAACCAAAGCGGAACGGCCGATACAACCCTGGCGCAGCCGATCATCGCAGAAGTGGAAGACACGAACGGCAATCCCGTCGGCGGCGTGAACCTCACCTTCGGTGACAACAACGCGGGCGGCAGCTTTTCCGCCGGCGGTCAGACGGGCGAAACGCTGGCGCTGACCACCAACGCGCAAGGCGAAGCCAGCGCAACATACACGCTGCCCGCCGCGCCGGGCACGGTCACGCTGACCGCCGCCGCCAGCACTCTCAGCCTGCCGCCCGCCAGCTACACCGAAACCGCGCTGCCGCCGCCCCAAACCACGCTGACGCTGTCCCCCGCCAGCAGCAACGCCGACGTCGCCACGACCACCGTGCTGACCCTCGCTAGCACCGCTATTTCCGGAGGCACGACAGCGCAGATCACGCAGCTCCGCTGCGTGGCGCCGGTCACGGGCTGCAACGTCGCGCCCAGTGCGCTGACGCCTGGACAGAGCGCGCAGGTCAGCGTGTCCTACGGCTCCGCCGCCGTCGGCGCCAACACCGTCAACGTGCAAGGCCAGTTCAACGGCGCACCGATCAGCGCCTCGGCCACCATCACCGTCTTGCCTCCCGATTTCGCCCTCACCCTGACGCCTTCGGCGCCGCAAGCCGATCAGGATTCCGCCTTCACGCTCACCGCCGCCGCCACCGCCATCAATGGAGCCTATGCGCAAATCGCGTTGAGCTGTCCCCAGCCCGCGAGCGGCTGCACCGTCAGCCCGACTGCGATCGCGCCCGGCCAATCCGCCGTCGTGACGATCGCCGCCGGCACGCTGGCGCCCGGCTCCCAGCAGGTCGCGATCCTGGGCGACGATACCACCGACCAGCAAAGCCATACCGCCACCGCAAGCATCACGGTGGCGCCCGCCGCGCTGGCGGTCGCCGCGGCGCCCACGTCCCTTGCCGTCTCGCCGGGCGGCAGCGGGCAGACGGCGATTACGGTGACGCCGGGCGGCGGCTTGACTGGATTGGTGGCGTTGAGCTGCTCCGGCCTGCCGGCGGAATCGGCGTGCGCATTCTCGCCCGCCAGCGCCACCAGTTCGGGCGCCGCGGTCAACAGCACGCTGGTCATCAGCACCACGACCAACAGTTCCCTTCCTCCGTTCTCGGGCGGCCCTCTGCCACCTTGGCTCTGGTTTGCCCTGTGCCTTCTTGCCGCCGCTGAGATGGCCTTGCGCCGGGCGATGGCGCAGGCGCCGCGGCGCAGCCGCGCTTGGGCCGCAGCGGGTCTGCTCAGCCTGGCGCTGCTGGCCGGCTGCGGCGGCGGCGCCGCGCCCCCCGACCCGCCCGCGGCCAAGGCCGCCAGCGGCGGCACCCCCGCCGGCACCTACACGGTGACGGTCACCGCCGCCTCCGGCAAGGTGACCGGCCAGGCCGCCATTACCCTCCAGGTGAATTGATCTCGCAGTGGTGGGAGGAGCCAGGCAGCACCGCCCACCGGGGGCCAACTGGACCCGCCCTAGCCCGCGCGATCCGGACGCGCGGAGTACCGATCTGCCCCGCCTCGGCGGCTCCGTTGCAACCCACGCGGCCGGGGGCGGGAGCGCGGCGCGCGACAGTCCGGGCGGCGCGCCCGCCGGTACACTGAAGGGTTGCCCACCTTAACGCCAACTCCGAGCAGCACCACCGCGGTGATGGCGCGGTTGGGCCCGCCTGCCGCGACCCATTTGCCGCGGTTGCTGGCGCGGGTCGCCGACCCGGAAGGCGCGGCCCAGGGACTGGAACGCTTTCTGGCCGCCGCTCCCGCCGCCGCCGAGACGCTGCGGCGTGAGCCGGAACGCCTGCATCCGCTGCTCGCCATCTTTAGCGATAGCCGGTTTTTGGGCGAGGGCTTGATCCAAGACCCCACGCTGGCCGATTGGCTGGAACGGACGAGGCATGAAGACCGCCCCCGTCATCCCGAGGAGATCGCCGCGGACTTAGCCGCCCTGGCGGGTGGCGCGCGCGGCGCCGAGCGGGCGCTCGCCCTGACCCGCTTCAAGCGCCGGGAATACTTGCGCATCGTGCTGCGCGACTCGCTCGGCCTGGCATCCCTGGCGGAAACCACCTGGGAGCTGTCCAACCTGGCCGACGCCATCCTCGCGCAAGCCTATGCCTGGGCCTGGAACGACTGCGTAACCCGGTTCGGCACGCCCATGCACGCGGCCCGGGAGCGACGGCAGGTGACCGGCATGGCGGTTCTGGGATTGGGCAAGCTGGGCGGCGGGGAGTTGAACTATAGCTCCGATATTGATTTGCTGTTCGTCTACGCCGCCCCCGGGGAAACCGCGCAAGGCGAGGCCAACCGGGAGTTCTTCCTCAAGATGGCCCAGCGGCTGACGGCGTATGTCTCCGAGCCCACTCTCGAGGGCGCATGTTACCGGGTAGACCTGCGGCTGCGGCCCGGAGGACGGGAAGGCGAGATCGCGCTGCCGCTGGCGGCGTGCCTGGCATATTACCAAGGCCCAGCACGGGAATGGGAACGGCAGATGCTGATCAAAGCGCGCCTCTGCGCTGGGGACGCCGCGCTGGGCCGCGAGTTCCTGGCCGCCGTCGCGCCGCTGGTGTATCCTGCCGCCCGCGGCGTCGCCGTGGCCATCGCCGGCGCCCGGGAGGCGCGGGCCCGCATCCACGCCGAGCAGGGGCGCATCGGTGGCGGCTGCGACGTCAAGCGCGATCCCGGCGGTATCCGCGACGTGGAGTTCATGGCGCAGATGCTGCAACGGGCGCATGGCGGCGCGGAACCCTGGCTCCAGGTCGGCAATACGCTGCAAGCGCTGCAACGGCTGCACGACAAGGGCCGCCTGGGCGGTCCCGCCTGGCAAACCTTGGCCGGCGCCTACACGCTGTTCCGGCAGATCGAGCACCGCCTGCAACTGCGCTTCGGCGAGCAAACGCATCGCCTGCCGGCCGATGCCGGCGCGCTGCGCGCGTTGGCGCGGGGCATCGCCCGCAGCCAAGCCGGGCAGCGCGGCGGCGAACCGACGCCGCTCTCGCCCGCGGCCGATGCCGAGGCGGTCGCCGCGCTGCACCGACGCTTGCAGGCGACGATGGCCGCGGTCGCCGCCTATTGGGAGGACGCCGGCGCCGCCGCTCACGAGGGTGACGCACAGGCCTTTCGCCTCCGTCCGCCCGAACCACCCGGACAATCGCCGCCGGCGCCGCCCGCCGGGCTTGGCCCCCGCGGCCGGCGGCATTGGCGGCATTGGGTGGAATCCGCCCAGCGTGATCCGGCCGGGAAAGAGGTATTGGAATCTCTGGATGCCGCCGCGCGGGAGCGCATGGCGGCGGCCCTGGACGCCAGCGATTTTCTGGCCGAGGCGATGGTTCTCCGCCCGGCCGAAGCCCGGCTCTTCAACGCGCCGGACGACTGGCCCGATGACCGCCAAACCGCCTGGCTGCCCGCGCCGGCGCCCACGCCCTTTGCCGCCGCCCGCCTGACCGGGGCGGAGGCCATGCGCCAACTGCGGCGCGAATATCAAGCCGCGGTCTGGCGGCAGGCGGCGGCGGAACTCGCCCAGCCGCGGCCGGTCGCCACGGCTTTGCGCCGCATGAGCCAGCGGGCGGCGTTTGCCGTCTCCGCCGCCCTGGCCTCCGCCCAGGCGGAACTCGGCGGCGATGCTCCGCCGCTCGGCATCCTCGCCCTGGGGCGGCTAGGGCTGGGCGAGTTCGATCTTTTCTCCGACGCCGACTTGGTGTTCATCGCCGCTTCGGGCGATGCGTCCGCGGCGCGGCTAGCCACGCGCGTCATCACCCTGTTGGCCAGTTACACCGGCGACGGAATGGTGTTTCCCGTGGACGCCCGCCTGCGCCCCGAGGGCACGCAAGGGGAGCTGACCCGCACTCCCAACGGACTGGGCGCCTACTTCGCCCAGCGCGCCAGTCCCTGGGAAGCCGCCAGCTACCTCAAGGCCCGGCCGCTGGCCGGCGACGACGGGCTCAACCAAGCCGCCATGACCGCGCTGCGCGGCGCCATCAGCCAGCGCTTCAATGCCGCCGCCGTGCGCGCGCCCTTGGCTGCGATGCGCCGCCGCTTGGAGCAGGAAACCGCCGGTGGCGGAGGCTTCAAAAGCCCGCCCGGCGGCTACTACGACGCCGACTTCCTGACCGCCGTCTCCGCCCTCTCCACGCCGGGCACGTTTCCCACCGGCACATTGGCGCAGCGGCTGCTCTCCTTGCCGCTGCCGGCCAGCGCCGGGGAGCAGCTCGCCGCCACGGTGACGGTGCTGCGCGCCGCAGATCACGCGATTCGCCTGCTCACCGGCAAGCCGCCGCGCGACCTGACCGTGCCCGCCGTGCCCGCTCTGCCCCGCCTTTTGGCCGGCCTGTTGCAGCGGCGCTTGCATCCAGGCGGGCCCAGCGCGGAAGTGGCCATCGCGAGCCACTCCCTCCGCGCCATTTACCACCGCATCATGGAGAGCGCCTAACTGCCCACGGCGCGACCGCGCGGCGCGTGCCGCGGCTGGGCCGGAGCGGCGAAACGCCGCACCGGTTCGCTACAATAAACACTCCGATGCTGCGTTTTTCCACCGCGGGTGAGTCGCACGGCGAGGCGCTGATGGCTTGGATCAGCGGCCTGCCCGCCGGGCTGCCGGTTGATTTCGCCTTCATGGACCGCGAGCTATGGCGCCGGCAGCAGGGCTACGGGCGCGGCGGGCGGATGAAGATCGAGCGCGACTCCGCGCACTTCATCGCCGGCGTGCGCGCCGGCCAAACCATCGGCTCGCCGATCGCCCTGCGGCTGGAAAACCGCGATTGGAAGAATTGGCAGCAGGCGATGTCGGTGACGGATCCGCCGGGCGAAGCCGCCCGGCCCGTGGCCAGCCCGCGGCCCGGCCACGCCGACCTGGCGGGCGCCATCAAATTCCATTTGCCCGAAGCCCGCTATGTGCTGGAGCGCGCCAGCGCCAGGGAAACCGCCGCCCGCGTGGCGCTCGGCGCATTGGCGAAGATGCTGCTGCGCGAATTGGACATCGAGGTGCTTGGCCACGTGATCGCCGTCGGCGGCGCCCGCCTCCCCGACTCCACGCCGGTTACCTGGGAAGGACTCCGCGCGCTGGCGGCCAAGGACGAGGTCCTGCTGGGCGCGCTGGACCCCACCGCCGAAGCCGCGATGAAAGCCGAAGTGGACCGCGCGCTGCGCACCGGCGATTCGGTCGGCGGCATCTTCGAAATTCGCGCCCGCGGCCTGCCCCCCGGACTGGGCAGCTACATCAACTGGGATGAGCGACTGGATGCGGAGCTGGTGCGCGCGATGGTGTCCATCCAGGCGGTGAAAGCCGCGGAAATCGGCGGCGGCGTTTGGGCCGCCACGGCGTTTGGCTCCGAGGTCCAGGATCCGATTCACTATGATTCCGGCCCGCACCGCTTCCAGCGCCCCAGCAATCACGCTGGCGGGCTGGAGGGTGGCATGACCAATGGCGAGGAAGTCGTGGTGCGGGGTTATCTCAAGCCCATCTCCACGCTCCGCCGCCCGCTTGCTTCGGTCGCCTTCGCCGGGCGCGAACCGGTCAAGGCGGCCTACGAGCGCAGCGACGTGTGTGTCGTGCCCGCCGCCGCCGTGGTGGGGGAAGCCATGACGGCCCTGACCCTGGCCCGCGCCGTGCTGGCGAAATGCGGCGGCGATTCGCTCCACGAGCTGCGGCGCAACTACCAAGCCTATTGGCAACAAGTGCGGGAGTTCTGAATCATCGTGGCTGTCCACAAAATCGTGAAATATCCCGAGCCGGTGCTGATCACGCCGGCCGAGCCGGTCACCGAGTTCGGCACCGCGGAGCTGCGGCAATTGATCGCCGACATGTTCGAGACCATGTACGGCGCCAACGGCGTCGGCTTGGCGGCGCCGCAGATCGCCCTCTCCCGCCGCATCACGGTCATTGATTGCAGCGTCGGCGAGGACACCTCCCAGCGCCATGTGCTGATCAATCCGGAGATCATCGCCGCCGACGGCGAACAGGACGATGAAGAAGGCTGTCTGAGCGTGCCCGGCTTTCGCGCCAACGTCCGCCGCGCCCTGCGCGCCACGGCGCGGGCTCAAGACGTGGACGGCAACCCCATCGAAGTCACCGGCGAGGGCTTGCTGGCGCGCGCATTGCAGCATGAAATTGACCATCTCAACGGCATCCTGTTCCTCTCCCACCTGACGGCGCTGAAGCGCGACCTGATCAAGCGGAAAATCAAGAAATTGCAGAAAAACGGCGAGTGGTAACCGCATGCGCCTCGTTTTCCTGGGCACGCCCGCCTTCGCTGTTCCCAGCCTGCATGCGCTAGCCGCGGCGCCGGACATGGAAGTGGCCGGCGTCGTCTGCCAGCCCGACCGTCCCGCGGGCCGCGGCGGCGAACTGCGCGCGCCCGCGGTCAAGCCCGCCGCCGCGGAGTTGGGCTTGCCGGTGTACCAGCCGGAGCGCATCAAACGTCCCGAGGCGCTAGCCTGGCTGGAAGCGCAGGCGCCGGAGGCGCTGGTGGTGGTCGCGTACGGACAACTGCTGCCGGCGGCGGTATTCAACCTGCCCCGCTGGGGCGCCATCAACGCCCACGCCTCGCTGCTCCCGCTCTATCGCGGCGCGGCGCCCATCCAGTGGGCCATCGCCCGCGGGGAAACCGTCACCGGCGTCACCACCATGCGCATCGAAGCCGGCCTCGACACCGGGCCCGTGCTGCTGCGGCGGGAAACGCCGATTGGCCCCGAGGAAACCGCGACGGAGCTCAGCGCGCGCCTCGCGGCGCTGGCGGCGGAACTGGTGCTGGCCACCTTGCGCGGGCTGGCGGCGGGCACGGTTGTCCCCGCGCCACAGCCCGCGGCCGGAGCCACGCTGGCGCCGCTGCTGACCCGCGCCGACGCCGCGATTACCTGGAGCACCGCTGCCGGGGAAATCTATAACCGCTGGCGCGGATTCCAGCCCTGGCCGGGCATCGCCACCACATTCCGAGGCCGGCGGTTGCAGATCCTCGCCTGCCGCCCGGCGTCAGATCCCCCCGACCCGGAGCGGTCTGCCGGCGCCGCGCCCGGCACGCTGGCATGGACGGGAGACCGGCTGCTGGCCGCCTGCGGCGAAGGCTGGCTGCAACTGGATGCGGTGCAGCTCGAAGGCCGCCGGCCCGCTCCCGGCGCGGACTTCGCGCGCGGCGCCCGCCTGCAACCGGGCGACCGCCTGGGCGCGTGATCGCCGCTATCGCCCGCCGACGTGCAGCGCGGGCTTGGGATATTGCGGCGCAGGCGCCAGCGGCGCCAGCTTGGCCTTGACGTAGAACGTCGCCATCCACCGGCTCCAGCTCGGGCCAGCGTCAATCACCAGGTGGTCCTGGGTGGCGCCGGGCCATTCGTGCTCCATCTTCGGCGCCGAAGCCGCCGCATACACCTGATGGGACAGCTGCGGCGGAACGTTGGCGTCGCTGCCGCCATACAAGAACAGCTTCGGCCCGGGATAGCTGCGCACGTTCTTCAGCACCCCCAAGTCGCCGCTCATGAACCACCCCGCCAGCGGCATCATGGCGTTGCCGAGGGCGCGAATGTTCGGAAAGGGCGACTCCATCACCAGCGCCGCCACCTGGGGATGCCGCGCCGCCACCGCCGCCGCCACCGCCGCGCCCAACTCGTCGCCTTCGACGACGATCTGCCGCGGCGGAATCTTCTTCACCGTGGTCAGATATTGGTACGCGCTCTCGCCGTCTTGCAGCATGTGCGCCAAGCTGGGCTGGCCCTGGCTTTTGCCGTAGCCTTCATAGTCCAGCGCGAAGACGTTGGAGCGCAGCAGTTGCAGGCGCTGAATCCGCTCGGCTTGGTCGCTCAAATTGCCGCGCCGCGAGTGGAACAAAAGCACCGTTCGCCTCGGGCCCACCGTGGGCACCCACCATGCGTCCAATTGGCTGCCGTCGGGCGCGGAGAAGCGAATGTCCTGGGCATGGTAAATGGATTGGTTGTACCAAGGCCCCACGGGGTAGGGGGAAGGATCGAACAGCCAGCTTCGCTCGCCGACCCGGACGAAAAATCCATAGACGACCACCAGCACGGCGGCGGCGATGGCCACTCGGCCCAACAGCTTCATGCTGCTAGTATCGCCCCACTGTTGACCGGCTCGGTCCCGCAAATGGGGAGCGGCGGGGTGCATGCCATAATCTAGGGAAATACCTCATCTCCCCCGCTCTCTCCGTGCCTACTGCTCGCAATCACCGCCTGATCCGAATCCAGGGCATTGATGTCGAATACGACTGGAGTTGGTTCATCATCCTGGGCCTGATCGCCCTAACGCTGGGCCAATACTTCCAGGCCACCAATGCCACCTGGGGCCAGCCGACCATCTGGGCGGCGGCCGCCATCACCGCGGCGCTGTTCTTTGCCTGCGTGGTCATTCATGAACTGGCGCACAGCTTCATGGCCCGGGCGCATGGCCTGCCGGTCCATACCATCCGGCTGTTTATCTTCGGCGGCGTCAGCGAGCTGACCAAGGAACCGGAAAAGGCCTGGTCCGAGTTCCTGATCGCTATTGTCGGCCCACTGGCCAGCGTGGTGATCGGCGCCATCTGCATCGGACTCGCCCGCCTGGGCAGCGCTCACGCCCCGATCCCTGCGGTGCTGTATTGGCTGGGCTGGATCAACATTTTCCTGGCCGGCTTCAATCTGATCCCGGGCTTTCCGCTGGACGGAGGGCGGGTTTTGCGATCCATTATTTGGGGCGCGAATGGCAATTTCCTCAGCGCCACCAAATGGGCTACGCAGATCGGCAAAATCGTCGCCGTCCTGTTCATGGTGTACGGCGTGATGGAAATTTTTGTCCTGCGCGCCGACATCAGCGGCCTGTGGATGGCCTTCATCGGCTGGTTCCTGCTGCGCGCCGCTGACGCCAGTTGGCGGCAGACCGAAGCCAAAGCGGCGTTGGACCACTATGCGGTGGGCGATCTGTCCTCGCCGTTCTACCAGACGGTGCCGCCGGAGGAGAGCATTGAGGACTATTTCAGCGCCGTCTCGGAGGAACACAACTTCCGCCCCAGCATGGTGGTGGACGATCAGGACCGCCTCATCGGCGTCATCACTCCTGCCGAGCTGCGCGACTCCGACCGCATGCGCTGGAGCCAGTTGCGGGTGCGGGATTTGATGGTGCCGCGGCCGCGCTTGGTCACCGTCAGCTGGCAAGAAGGGCTGATGGACGCCCTGCAAAAAATGGCCATGAATAACGTCAGCCAATTGCCGGTGCTGGGCGAGGATGACCGCCTGCGCGGCATCATTCGCCGCGACCGCATCATTCAGGTTTTGCAAAACAGCCTGGCCCATTAAGCCCGTGCCGTGATGGCACGGCCCCCCGCCGCAAGCTCCGAAAATTTCCCCGCGGCGTCGGGGTACACTCAACCCAGCACCTTTGGATATGCGACGCGCTTCCCTGCCCGCCTGGGCTATGGCGTTTCTCGCCTTGGCCTGTTCCGCTAGCTTTGCCGCTTCCCCTGGTCCGGCTCTGCCCCCGGCGGTGGATGCCGGCATTCGCGCCCTGGCGCGCACGCGGGAATTTTACGGCATCGCCATCTCGCCCAATGGCCGCGAACTCGCGTGGGTCGGCGGCCGCAGCGCCGAGCTGTACTTGCAAGACCTGGGCCCCGATGGACGGCGGCTCGGTTCCGCGCACCGCGTGAACGGCGTGCTGGACGCCACCCAGCCCATTTGGTCGCCCGACAGCCATTCCCTGGCTTTTCTGTCCACGGATCCAAGCGGACAAACGCAGATTTACCGCGTCGCCGCCAACGGCAACCACCTGGTGCGCGTCACCGATGTCCGCGGCGACCTCGGCAGCCCCGCCTGGTCGCCCTCCGGCCGCACCCTCGGCTTCCTGTTCATTCCCAATGCTCCACGCAAACCCGGGCCATTGGCGCCGATGAGCCCGCCCTCCGGCGTTATCGCCAGCCATCCGTTTGAGCAGCGCCTGGCGACGGTGAGCGCGAACGGCGGCTCGGTGCGTCTCATCACGCCGCCCCATCTCTACATTTACCAATTCAACTGGGCGCCGAATGGCCGCGGCTTCGCCGCCATCGCCCATCCCGGCTCCGGGGACAACAACTGGTGGGTGGCACGGCTGTATGCGGTGGATCGCGCCACGGGCACGGTACATGTGCTGCTCCGCCCCACCATGCAGATCGCCATTCCGCGCTACTCGCCCCATGGCAGCCACATTGCCTTCATCGGCGGCTTGATGAGCGATGAAGGCTCGACCGGTGGCGACATCTACTTGGCGCCAGCCGGCGGGGGCCCGGCCCGGGACATCACCCCCGGCATTCGTTGCACGCCCACCTGGTTCACTTGGTCCGGAAACCATATCCTGTTCGCCGCCGAGCTGGACGGCCAAGCCGCCATCTACCGGCTTGACCCAGCCACCGGCCATTCCACCCGCCTCTGGGAAGGCGCCGAATCCATTCACGGCGGCGGCTGGGGGTTCGCCTTCGCCGCTTCGCATGACGGCGCCGTCACCGCCACCATCGTGCAGTCTTTCTCCCGGCCGCCTGAAGTGTGGGCGGGGCCGATCGGGCATTGGCGGCAACTCACCGACGTCAATCGGGACCTGCACCCAGCTTGGGGCAAGGCGGAAAACCTGATTTGGCGCGATGGCAAGGAACGGGTGCAAGGCTGGCTGCTGTTTCCCCGCGACTTCTCGCCATCCGGCCATTACGGCCTGGTGGTGTCCGTGCACGGTGGTCCGGCCGCGGGCAACACTTCGGCTTGGCCGCGGCCGTTCTTCAACACCTCCTTGCTGTCCACCGCGGGATATTTCGTCCTCTATCCCAACCCGCGCGGCAGTTTTGGCCAAGGCGAGGCTTTCACCCGCGCCAACGTCCAGAATTTCGGCTATGGCGATCTGCGCGACATCGAGGCGGGTGTGCGCAAGGTGCTGGCCACGGAGCCGGTGGATCCCAAGAGAGTCGGCATTACCGGCTGGAGCTATGGCGGCTACATGACGATGTGGGCGCTCACCCACACTCACATCTTCCACGCCGGCGTCGCCGGCGCGGGGGTCGCCGATTGGCTGAGCTACTACGGCGAAAACGATATTGACCAGTGGATGATTCCCTATTTCAGCGCGTCGGTGTATGCCGATCCCGCGGTCTACGCCAAGAGCTCGCCGATGAATTACATCACCCGTAACCACACGCCGACGCTGGTGCTGGTGGGCGACCGGGACGGTGAGTGCCCCGCGCCGCAGTCGTTCGAATATTGGCACGCGCTCAAGACCCTGGGCGTGCCGACTCGACTGGTCGTGTACAAAGACGAGGGCCATTACATCTGGAAGCCCTCCGACCAACGCGACATCCTGCGCCGCACGCTGGCCTGGTTCGCCAAGTACCTGCCGCCGAGCAGCTAACCCGCGCGAATCCGCACCGGCCAAGCCCGCAGCGGCCCCGAAACGGGAACGCCCGGGTTCATTTCCGCGTTGCCGGGCCCGGCCCCGCCAGCGGAGGTTCAGGCGCTTCGCCGCCGCCCCTGGACCGTGGTGCGGGCCTGCGCCTATAATCAAACCGAACGAACGTTCGCACCGACGGCGGCGCCGACCGCCGCCCATCCACGCCGATGCCCGCCGCCTTCGCTGCCGTCGCGCTCGCTCCCGCGCCACCGGACGCCACTCCCTTTGACCGCCGCTTGGGAGAAATTCTGCACGCTGCGGCGGAGCTATTCGCCGAGCACGGCTATGCGGCGACCAGCATCCGGGATCTCTCCCGGCGCTGTGGCGCCAGCGTGGCCGGGTTGTACCACTACTTTCACAGCAAGCAAGAACTGCTGTTCCTCGTGCAGCGTCACGCCTTCCTGACCGTCATCTCCGCCGCCCGCGCGGCCACGCCGCCGGAGCTGCCACCCGAGGCCCGCCTGCGCGCCTTCGTCGCCAGCCACCTGGAGACCTTCCTCGCGCACCGACCGTGGATGACCGTGCTGACGCATGAGGACGAGGTGCTGAGCGGCGACTACCTGCGCGCCATTGCCGCCCTCAAGCATGACTATTACCAACTGGCCCGGGAAATCGTCACCGCCCTGCCGCTGTCGCCGGCCATGGCGCCGCGCGTGGCGGTGATGAGCCTGTTCGGCATGCTCAATTGGATCTACACCTGGCACCAGCCAAAGCGCGACCCCGGCGCCGCCGTCCTGGGGGAACAGATCTGCGCCATTTTCCTGCGCGGCGCCGCGCCCACCGTTCGCCGCCGCCGCCCAGCCCGTTCCTAAGGAGACCGCATGGCTACCGTCACCGCCCCCGAAACCGCCACCCAGAAACTGGTCCAGTACCGCGCCGACGGCGGCATCGCCATCCTGACCATGGCCGATCCGCCGGCCAACACCTACACCTATGAAATGATGCGGGACCTGGATGAAGCCATTCTGCGCGCCCGCTTCGACGACGGCATTCACGTCGTGGTGCTGACCGGCGCGGGAGAAAAGTTTTTCTCCGCCGGCGCCAACATCCGCATGCTGGCCACGGTCCCGCCGCAGTTCAAGTATTATTTCTGCCTCCATGCCAATGAGACGCTGCAACGCCTGGAGCAAACTCCCAAGCTGGTGATCGCCGCGCTCAATGGCCACACGGTTGGCGGCGGCCTGGAGATCGCCCTGGCCTGCGACCTGCGCATCGCCCGCCGCGATGCCGGCAAGATCGGCCTGCCGGAGGTCACGCTGGGCGTGCTGCCGGGCACCGGCGGCACGCAGCGCCTGGCCCGCGCCATCGGCAAGGCCCGGGCCCTGGAACTGATGGTCACCGGTCGCACGTTCTCCTTCGATGAGGCGCAGGAACTGGGATTGGTGCAGGACATTTTCGACCGGCAGGATTTTCTGCCCCAGGTGCTGGATTACGCGCGCCAGTTTTGCCCGCCCAACAAAGCCTCCCGCGCCGTCGGCCGCATCAAACGCGCGGTGCAAACCGGCGCCGAGGTGCCGCTGGCCGAAGCGCTCGGCCTGGAGCGGGAACTGCAACAGCTTCTGTTCACCAGCGAGGATGCGCATGAGGGCTTGACCGCCTACGCGGAAAAGCGCCAAGCCAAGTTCAAAGGCAAATAGCGGCGCAGGCGCCGCCCCCAAACCCATGGCCAGCGAAACCACCGCCGCCCGGAACCCCGCCGACCGTGCCTGGCCGCTGTGGCTGGCCGGCGCGCCCGCGCCCGCCGCCTCCGGCCGGACCTTCGCCGTGCATAACCCCGCCACCGGGCAGCCGCTGGCCCAGGTCGCCGAGGCCGACGCCGCCGACGTGGACGCCGCCGCCCAGCGCGCTCGCGACGCCATTGACTCCGGTCCGTGGACCAAACTCTCCGCGCGCGATCGCGGCCGCCTGCTGCGCCGCCTGGCGGAGCTGATCGAACGCCATGCCGACGAACTGGCGGAGCTGGAGACGCGCAACAACGGCAAGCCGATCTTCGAATCGCGGCAGATTGACCTGCCCCTGACCGCCGCGGTGTTCGACTACTACGCCGGCTGGGCGGACAAAATCGAAGGCGCGGTCCTGCCCGTCAGCGGGCCCTTCCACGCCTACACGCGGCGCGAGCCGGTCGGCGTGGTCGCGGCCATCACGCCGTGGAACTTTCCCCTCCTGCTCGCCAGCTGGAAGCTGGCGCCGGCCCTGGCCTGCGGCTGCGTGGTGCTGCACAAGCCGGCGGAGCAAACGCCGCTGACCGCGCTCCGCCTGGGCGAACTCGCCGCCGAGGCCGGATTTCCGCCCGGCGTGTGGAGCGTTTTGCCCGGCTACGGCCCCACCGCCGGCGCCACGCTGGCCCGCCATCCCTTGGTGGACAAGATCGCCTTCACCGGCTCGACGGAGGTCGGCCGGATCATCCGGCGCAGCACCGCCGGAACGGGCAAGTCGCTGACGCTCGAGCTCGGAGGCAAATCGCCGTTCGTCGTCCTGGAGGACGCCGATCTCGACGCCGCCGCCCGCGGCGCCTACAACGCCATTTTTTACGGCAAGGGCGAGGTCTGCGCCGCCGGCAGCCGGCTGCTGGTGGACCGGCGCATTCACGACGTCTTTCTAGCCAAGCTGCTGGACCGAGCCCGCCGCCTCGCCCCCGGCGACCCGATGCACCCCAAGACCAAGCTGGGTCCGCTGGTCAGCCAGGAACAGTTGGACCGCGTGCTCGGCTACATCGCCACCGGCCGGCGGGAAGGCGCGCATTTGGCCATTGGCGGCGAGCGCGCCAGCGTGCCCGGCCACGAATGCGGCTATTTCCTTTCGCCCACCATTTTCGATCAGGCCCAGCCCGACATGGCCATCGTCCGCGAGGAGATCTTCGGCCCGGTCCTGGCCACGATGGACTTCAGCGATTTCGACGACGCCATCGCCCGCGCCAACGCCACCAGCTACGGCCTTGCCGCCGGCGTCTGGACGCGGGATTTGGCGCTCGCCCACCGCGCCGCCCGCGCCCTCAAGGCGGGCACGGTGTGGATCAACACCTACAACCAGTACGATCCCGCCGCCCCCTTCGGCGGCTTCCGCCAGAGCGGCTTCGGCCGCGAACTGGGCCGCCCCGCACTGGATTTGTACACGGAAACCAAAACCGTCTGGGTCAATTTGGAGAATTGACCGCGCCAAGGAGTTCGCCATGCTGGTCAAACGCGCCAACAAGATCGCCACCTTCGACGACTGGGTAGATCTTTTCCGTGTATGGCAGTCGGACATCGGCCTCGACTATCCGGAGCTGAAGCAGTACCAATTCGAGGCCAAATATGGGCCGCTGCACAGCAACGAAATCGAGTTCGGCGCCTACCGCGGCCAGAACCGCTGGCAGCGCATCCGCCAAGTCCCCGACCAGCGCGCGCAGGACGCCCTGCTGAACCTGATCGTCTACCAAGGCGACACCGAATTCGCCTCCGTCGAGCAGCAGCGCAACCTGTTCGCCGGCGCCCCGACCGAGTACGACCGCAAGGCGCTGGCCCGGGTGATGACCGAGGAGATGCGCCATGGCTACCAGATGTGCCATCTGCTGCTCGGCCACTTCGGCCATGCGGGGCGCATCGAGGCGCAGAAACTGCTGGAGCGCCGCGCCTTCAACTCCGAGCGCCTGCTCGGCTCCTTCAACGAGAGCGTGGAAAATTGGCTGGATTTCTACACCTACACCCAGTTCATAGACCGTGACGGAAAATTCCAGCTGCAAATGCTCAGCCATTCCGGCTTCGCGCCGCTGGCGCAGAGCATGGTGCCCATGCTGAAGGAGGAGTCCTTCCACCTGGGCACGGGCAATGACGGCCTGCGGCGCATCGTGCGGCGCGGGCGCATCCCGCTCGCCTACATCCAGAAATATTTCAACAAGTGGATTCCCACGGCCTTCGATTTGTTCGGCACGGATTTTTCCTCCTCCGCCCATTGGGCGTATTTGTGGGGACTGAAGGGCCGCTATGACGAGCACACCAACGCCCAATCGGCCGACCTGGACATGCTGAACGACTCCGCCCGCAATTTGTACTATCAAGAGGTCAACGGGCTGATCCAATCGCTGAACCGCCTGATCCCCGCGGAGCAACCCAAGCTGTACACCCCGGACGTCAAGTTCAACCGCCATATCGGCCAGTTCGCCGCACAGCGCTTCAGCGTCACCGGCGAGCCGCTGGAGGAAGCGGAGTACGCGCGCCATCTCGCCGCGGTGCTGCCGCAACCCGCCGACCGCACCGCGGTCAACGCGCTGCTCGCCGCCGACAAGGAATGGATCGAACCCAAGGGCGCCGAGGCCAAATGGTCGCAGGTTTAACGCCGCCGCCGCGATAGCCTTCGGCCCGCTCAGACGACGCCTTTCTCATGGCCATGCAACTGCAAATCGCCAACGAAGGCTCCTTGCTCCGGCTGCGCCTGGCGCGTCCGCCGCTGAACGTGATCACTCTCGCGCTAGCGCGGGAAATCGTCACCGCGCTGGAGACGGCGGGGCCGGAGGTGCGCATCGTGCAGTTCGAGGCCGCCGAGGATTGCCGGGCGTTTTCCGCCGGCGTGGATGTCGCCGAACACCTGCCGGAGCGGGCGGAAGGCATGCTGGGCGGCTTCCACGCGATTTTCCGCTGCCTCCATGCCGCCCGCTTCCTTACCCTGGCCTCCGTTCGCGGGCCGGCGCTGGGCGGCGGCGCCGAACTGGCCTGCTTCTGCGACGCGGTCATCGCCGCCGACGATGCCGAGTTCGGTTTTCCGGAAATTCAAGTGGGCAGTTTCCCGCCGGTCGCCAGCGTCATTTTGCCCCCGCTGGTCGGCCTGCGCCGGGCCCTGGACTGGATCCTGACCGGCCGGCGCATTCCCGCGGCGGAGGCGGTCATCAGCGGGCTGATTGACCGCGCCGTGCCCGCCGCGGAGGTGGAAGCCGCCGCGGCCGCGCATCGCGCCCAATGGCTGGCGCTCTCGCCGCAGATCTTGCCCATCGCCCGCCGCGCCGTGCGCGGGGAGGGATTTCTCGCCGCCCTGGCTGAAACCGAGAACATTTACCGCCGCGAACTGCCAAAATTGGAGGATGCGCGCGAAGGCGTGTGGGCCTTTCTGGAAAAGCGCCCGCCGGCCTGGGCCGCGCCCGTCGGGCGGCCCGCCTAAGCGCGCGGAAAGCGAACCTCCATGCCTTTCTACCTTCGTTCCGCCACCATCGCTGCCGATCCCGCCGTCTTCGCCACGGCGCTGCCGCTGCCCGAAATTGCCGCCGCCGGATTGGAGGTGCTATTGCGGCGTTGGCTGGAGCGCTGCGGCGTGAGCATGGTACCCGCGCACGCGGAGGCCGCCGCCGCCCCCGCGCAGGGCGGCGACGGCGCGGATATTACCGAACTGGAGATCGCCATCAACGCCGGCGCCGAAATTACCGGCAGCCTGACCGTGCGCCGCCCCGGCCATCGCGCCCGCACGGTCAAGCGCGAGGTTTCCGGCGGCGAGGGCCATCACCTGTTGTATCTGCTGCTGGAAGCCGCCGCCAAAGCCTGCGGCCGGGAAGTTCCCGCGCCTCTGACGCGGTCGTTTGAAGACCTGCGCAGCCGTTCCTTCGCGGCGCTGCTGTGGTTCATCGCCTCCTTCACGCCCGAAAACAGCGACCCGCAGCGGGCGCAAGTCCGCGCCCTGGAGCTGGATTTCTTTCTGGCCGCCGCCCGCGCCGCCGTGGCCCTGGAGCTGCTCTCCGGCCACCGCACCACCACGGTGCTCAAGCTGCTGGAAGGCATTCCGTTGCTGGACAACGATGCCGCCCGCGAGCTGGGCCTGGCGCTGTGGGCCGAATCCGGACGCCTGGGCGAGCCGGAGCAGGCCGCCTTCATCCGCCGCGCCGTCGAGCTGCTGGGCAGCGCCATCCACGCCGACGAAGATGACGGGCTGGCGCATGCGGCGCTGGCCGCCATATTGGCGCGCCAGGGCGCGGGCGCGGAGGCGCTGCCGCTGGCCGCGCGCGCCACCAATCTGGCGCCCAACGACTACCGGTCCTGGGCCGCCCTGGGCGACGCCCATCGCGCCGAGGGCGAGCACGACCAAGCGGTCTTCTATTACCAATTGGCCCTGCGCCTCCAGCCGACCGCCGCGACGGTCCTGAAGGACGCCGCCGCCAGCCTGCTGCTGGCCAATCATCCCGACCGCGCCATCCCGCTGATCGAGCAGGCTATCGCCGCCCATCCCGACGATCCCGAAAACCACGCCAACTTGGCGCTGGCGCGGCGGGCGCTGGGCGAAGCGCAGGCGGCCCTAGCGGCGGCGCAGCACGCCGCGGCGCTGGGGCAGGCCGATCCGCGGCTGCGGCCGCGTCTGAAGGCCATGTTGGCGGAGATGGAGCGCCAGCCCGGCCTCGCCGGTCCCTCATGACCACGGCGTTCACCGTCAACGGCCAGCCCCGCCGGCTCGAACTCGATCCGGCGACGCTGTTGCTCGAGGTGCTGCGGGAGCATCTTCGCCTGACGGGAACAAAATGCGGCTGTGATGATTCCAGCTGCGGCGCCTGCACCGTGCTGGTCAACGGCCAGCCCGCCCTGGCCTGCACCCTGCTCGCCGCCGTCTGCGACGGCGCCCGGATCACCACCATCGAGGGCATCGCCGCCGACGGCCGCCTCACCGCGTTGCAGCGAGCCTTTGGCCGCATGGGCGGCGCGCAGTGCGGTTTCTGCACGCCGGGCATGGTAATGGCGGCCAAGGCGCTGTTGGATGACAACCCCGATCCCAGCGACGGCGAAATCCAAGCCGCCCTGAGCGGCAACATTTGCCGTTGCACGGGCTATGTGCAAATCCTAGCCTCGGTGCGCGCCGCGCTAGCCGAAGCGGCGGGCGCCGCCGCCGCTGGCGCAGCGCAACCGGATGCCGCCGCCGCGGGGGGGCGGCGCGGCTTCGGGCCCGCCCCGCCGCGCCAAGCCACGAAACCGCCGGCTGCGCATGGCTAGCCGCCCCCAACTCGAAGCAGCGCGCGCCGTCATCGGCGCGCCCACCGCCATGGTGGACGCGCCCCGCAAAACCAGCGGCGCGGGCGCCTATACCGACGATCTCGCCGTGCCCGGCATGCTGCACGGCAAAATCCTGCACTCGCATCTGCCCCACGCCCGCATCCGCGGCGTGGACGCCGGCGCCGCCCTGGCCCTGCCCGGCGTGCGCTGCGTCATCACCGGCGCCGACGCGCCGACGGCTTACGGCGTGCTGCCGATCGGCAAGGACGAATGCGCCTTGCAGCCCGACAAAGCGCGCTACATCGGCGACAACATCGCCTGCGTGGTGGCCGAAAGCGAGCGCATCGCCGCCGCCGCG
This sequence comes from Acidobacteriota bacterium, assembly GCA_027315185.1. GTDB lineage: Bacteria > Acidobacteriota > Terriglobia > Terriglobales > SCQP01 > JAKAUF01. The sequence continues at coordinate 21,034 of DAHUYO010000024.1, forward strand.
CTGCCGCTGATCCGCGTGGAGTACGAGCCGCTGCCCGCCTATTTCGACCCGGAAGCGGCGATGGCCGCGCCCGCCGCCGGCTGGCTGCACGATCATCGCCCGAACAACATTGAGAAGGAGTACCACCACGTCTTTGGCGATCCCGACGCCGCGATGGCGCGGGCCGCCGCCGTCTGCCGCAACCGCTACGTCTGCCCCGCCGTCACCCACGCCGCGATGGAGCCGCACGCGACCTTGGCCCGGTTCGAGCCGGACGGCGGCCTCACGGTTTGGTCCTCGACGCAGGTTCCCTATTACCTGCACAAGACGCTGGCGCGGGTTCTGCAAATGTCAATGGAGCGCATCCGCGTCATCAAGCCCATGGTGGGGGGCGGTTTCGGCGGGAAAAGCGAAGTCTGCCCGCTGGAGATTGTCGCCGCCGTCGCCGCCCGCCGCGCCGGCGCGCCGGTCAAGATCACCTACTCGCGCGAGGAAGTCTTCTATGCCCATCGTGGCCGCCCGCTGCAAATCACCGTGCTGGAAACCGGCGCCGCCGCGGACGGCAAGATCCTCGCCGTCCGCGCCCGCGTCATCCAAGACGGCGGCGCTTACTGCGGCTACGGTCCCGTGACGCTGCTTTATTCCGGCGCCCTGCTCGGCGCCATGTACGACATACCGAACGTCCGCTGGGACGGCTATCGCGTCCTGACCAACAAGCCCGCCTGCGGCGCCATGCGCGGCCACGGAACGGTGAACACCCGCTTCGCCTTCGAAGCGCAGCTGGATGAACTGGCGGAGCGCCTGGGCCTAGACCCCGCCGAACTCCGCCGCCGCAATTTTCTCCGGCCGCCATGCCGGACGGTCAACGGCCTGCGCGTGCTCAGCTATGGCCTGCCGGAGTGCTTGGAAAAAGTCGTTGCCGCCTCCAGCTGGCGGGAACGGCGGACCGCCGCTGCCGTCGGCGCGCCGCCCGCGGCCAATGATGGGCGCGGGCCCCAGCGAGCGGAACCGGCCTCCGACCCTGCCCGCCGCCATGGCTGGGGCGTGGCTTGCAGCCATTACGTCTCCGGCGCGGCCAACGCCGTGGACCGCGCCGACGCCATTCATTCCACCGTCTATGTCGAAGCCGCGGCGCCGCCGCCGGCCCCCGCGGGCGCCGCGAGCGGCGGCGGCGCAGAGTCAGACGCGGCGCCGCCCGCCGTCACCGTATTGACCGGGACGGCGGAGATCGGCCAAGGCTCCGACACCATGCAAGCCCAAATCGTCGCCGAAGCCCTGGGCCTGCCGCTCGCCGCCGTGGCGGTCATCGCCGCCGACTCCGCCATCACCCCGATGGACTTGGGCAGTTATTCCAGCCGCGTGACCTTCATGGCCGGCAACGCCGCCCTGCGGGCCGCCCAAGACCTGATGCGGCAGATCGCCGCCGCGCTGGCGCGGCGATGGAACTGCGAAGCAGAGGGAATTCGCTGCCTCGGCGGGCAAGTCCTAGGTCCGTCCGGTCAAGCCCTGTCCTTCGGGGCCGCCGTCGCCGCCGCTCTGCCGCCGGGGGCCGAACGCCTGCGCGGCGTCGGAACCTATTCCCCGCCCAAGGAGGCGCAAGGCGGGGACTTCAAAGGCGCCGGCGTCGGCCCCTCGCCGGCCTATTCCTACTCCGCGCAGGTCGCCGAAGTCTCCGTGGATGAGGTCAGCGGACAAGTGACGGTGCACAAAATCTGGGCGGCGCATGATTGTGGCCGCGCCCTCAACCCGGTCGCCGTCGAGGGCCAGGTCATCGGGTCGGTTTGGATGGGCCTGGGCCAGGCGCTGAGCGAGGAGATGGCCTATACGCGCGGCGGCCAGCTCGCCAACCCCGGACTGCTCGACTATCGCGTGCCAACCATTCTCGATTCGCCGCCGATCGAAGCCTTCATCGTCGAGAGCTTGGATCCGGAGGGACCGTTCGGCGCCAAGGAAGCCGGCGAGGGCTCCCTCGCCGCGGTGATTCCCGCCATCGCCAATGCCATTTATGACGCCGCCGGCATCCGCCTGTATGAGCCTCCGTTCACGCCGGACCGCGTGCTCCGCGCGCTGAAAGCCCGCGCCGCCGCGCCGGCGCCCGGCCAAGCGGCCAGCGCCGAGCAGGATCAGCCGGAGGCGAAACCTGGCCCCGCCGGTGGTTCGCCGCGGCCGTCCCACCCAGCCGGCGCACCGCCGCAGGCGGGGAAGTGAGGCGCGATCATGCCCCTGCCCGCCTTCCAACTCCACCGCCCACGCGAACTGGCCGAGGCGGTAGCCCTGTGGGCGGAGCGCGGCGCCGCCGGCAAACTCCTGGCCGGTGGAACGGACCTGATTCCCTCGCTCAAGCAAGGCTTGTTCGCGCCAGACCATCTCATTGACCTCGGCGCCATCGCCGGCATGACCGGCATTTCCCGCGCCGCCAACGGCGATTGGCTGATCGGCGCCATGACCCGCATTCACGAGCTGGCCGAAGACCCGACCCTGGGCCGCGAGTTCCCGCTGCTGGCCGCCGCCGCCGCGCAGATCGCCAGCCCGGTGCTGCGCCGCATGGGCACGTTGGGCGGCAATCTCTGCCTGGACACGCGCTGCCTGTGGTACAACCAGTCCTATCTTTGGCGCCAATCCTGCGGCTTCTGCCTGAAAAAAGACGGTTCGGTCTGCCACGTCGCTCCCGGCGGCCGGCGCTGCTGGGCGGCGTTCTCGGCCGACACCGCGCCGGCGCTGCTGGCGCTGGACGCCGGCGTGGAGCTCGCCGGCCCCGCGGGCGCGCGCTGGCTGCCGCTGGCCGATCTCTATTCCGGCGCCGGTGACCATCCGCTGCGCCTAGGCCGCGGCGAAATCCTCAGCCGCGTTCGCCTGCCCGCGGCCGCCGCCGGCATGCGCGGCAGCTATCAGAAATTCCGCATCCGGAATTCCATTGATTACCCCTTGGCCGCGCTGGCGCTAGCCCTGCGCCGCGAGGCCACGGGCGGCGTCACGGCCCGTTTGGCGCTGACCGCCCTCAACCCCGCGCCGGTGCTGGTCGCCGGACTTGAACGCTGCCTGGCCGCCGCGCTGGCTGCCGATCCGCCCGATCTGACCGCCGCCGTGCAGTTGGTCAACCGCGCCGCCAAGCCATTGAGCACTTCCACGGTTCCCTCCGACTACCGCCGGGACATGGTCCAGCTCCAGGCCCGCCGCGCCCTGGAAGCCTGCCTCGCGTAGGCAGCCCGGCCTTCCAGCTCTGTGCGCGGATTGCGCGGGATCTCGCGGTTGGCGCGCGCGCCCGGCGCAACGAACCCTCCCAAGCATGGATTGCCGCGCGCCCCGCTCACGGACCCGGCAACTCGTTAGATGTGGCAGTGGCTGAGGCCGCGCTTGGCCAAATATTGCTGGTGGTACTCTTCCGCGCGATAGAACGGCCCCGCGGGCTGAATCTCCGTCACGATCGGACGGGCGTATTTGCCGCTGGCCTGCCGCGCCGTCAGGGCTTGGCGCGCCGCCTGCTCCTGCTCGGGGGAAAAGAAGAAGATCGCCGACCGGTACTGCGTGCCCACGTCCGGGCCTTGCCGGTTCAGTTGCGTGGGGTCGTGATTGTCGAAGAATACGTCCAGCAGCTGACGGTAGCTGGTTTGGGCCGGATCGAACTCGACTTCGACGACCTCGGCATGGCCGGTGCCGTGGCCGCAGACCTGCTCATATGTCGGGTTGATGGTATGCCCGCCGGCGTAGCCGACCGTGGTGCTCAGCACTCCCGGCGCTTGCCGGAACGCCTCCTCGACGCCCCAAAAACATCCCGCCCCGAACCGCGCTTTCGCCGACTCCGCCATTTGCGAATCCTCCGCTTTAGTATCGCGCAGCGGGCGCCGGCGCGCTCCGGCCAGCAGGCCGGCGCGGCGGCCCGCGCCGGCTGCGGCGGCTCACGCCGCCAACACGCCGGATGTCAGCGCCATCACGCCGTGGCCGAACTCCGGTTCGCTCGCCGCGCGGCCACTCCGTGCCGCATCCGCCGGACGAGGCACAAAGCCTCGCCCGGCCTCCGCGACGCACGCCGTTCCCGAACTAATGCTTCATGGGATGGTGCATTTTCATGGGACCCATCATCATTCCGTGGCGCGCCGTCGGCGGCAGAATGCCCTTCAGCCGCAGAAATCCGGCGGCCATGGCGTAATGGTTGGACATATCGGTCGCCAGGCCGATCACTCCCGCCGCTTTGGGCACCTCATGCGGTCCAAACAAATGGATAGGTTCCCCCAGTTCAGCGTCGGTGACCTTCGCCAGGACGCCGTCGCAATAGTGGAACGAAGCCACGATTTGCGCGATCAATTCGTGCTTCGGCGAATGCGGCGTCAGATGGAATTGGTGCGGCATGGCGGCGCCGGCGATCTTGGAGCACATATAGAAGTTGGACGTTCCGATGTGCCACATCAAATGCCCGAAGCTCCACTGTCCCCTGGTATGGGACGCCTTGAAGGAGTAGTCCGACGCAGGCATGTACCGCGCCGAGGCGACGATATTGTGCTGATCGCCCATCAGCATGTGCCGCACGGTGGTCACGACGGGGTTCGATTGCGCGCTGGCGGCCAGCGTGGCCAGCAGGGCGAAGGCGGTAACGGCGAACAGACGTTTCATAGGGTAAGCGAGCCTCCAAAGTCGGTAATGCCAATCCCCGCCATTGTACTCCGCGGGCTGAAAGGGACCGGTACGAGGGGCGGCGCGCCGAGGTTGGCGCCGGGATGCGGGCGAGGCGCCCGCGCCTCCGCACCCGGCGCGCGACGCGAGCGGCGCGAAGCGGCGGCGCAGCACGGCGGCGGCTCGGCCGCCTGGTTTTGGACTCGCCGGAGTGCGGGCTGCCGTGCAGCTCCCAGTTGCGGCGAAACGCCCGGTGCCGCGCAGGTTAGATGCTCTCAGCCACCGGGCGGAGCGGGTGCCCGGCGGGTTCCTTCCTGTGTACAATCATGCGTGCGGCGCAGCCGCCCGGTTTAGGACGCCCCGCGCTGCGGGCCGCGGCCGGACGCGCCGGCCGGCAACCGATGCCCGCGAGCGCCCCTAGAATCTTCAAGTCGCCCTGATCTGCAACTGGAGCCCTGGATGGAAAAGACCAAACCCGAAACCCGGCTCACCCGCCGCGCCTTTGGCGGCCGGCTGCTGGCCGTGACCGGCGGCGCCGCCGTCGCCGCGCATGCCGCCGCCCCCTGCACCTGCACCACGCTGCTGCCGGAAGGGACACCGACGGCAGCTGCCGCCGCGCCGGCGGCGACGGCCGCCGGCGCTCCTGCTGACACCGCCCCCACGACGCAGGCTGGGATCGTGGCGGAAAAAGTTCGCCGCGTGGAAGCCCGCTGGGGCTCGCGGCTCTCGGCCGCGCAGCGCCGCCGGCTGCCGGGCATCATCGGCTATCACGAAGCCATGCTGGCCCGTATCCGCGCCGTGCCGCTGACCAACGCCGACGCCCCCGCCACGGTGCTGAAGGACCGTGGCTGATCGCCCGGCCGCGGCGGCCCAAACCGCCGGGCGCCCCCGGAACCGAAACTCGAAACGCTCGTCAGGACCACGCCCGCCATGCTGAACGAAGACATTCTTTATCTCCCCATCCGCGCCCTCGCCCGCCATCTCCGCCGCCGCGACTTCTCCCCGGTCGAGTTGGCGCAGAGCTATTTGGCCCGGGCGGAAAAATGGGGACCGCGCTTCAACGCCTTCGCCACGCTGACGCCGGAGCTGGCCCTGGCGCAGGCGCGCGCCGCCGAGCGGGAGATCGCCGCCGGCCATTACCGCGGCCCGCTGCACGGCATTCCCTACGCGGTCAAGGATCTGCTGGCGGTGAAGGGCTATCCCACCACTTGGGGCGCGCGCCCCTACGCCGATCAGCATTTCGATTTCGACGCCACCCTGATCCGCCGCCTGAATGATGCCGGCGCGGTGTTGATCGGCAAGGCGGCGATGATCGAGTTGGCCGGCGGGCTGGGCTACTCCGGCCCCTACGCCTCGCTGACCGGACCCTGCAAAAACCCCTGGGATCCGCGGCGCTGGACCTGCGGCTCTTCCAGCGGTCCCGGGGCGATCATCGCCGCCGGCCTGGCCGCCTTCGCCATCGGCTCCGACACCCGCGGCTCCATCATCTGTCCCACCACGTTCTGCGGCATCAGCGGCATGCGGCCCAGCTTCGGGCGCGTCAGCCGCTACGGCGCCATGACCATCGCCTGGACCATGGACAAGCTGGGACCGATGACCCGCGACGCCGATTCCTGCGGGCTGGTGCTGGCCGCCATCGCCGGCCACGATCCCTTGGATCACGATTCCGTGCCCGAGCGGCAAGCCCGATTCGCGTACGCACAGCCGCCTCGGCCGCGCAAGCCGCTGCGCATCGGCCGGCTCAGCAACGTTTTCCCTAACTCCCGCCCCTATATTTGGGGCGCGGTGGACCGCGCGCTGGACGGGATGCGCTCCCATGGCGCCATCGTCGAGGAGACCGCCATCCCGGACGGCAATTATGAGGACGCCGCCGAGCTGGTCATCTTGATCGAAGCCGCCTCCGCCTTCCACAACCTGATCGCCAGCGGCCGCTGCGCGCTGCTGGAAGATCCGCTGGGCAAGATCAACGGCTACGCCAGCCTGGAGTTTTCCGCCGACGATTATCTCCACGTGCAGCGGGCGCGGCTATTCTTGCAGCGCAAGATGTATCCGCTGTTCGCGCGCTTCGACGTGCTCGCCGCCCCGGGCGAAGGCTCCATCGCGCCGCTGATCGGCCCGCCTCCCGGCACGCCTGAGGCGCCGCGGCGCGCGCAGCATCGCCCGGCGCATCCCCCCGCGCGCCGCCGCCGCTTCGTCCGCTCGCAGGCGCAGCCCGACGCCATCTCCAGCCTCTGCGGCCTGCCCGCGCTGAGCGTGCCCTGCGGCTTCAGCCCGGAGGGGCTGCCGGTGGGCATCCAATTCATGGGCCCGGCGCTGGGCGACGGCAAATGCATCGCCGCCGCGCACCAGTTCCAGTCCTTCACCACCTGGCAGAACCACCATCCAAAACTGGTCTAGGCGCGGGCGCCGCGCGGCGCCCCGCTTTTCCCAGGCGTGGCCGCCGACAGCGAAGGCGGGGGATTAGCGGCCCCGGCGCCGGAGCCGCGCGGGCGCCGCGCGTGGGGTAGAGCTCTGCCCTGCGTGCCGTCGCCCTCCCGGGCGGCGGGCCCGTCGCCGTCGGCTTCGCCCCGCACCGCCCCAGCCGCGCGCATCCCGGCCGCACACGAGCCGGAAGCACAACCCACTTTGCCGCGGCCGGGGCGCGGCCGAGCGCCGGGCGGCCGCCGACCGCGCGCACCGCTTCCCTGGCGGTGTGCGGAGGAACCCGTCTCGGGACTATCTAGGGACTATTGCGGCGCCCGGCACGCTGCTACACTGCCGGCCATGAAGCCGCCATGCCGCCTGCGGGTGCTGGCCGTCCTAGCGCTCGTCGTCCCGCTGCCGGCGCAGACCGCCGTTCTGCACCGCAGCCGGCTGCCGCCCCAAGCGGCGGCTGCCGTGCAAAACCTCGCCCGCATCGAGCCCATCGTCGGTGTTTGGCCTCCGCGGGGCTCTGCGGCCGCCCGGGCGCAAGCCGCCGCCGCGCTGCGGCGCGACCGCAAAACGCTCCAGGCGGCGGCCACGCAGGCCCCGCGGAACGAGGAAGCGGCGCTGGCGGCCGGCATCGCCGCCACCTTCGCTTACAACTTGGACGTGCCGCACTCCTACCACGCCGCCGTCGCCGATCTGCGCGCCGCCGCGCACCTGGCGCCCGCCGATCCCCGCCCGCCCTGGCTGCTGGGGGCCTTTTTCTGCGGCACCGGCAACGGCAGCGCCCAAGGCATGACCCTGCTGCTCCAGGTGGAGCACCGGTTCCCGTCCCGCCGCCTTGCCCCAGGCTTCTGGCGCTCCTATGCGGAATGCGCCATGTTCGCCGGCATGCCGGAGCACGCGCTCTACGCCGAGGGACGCCTGAACCGCGAGCACGCGGCGTCCAGCGCCGGCGACCGCGCGGTGCTGCGCCAAGCGCGGACCCTGACGCAGCGCGCCGTTGCGGACCGCGATTACGCGCCCGCCAAGGTCTGGAGCGCGGAACGAACCGCCTCCGGCATGCTCTATTCCAGCGACGCCTGCGGTCTCGCGCTTCCCATCGGCAAACAGTGGAAGTGGTTGTTTTACCCGCTGCACAATGACACCTGCGCCGTCGCCGTCGCGCTGGGCCCGTTCCGCGGACGCACCGCCGAGGTCACGCCGCATTTGCTCCTGATGGTGCAGCCGAAGCATCCCGGTGAATCGCTGGACCAGTTCGCCCGGATTCGCACCGGCCGCGTGCGCTTAGCCGCGGTTACTCCACCGGCCTGTCCCGTCGCCCGCTGCCGCGGCTACGCCGAGTCGCAGCCGGGCTATTACGAGCCGGAAGGGGGCGGCTATGGTCTAATCACTGTCTTCGCCTGGCGCGGGCCAAAATACCCCGGTCTGGCCTTTGAAACGCCGGGGGTGCCCCCGCGACGCAAGTCGCCCAAGGTGCAATATTTTCGTCTGGCGCCGCACCTGGACCGCTTGGCTCCTACCCTGTATGGCTTCGTGCTGCTAGACACCGCCGCCTCGGTCCGCGCGCAAGCCATCGCTGCTGAGCGGGCGTTTTTCTCCGGCCTGCGGCTGGACGCCGCCGCGGCAGCCAACGCGAGCCGGCCGACACCGCCGCCGGGCTCCTAGCCGCCGGCGCCGCTCCCCGCGGCGTCGTCTGACCTCGCGGCGGATTGGCCGGCCAATTTGGGTGCCGCCCGCTGTTGGGCTGCGACCCGGACTTCCCAGCCCCGGCGCGCGCCCGCGCGATTCAGACGCCCGGTCGTGGCGGGCAGAAGCGGATGCCAGCAAGCGCTGAAGGCGCCTCCAGGTTGCCGAACGAGGTTGCCGCATGCGAAAGCGGGTGACGCCGCCGGCGGGAAGCCACACCCCGGGGAAAAACGCGCGGCGCTGGTGACGGGAAGCAAACGGCTCCTGCCGCCATCTGCTTGGGCAGAGCACCCATGGTTTGGGCAGAGAGCCCCACGGAGCATTGCGCGCTTGCGCCGCGCTCCGGGCTGACTACGTCTCCTTATTCCGGCCGTTGTGGCTCCGCCTCCCATCGTTCGACGCCGCGCCGGGCGGAGCCGCCTTTCGGAGCCATTGTCGAATGCCGTGCGCGGCGAGGCTGGGGCGGGCTTCCCACCCCGGCCCGCGCGCGCTCCGGTCTCTCCCCGTTGCTGTGCCGCGCGCAATTCGGCAACCGCGGACGCGTGTGGCTCTCGGCATGCAAGAACGTGCACCTATGAGCGAACGGACTGCTTCACCTACCCTTCGCCTAGCACCAAACAATCAGCACCGGTTGGGGCCTTACGCCCGGGGCCAACGGATCTTGTACCGGGCCGTGTACCATCTCCAGTGCTTTCCCTGCCCGCAGAGCGAGCATGCGATCCATTTCATCTTGCGGCACATCACGACCCATTTCCTCGCGGCGCCTCCGCCGCAAGATGGGCAATGGCGGCCGGCCGCGGTGGGTGCGGCATCCCCAACCCAGTTCTTGCCTCTGAGTCAGGCGCCACAGCGCCAAGCCCTCGGCCGGAGCCCGCGACCCGCCGCCGCTCGGCGTCGGGCTTGAGCGCAGCGCTGGATTTTTGCTTGGCGCGGGCCCAGCCGGGCCCTGCGCGGGTTACGCCCCCCGTCGCCGAGTGGAGCAAGGCGAGGAAGTTAGAATGGCGGCTGCCAGATGGCGGCGAGGTCGAGCACGAAGCCGGGCACGAGAGGGTCGGCGGAGATCGTAGCGGGCGCGGCCTGGGCCGTCGTCTCCGCTGGGGTCCACACTTCAACGCTGCGGGAATCGGGCAGGATCAGCCAGCCGAGCCGCAGGCCGGCGGCGCGGTACTCGGCCATCTTGGCGTCGAGGTCGGCGCGGCGGTCGCTGGGCGACGCGATCTCGATCAGAAAGTCTGGGCAGAGCGGCAAAAAGCTGCGGCGCTCGCGCTCGCTGAGGGCCATGAGGCGGTCGGGCGCACCCAGGCGGCGTCGGGGGCGCGCAGGGCGAGACCGCCTGGAAGGCGGAAGCCGGTGCTGGAATCGAAGGCGACGCCGGAGCCGTCTCGATCAGCCCAATTCGGCAACTGTGCGGCGACGCGAATTCCCCAATGGCCCGGGTAACCACCGGTGGGCGGCATCACGATCCATTCTCCACCAGCTTCCCGTTCAATCCGCAGACCGGGATTCTCGGCGCACAGGGCGAGCAGTTCCTGGTCGCCGGACGGGAGCGACCCAGCCGGCAGCCGTAGTGCGCCTTCCTCCGGCACCGGAAGCCGCAGGCTGAGCCGGGCGGCGGCGGGAGAAGCGGAGACCTCGGCGGTGCGCATGGCAGGTGCCCCAGCGAGCGGTTATGACAATCATTCTATCGCCCGGGCCGAACGGCGCCTGAGGAAGCAGCGCGCGCGGCACGGCGCCGCGCGGGAGGCCCCGGGGTGAATGGCTACGCCAGCCCCGCAATCGGGGCCCTGGCCGGGCTAAGATCATGCCGTGGAGCTTACGTTCCGCATCTTGGGTTTCGGGCCGTTCGAGGACAGCGGCGAATTTACTGTCTCGCCGGGTCTGAACGTCTTCACCGGCCTAAACAACGCCGGTAAGACCGCGCTTCTGTATGCGCTTTTCGCGTTGCGTGCGGGGCCGGTGGCCGCGGACGCGAGCGCTTGGGCGGGCCTGGGACGGGAGCAGCAGAGAATCGCCTCCTACGGCCGCCGCGGCCAACAACCGCGAGTCCAAGTCCGCGCGGACCCTGACGAGCCGACGCGCCGGAGGGTATTGGAGCGCCTCCCCGTCCAGTTCAGGCCGCAGGGGGCAAGGTCGCTGCTGTTCGACTCCCACGTGGCCAGCGGTGGGATCACGCTCGGCGGAATTGCCGCCGGAGCCGCGGGCGGCGGTTGGCAGACCGTCATCGGGGCGCAGCCGACGCCAGAATGCGCCGCAGCGCCGGCAAGCCATGACAGGCAGGTCCTCTCCGCGCTCTCGCTCGAGTTGGCGGGGAGCCAACTGCGCGCCGCCAATGCGGAAAGCCTCAACAAGATCGGGTGGCCGAGCGTGCTCAGCGGTGCCCGCCTTATCGCCGCCCTGAGGGAAGCCCCCGAGCCGACCAACCCGGGCGCCGACCAGGCGCTGCGCCTCCTCCCGAACGCGTCGAACCTCCCTTCGGTCCTTTACGCGCTCAACAACAGCTACGCCGCAAGCGGTCCGGAGGCGCTGGAGCGAATCAGGAGGCACTTGCGCGATTTCTTCCCAGGGGTGAGCACGATCAGGACGGCGGTGACCCCGTCGAGCCCGGGGAGCGCGCAACACGTCCTCGAACTTGTCGCCGACAGGGACCAAACCGTGGTTCCGATCGGGAGGTTTGGGACGGGGGTGTGGCAGACGCTGGTCCTGATCACCGCCGCCCTCGTTGAGGACGGGCCGCGCCTGTTCCTGATCGACGAGCACCATTCCTTCCTTCACCCTGCGGCCGAGAGGCAACTCGTCGGCCTCCTCGAGTCGGTGGGCCGCGAAAAGGGCCACATATTCTGCGTGGCGACGCACTCGCACATTATCGCGAACCGCGCGACGTCGCGCCTGTGGGGCGTGTTCGACCAGAATGGCGCAAGCACGGTCCGGAGGCTCTCGGGCTATCGGGACGCCGTTTCGGCGATTGGCATCGAGGCCGCCGACCTCCTCGCGCATGACGCCATCCTGACTGTTGAGGGACCCAGCGACCAATACGTGCTCCGCTCGCTGCTGGACGGAATCGGCGCCAGCAGGGTCGCCGTAACCCGGCTCTGGGGCCACGGCCCGGTCCGGGGTTCGGACGGCGGCGAGCAGCTTCGCCGAATCGCGAAGGATCTAGTCGGGGCGGTAGCGCCTGTGCACGTCCCAATGACGCTGCTGCTCGACAGGGCTGGCTGGGGGGAATCCGACATCACCGAGCTTGAGGCCAATGGTGGCGCGCGGTTCCTCGAGAAGCCGGAGATCGAGAATTACTTCCTCCACCCGGAGGCGATCGCGCAGGGCTTCGGCCTCACCGGCGAGCAGGCCGAGGCGGTGAAACAGCGAATCGCCGGCGCCGCTGCCAGCGCCAAGGGGTCGGACGTAATTAGCAAGGCACTTTGGGAGGCAGCGCATATCAGCTACAGGAAGGCGCAGCACCTGCCGCGAATCTTCGAGGCGCTCCGCGAGGTCGACGACGCTGCGCTCGAACCGTTGCGCGCGGAGGTCAGGGAGATCGCCAGCTACCTGCTGAACCGCAGCGACCAATAGCCCCGCGGCCGAAAGCGCCGCAGCCGCCCCACGGGCAGGGCGACCTGGGCAGCGGTGCCGGGCACGCGACGGGCCGTTCCGTGCTAGATTCTCTGCTGGGCACGCGGGAGGCGTGGATGAAGCCATCGCTGCGGACGGTAGAGCTCTGCGACCTGCGGTCGCTCGGTCTCGACGAGAGGGACCTCGAAAACTTCCTGAGCGGGGCGCCTGACGCGCTTGGCCTCGGGACCCAGGTCCGCGTACTTGACAGGCAGCGGCCACAGCAAAAAGGCCGGATGGACCTGCTCCTCGAGGACAGCGACGGCGAGTCCCGCTACGAGGTAGAGCTGCAGCTCGGCGCGGTCGACGAGAGCCATCTCGTCAGGGCCATCGAGTACTGGGACGTCGAGAGGCGGCGCTACCCCGCATACGACCATTGCGCGGTCCTTGTCGCCGAGGACGTTACGTCGCGATTCCTTAACGTCATCACCCTGCTAACCGGCTCGATACCATTCATCGCAATCCAGGTTGGTGCGTTCGCGGTGGACGGCGGGGTTGGCATCACGTTCAACCGCCTAGTTGACACGCGCGACATGCTCCGCGACGAGGAAGAGGGCGTCGGGCCTCCGAGCGACCGCGCATATTGGGAGGCCGGAACCGGGCCCGCGATCATGGGAATCGTGGACCGGTGCCTCGGCTGGATCAACGAGGTCGCGGCCCGGCGCCGTTCGCTGACCTACAACAAATATTTCATCGGGTTAAACATCGACGGGAGCGCGAACAACTTCGTCTGGTTCAACCCCTGGAAGGCGTTCGCCTGGGTCCATGTGCACCGCGCGAACGCTAGGGACCCTGAGGCCTGGAGGGTGAGGCTGCTGGAAGCTGGCGTCGAGGTGAAGGTCAAATCGGCCGATGGGCCGCTCGACGTACGGGTGACGACGAGGGAGGACCCCGCAAGGGACGTCCTTCTGCGCGAGCTGGTGCAGGAGGCCACGAAGGCGGAAGACGGGATCGCTGGGTAGGCGCGCGGCTTGGCCGTGCGCCGCGCAAATGCGGCCTGCCGGCCAAGGCGCGATCGGCCACCGGTAGGCCTGTCGGTCCGGCAGCCGAGACCGCTATCCCACCTTCGCTGCGCCGAGGGCCGGGGCTGACAGCCGGGACGGCTACCCCACTATCTTCGTTGCGGCGGAAGCGGGCTCGCTGGCGGCTATTCGTTGCGCAGGGCCTGGATGGGGTCCACGCCGGCGGCGCGGCGGGCGGGAATGACGCTGGCCAGCGCGGCCACGGCGGTCAGGGCGACGGCGGTGGCGATAAAGACGGCCGGGTTCCAGCTTTTGACGCCGAACAACAAACTGGCGAGCAGGCGGGTGAGGGCCAGCCCGGCCGCCCAGCCGATGACCACGCCCAGCAGCGCCAGCCTGAGGCCGTCGCCCAAGATGAGCCGCAGCACGCGGCCGCGCTCCGCGCCCAGGGCCATGCGAATGCCGATCTCCCGCTGGCGCTGCGCCACCGAATAGGCCATGACGCCGTAGATGCCCACCGCCGCCAGCGCCAGCGCGAGCAGGGCGAAGATGCCCAGCAGCAGGGCGTTGAAGCGCTGCGGCGCGTTGGAGCGGGCGATGATCTGGTTAAGCGTGCGGGCTTGGTAGATGGGAATGGAGCGGTCCACCGCCCAGACCTGGCGCTCCGCCGCCGCGGTCACGGCGGCGGGATCGCCCGCGGTGCGCAGCACCACCGCCGGCGGCAGCAGCTTGACGAACTCCGCCATCAGCGCGTCCGGCACCTGCGACTCAGGCACGTAAAGGGCGTCGCGAATGTGCCGGTCGCCGAGCGATCCCTGATGCAGGTTGCCCACCACGCCGACGATGGTGCGCGGGCCGGGATCGGTCAGCGCCGGGCCCATGATGGGCTTGCCGATCCAGATCGCCTGGCCCACCGGATCCTGGTGCGGCCACCAGCGTTGCGCCGCCGCCTCATTGATGATGACCACGCCCTGGGAATGCGCATTGTCGGCGGCGGTGAAGACGCGGCCGCGCAGCAGCGGAATGCCCAAGGCGGCGAAGATGTGCCCGGCAACGACGTGGTAATAGCCGTCGGGCATGTTGTTGCGCGGCGGCGACGGCCGGCCCATGATTTCGTAGGGCAGATCCGGGCAGCCCTGCAACGGCAAATCGTCCGAAAGCGCCGCCGCGCGCACGCCGGGCAGCCGCTGCAAACGCGGCAGGAGCTCGCTATCGAAATTGGCCACGGTCAGCGCGCTGTTGTAGCGGCTGGGCGCCATGGCCAGGCGCATGGTCAGGACATTGGTGGGCTGAAAGCCCGGCGCCACGCCCTCCAGCCGCATCCAACTGGTGATCAGCAAACCCGCGGCGCTCAGCAGCACCAGGGCGAAGGCGATTTCGCTGACCACCAGCGCCGCGCGCAGCCGCCGCCGGCCGCGCCCCCCGCTGGCGCGCGTGCCGCCTTCCTTCAGCACCGCGTTGACATCAGGCCGCGACGCCTGCCAAGCCGGCGCCACGCCGAAAATCAACCCGGTCGCCAAACACAAGCCCAGCGTGAACAGCAGCACCGCCGGGCTGATGCCAATGGCGGTGACGCGGGGCAGGCTGGCCGGGCTGAGCGCCACCAGCGCCGGCACCGCCCAATAGGCGAACAATAATCCCGCCGCCCCGCCCAAAAACGCCAGCAGCAGGCTTTCCGTCAGCAGCTGCCGCGCAATGCGCCCCGGCGCGGCGCCCAGCGCGGTGCGCAGCGCCAGTTCCTGATGCCGTCCCGCCGCCCGCGCCAGCAAAAGATTGGCCACGTTGGCGCAGGCGATCAGCAGCACCAGACCCACCGCGCCCAGCAGGATCACCAGCGCCGGGCGCACCGGGCCGGACAACTCCCGCCGCAGCGGCCGCAGCAAAATGCCGCTGTTTTTGTCGGCGGAAAAGCGGCTGGAGAGCTGGTTGGCCAGCAGATGGATCCGCGCCTGCGCCTGCGCCAGGCTGAGCCCCGGCGCCAGGCGGGCGATGACATTGTAGATGTTCGCCTGGCGGTCGGTGTAGGTCAGCGAATGCTGCAAATCGAGTTGGGTAAAGACGTCGGCGCGGGGGGAAAAGCGAAAGCTCTTGGGCAGCACGCCGATGACGGTGTAGGCCTTGTTGTTGAAGGTGACCGCCTGGCCGATGACGTCCGCCCGGCCGCCGAACTTCGTCTCCCACAGGCCATGGCTGAGGATCGCCACCGGCGCATGCCCGGGCTGGTCTTCGTTCGGGGCGAAGTCCCGGCCCAGCACCGGCTGGACGCCCAAGACGCGGAAAAAATCCGCCGTCACATGCAGCCCGGCAAAACGCTCGGGCAGTCCCTGGCCCACCAAGCTAAAGCCGGTGGGCAAGGGATCGTAGGCGGCGGTGTAGGCGAAGGCCGGCGAGCGGTGCTCGTCCAAATAGTTGGGTACCGAGGTGCTAGTTTGGCTGCCGCCGCCGTGGTAGCTTTTCCGCACCTGCACGATGCGGTCCGCATGGGGATAGGGCAAGGGCCGCATCAGCACCGCGTCCACCACGGTGAACATGGCCGTGTTGGCGCCAATGCCCAGCGCCAGCGCCAGGATGGCGATGGCGGCAAAGCCGGGCGCCTGCCGCAGCAGCCGCAGCGCGTAACGCAGATCGGAAGCCATTTGCTCTTTCTACGCAGATTACGCCGCATTGTTCCCGGCGAACGCAGCCAACATTGAACGGCGCGGGCCCCAGCCCCGCCAAGGCGGGGCGTCCCGCTTGGATCGGCGCGGCGCGGTGCGCCGCTTGCGCGCCGGCTGGGCCGGGGGCCCCGTTCGCCCCAACCCAGTCGGCGCATCGCTGGGGGCCGCGCCGCACTGCTTGCTTCGGCGAACCGCGGGCTCTCCCGCGCGCCAAGGGGGCGCCGGGAGTTTCTCGGCCTTTCCGCGCCCGCTTTGCCCCCAGGCGAGAGGCGCGGCCCAGCGAGCGGCCAACTTGCAAACGGCGGCTCTCATCCAACCGCACGCGAGTAACGTGAGCGGTAGTGGCTCGGGCCCGCTGGGCGGCGGGCGGGCCGAATGGGGGCGAGTGTGGCGGACAGACCGGGGAGGACGAGGCCGCGGCAGCCGCGGGCAGGGCTAACCGGCGGACGCGGAACCCAGCCTCGCCCTAGGCGGCGCGGCCCGCGGCCGCGGCTGGCTGGAACGCGGGGATGGCCGGGAGGACGGCCAGGAGAACGATCGAGAACCGTCTGTGCGCCGGCGACGCCGATGCTTCTGCCCTTGGGGCTGCTCTTGGCGCTTCTGTTCGCGCCGCTAGCCGGCGTGGTTGCGCTTGCGCCGGCGGGCTTTGCGGCCACGCCGCCCGCACCCAGCCGCGTCATTCACCTCAACGGCATTCTCATTGACAAGTACTGCGCCGACATCGCCATCGCCAGCCATGACGGCTTGCTCCCCGTGGTGCACCAAAAGGCCTGCATATTGCTCGAGAAGCCTTGCATTCAGTCCGGCCTGGGCGTGATCCAGGGCGATCGCTTCTATCCCTTCAGCGCCGCCGCCAACCGGCGCATGATCGCGGCGGTGCGCCGCTTAAAACGCGCCGACGACCTTGCTGTCTCCGTGACCGGCAACTGGAATGGCCGGACGCTGAGCGTCACCACCTACCATTGGCGCTAGCTGAGGCTCCGGGTTATCCCACCCGGGAGCCCGGCCGCCGGCTTCAGCAGCTTGGCCGGCCCGGGCGCGTGGAATAGGCTTCAGCCTGTGTGCCGCGGGCTTTAGCCCGCGGCCGCCCAACCGCAGCCCTAGGCGCCGCGAAAGGCAGGATAGCCGTCCCGGCGATCGGTTTCCGCCGCCCAGATGGCGACGGTCCCGCCATTGGCGGGACGCCCACGCAAAATGGGCGCGAACACAGGGCCGGAGCCCCGCCAGGCTTTGGCACAAAGTTACCCGCCACGCTGGAGATTCCCGCCGCCCCGCAACGCGGGCATGCCTGCTTGCGGCGTGCGAACGGTCGCGCTGCGCGCTATTTTCCTGCCGAGACGGGACCGGCGCCGAGCGGATATTTCAGATGCCGCCGCCAAAACGCCAGCCGCCGCGGCGGCGCGAGCCGCATCGGGCCCAAGCGGTTGCCCAACTCCATCGTCCGCTGACGGTTGGGATTGAACTGCGGCCAATTTGGCAAGCCGCGGCCGTTGGGATTCCCGGTCTTGGCGAAGTTGAGCCAATAACTGGACATCTGCCGTTCCAGGCGGTAATCCACCGGCGTCCAGGGCCGCTGCATTAAGCGCAGATTGGCGAAGACATAGGGCAGCTCGGAGGAATGAAACACGCCGTACTCCGGATGCCGCGGCCAGGGAATGGCGTGATTGAAATAATAGGTATACACGCGCGGGCTGTAGCGCAGTTGCCGCCGCGCCCATTTGGCGATGGACACGCGGGCGCGGTCCTGGCGTCCCGCGGTCAGCGCCTCCCGCCCCTGGCGGGCATTCTTGGCGGGATAGAGTTCGGCGCATTGCGCCGCCTGAGCGCCGCACAGCCGCCGCAGCCCGGATTGATAGCCCGCCCAAGTGGGACGCGGGCGCGGGCCCATGCCGTAATAGCCGACGCCGATGTCGTCGGCGACCATGCCGATCATCACTTCCGCTTGCCGCCGCGGTCCCGGGCCCGGCCGGATCACCCAGCCATCGGTGATTGGCCCCAGGTTCGCCGTGCCGCCGGCCAAAATTTTCGCCGCGGGCAAGGCCCGCAACCGCGCGACCAGCTGACCGCCGCTGCCCTGCACGCCCAAATGCCGCGCCCAAGCGTGGCCTTGCCGCTCCGCCACGGCCAAGGGCGTGCCGCCCATCAGGCCATGCATGGGCAGCGCCGCCTGGCCGCTCATGATGATGGCGCGCTGGAATAATCCCTGCGCCAGCGGCGACCGCAGCAGCAGCCCTACGCTGGCGGCGCCCGCGGATTGGCCAAAAATGGTTACGTTCCCGGGGTCGCCGCCGAACGCGGCAATGTTCTTGCGCACCCAGCGCAGCGCCGCGATTTGGTCCAGCAAGGCATAGTTGCCCGCCGAGTGATGCGGCGATTCCCGCGCCAGCCCAGCCAGCGCCAAAAACCCGAAGGCGCCCAGCCGGTAGTTGCAGTTCACCACCACCACGCCGCGCCGCGCCAGGACCGCGCCGTTATAGATCCGCACGCTGCCGGCGCCGCTGACAAAGCCGCCGCCGTAGATCCACACCATCACCGGCAGAGGATGGGGCGGAGCGCGCGGCGCCCAGACGTTCACGTAGAGGCAGTTCTCGCTCGGCGCGCGGTAGGAATTGAAGGCATGCGTCCACGGTCCCATCCGCGGCGGGGGACGCCGCTGCATGCACGGCGCGCCGAAGTGTTGCGCGGCGCGCACGCCGCGCCAGGACCGCGCCGGACGCGGCGGAGCCCAACGCCCGCGCCCCACCGGGGGCGCGGCGAAGGGAACTCCGGCGAAAAAGCGCACCCCTCCCGCCAGCCGCCGTCCCATGATCCGCCCGGTGGCCAGGCGCACCTGGGGAGCCGGCGAAGCGGAAGCGGAAGCAGAGTTCCGCGCCGCGGCCAGCCATACTCCCGCCGCGAGCAAAACGGCGAGCGGCAATAAAAGGCGGCGAGACAGGCGCAAGAGTTATTTCTTCCCGGAAGCGGCAGCCTTGGCCGCCCGCACCTTTGCCCAGCGGCGGCGCTGCGCCTCCGCGATACGGTTCCGGCCCTCTTGGGAAATATTCCGGATTCCGCCGCCGCTGCCGCCGTGATCAAGGCCCCGAAGCACCTTTAAAGCGGAATCAATCCGCCGGCGCTGCTCCTCCAAGTCACGAATGGCTTTGCTAATGGTTGACATGGTTCTCCTCAGTTGTTCACCCAAAAAAACGCAGCACACCAAAGATATATGTTGAGGGTTATAGCTGGATTAAATTCAAATGTCAATTGTTGCGCGCGAAAATCTCCCGTCCCGTATTCGCGCCGTCATTGCTGCCCAAAATCTCCCCTGGGCCTCCCCGCCCGTAGTGACCATCGCGGCGACGTGGGCTTGGAGCAGTCCCTCTAGCGCCCGGCCAACGCTTTTTTGGAGTTCTATCGTCGTGGGGCCGCGGCTGGGCCGCGACGACCGGCAGCGGATGCCTGGCAGCGCTACGGGCGCCTCCAAGCTACCGCGAGTAGGGTTCACAACGCGCCCGGTGCAATGTTTTGCACCGCCAGCAGATCATTCACCGCCTGCTGAACTTCAAGATAGGGCACCTCGGTGACCGGCGCAATTAACAAACGATGCCGCACCCGCCATGGCGCCCACGCCTCCCGGTCAGTAGGGCCAAATAACGCAACGATGGGTTTTCCTAGCGCCGCGGCAATATGTAGCGGCCCCCCATCGCTGCCGATGACGATTTCCGCGCCGGCGATGACGGCGATCAATTCCGCCACCGTGGTCGGCGCCAGCAACCGGGCTCCGGCGGCAAGCAGCGGCGCGGCGGTCTCCGCATCGGGCGCCGCGGGATGCGCCAGCACCGCCGCCAATCCCCAGCGCTCCCGCAGCCACGGCAGCAGCGCCGCATAGCCTGCCGGGCGCCAGCGCATCGCCGCCTCGCGCGGAAAGGCGTTGACAAAGGCATAGGGGCCCGCGATGCCCGCCGCCGCCAAACGCGCCGCCATCGCCGAGCGCGCCGCCGCCGCCGGCACGACGCGCGCCGGGCCCAACGCTCCCGGGGGCAGGCCGAGGAAACGAAACAGCCCCGCCACATGCTCGGCGGTGTGCCAGCGCCGTTGCCCCGGCGGCGGCGGCTGCGGCGGCATGCGCAGGTTCACCGCCCAGCCGTGACGGTGGCCGACAAAGCCCGCCCGCCACTTCGCTCCCGAGCCCCAGGTCAGCCACGCCGCGGTCGAGCCGCCACGCAGGTTCACCGCCAAGCGCGGTCGCAGCCGGCGCAATGCCCGCAGCGCCGCCAGGCGTCCGGCGCCGCCGCCGGGCACGGCGATCACTTGCGTGATGTCCGGATTGCCCGCAAGCGCCGCCGTCCACTGCGGCTCCGCCAAATACACCAATCGCAGATCGGGGCGCCAGCGTCGCAGCGCCGCCAGCGCCGGCGTGGTGAGAATGATGTCGCCCAGGCTGCGCAGCCGGATGACCGCGACCCAGGCGCCGCGCGGCAACGCCACCAGCACCTGGCGGGCGGCAACGCCGGCGCCGTGCGCCGATGGCCCCGGAGCCAAGACGTCAGGGTTCAATTTTGGCTTCATCCACCAGCATGACCGGAATATCGTCCTGAATCGGATACACGCGGTGGCATTGCCGGCACTTCAAGCCGCTTTGGTCGGGCTTCAGGTCCACCGGTGCCTTGTCCAGCGGGCAGACGAGAATCTCCAGCAAATCCGGGCTAATGGGCATGGTGGCGCTCTTTCGCCATCTTACCCTTGGAACTGCACGCCCAAGGCCCGCAGTTCCGCTTCCAAGGCGGCGACGGTGGTTAGGTCGCCGATTCGCTGGGGATCGAACTGCACCTGGAACTCGCTTTCCAGGGCCAAAATGGCCTGCAAATGGCGGAAGGAATCCCAACTGGGCAGGGCCGCCGCGTTAAGGTCGGCGGTCACCTGCTCGGCTGGAATCTCGAAGATATCCGCCAGCGTCGCGCGCAATTCGGCGGGAGGCAAGGAGCTCGGCATAACGGGGTGCTGGCCCATTGTACCGTCGCCCTCGCCGCGGGCGCCGCCCTGTCTGTCGGGGTTCCGCGCGCCGACTTTGCCCCCAGTGCAAACGGCGCGACCCCCGCGACCGGCCATGACCCTTGTTTTCCGCCGATGCGCCTTCAAGGCCGCGGCACAAGCGTCGCCCGCACGATAAACCGGTGCGGCGCCGGTCCGATGTAATAGAACGGATAACAGGTCACCAGCGTCAAAATATTGCCCGCACTTGGCGCCAATACCGCCACGTCGCTGGGGCTG
>DAHUYO010000250.1 GCA_027315185.1 Acidobacteriota bacterium
CGGTTGCCGGGTCGTGGAGTCACGTGTTCTGGGCCGGGGTCGCCGGCGGTTGGATCATCGCCCTGGTCGCATGGGTGGTCACGGCAAGCCGCTTCACGATCGCCCAGGTGGCGCTGATCTGGCTGCTGACGCTGGTGGTCGGAGCGGCCCATCTCGCGCACTGTGTCGCCGGCAGCGCCGAGATCCTGGCCAGCGTGCTCGCAGGGAAGGTGTCGGTCGGCGACTACCTGTACTGGCTCTCCGCGGCCGTGATCGGCAACGCGATCGGTGGAGTGGTGATCGTCAGCCTGCTCAACTACGGGCAGGTGATCGGTCGCGGGCGTGATCAGGCGCTGCTCGAGCGCCCGCTGGAGGAGGCCGAGCAGGAGCACTTCGGGCGCCGCCGCTCAGAGGCGGCCTAGCCGTCTACATCACAGCGGTGAGCCGGCTCAACCGTGCCAGCAGGGAGTTGCTCGGCCACTGGTCGGCGGCGACCTTCTCCAGCAGTACGTCGAAGTACTCCGACGCGAGCGCACGCGGG
>DAHUYO010000251.1 GCA_027315185.1 Acidobacteriota bacterium
GAGCACCCCGATCCCGGTGGGACCGAGGACCTTGTGCCCGGAGAAGGCAAGGAAGTCGACGCCGAGCGCGCCCACGTCGATCGGCCGATGGGGCGCCGACTGGGCCGCGTCCACGATCGCGAGCGCCCCCTTCCCGTGCGCCCGCTCGGCGAGCTCGGCGACCGGCAGGACCGTACCGAGCACGTTCGAGACGTGGGCGAAGGTCGCGACCCGCGTGGCCGGGGTCAGCGCCGCCTCGAACGCCTCCCCTCCGACCCGTCCGTCCTCGTCGATGTCGACGAAGTCGAGCCCGATCCCCGAGTAGGTCTGCTGGAGCTGCCAGGGCACGATGTTCGAGTGGTGGTCGAGGACGGTCGTGAGGACGCGCTCGCCGCGGCCGATCCGGCCGGAGCGGACCAGCGCGTGCGAGAGCAGGTTCAGCGACTCCGTGGTCCCGCGGGTGAAGACG
This sequence comes from Acidobacteriota bacterium, assembly GCA_027315185.1. Classification (GTDB taxonomy): domain Bacteria; phylum Acidobacteriota; class Terriglobia; order Terriglobales; family SCQP01; genus JAKAUF01. Next base: position 449 of record DAHUYO010000251.1, read on the forward strand.
ATCTCCGAGGGATCCCCCGCGTGGAGGAAGCGGGCGACCCGCTCCCGGGCCCCCTCGTAGAGGTCGGT
>DAHUYO010000252.1 GCA_027315185.1 Acidobacteriota bacterium
AGGGCCACGCAAGCCAGCAAGGCGACGCCGGCGGAACGGACTACCACCGCGCGGCAATGGGCGGCGGTGCGGCGGGTAGCTGCGCTGCGGCGGCCGGTAAGGGCGCGGCCGGTAAGAAAGCGATAGCTGCGGTGGGGGAAAATGTAGGGAAGGATGCGCATGGCGGGGACTCCGGGGACACTATACACCGGACAGCCGTGCGCCGAGCGCCCGTTCCGATTGTGCGTCGCCGTCAAGGCCCAGGGCATGCCGATGTGGGCAGCCGGCGTGGCGGCGGGCCCAGCACCGGCGGGCCCTCCCGCTCCGGCTCTCCGCGGGCCAGATTGGCTGCGCCAGCCGCGCGGGCGCAGGCAGGCTGAAGCCTGCCGCACACAGACTGAAGTCTGTTCCACAAAGCAGGAGGAGCAGTTTCCGTGGCCTCCGTGGAACCGGCTTCAGCCGGTGTGGCCGCGGGCAGGCCTTCGTGGCCGTGGGCAGCCCGCCGTGGCCGCGGGCGCCCCGCAATGGCCGAGGGC
>DAHUYO010000253.1 GCA_027315185.1 Acidobacteriota bacterium
GAGACGGGGCGACTGGCCGGCGCGGCGCAGGATGGCGTGGTGTCGTTCAAGGGGATTCCGTTTGCTGCGCCGCCGGTGGGTGAGCTACGGTGGCGCGCTCCGCAGGCCGCGGCGGCGTGGACGGGCGTGCGCGCGGCGACAGAGTACGCAGCGGACTGCATGCAGCAGCCGTTTCCGAGCGATGCGGCTCCGCTGGGAACGAAGCCCGCGGAGGATTGCCTTTACATGAATGTGTGGCGGCCCGAGGCGCAGGCGACGGGCAAGCTGCCGGTGATGGTGTGGATCTATGGCGGCGGCTTTGTGAACGGGGGCAGCTCGCCGGCCGTGTATGACGGATCGCAGTTTGCGAAGAAGGGCGTGGTGTTTGTCAGCTTCAACTACCGGCTGGGGCGCTTTGGTTTCTTTGCGCATCCGTCGCTGACGAAAGTGGATGCGGACGGGATGCTGGGCAACTACGGCTTCATGGATCAGATTGCCGCGCTCCAGTGGGTGAAGCGCAACATCGAGGCCTTTG
>DAHUYO010000254.1 GCA_027315185.1 Acidobacteriota bacterium
GGGCTCGCACGCGGCTGCCCCTGGGGGCGCGGGCCGCTTGCCCGCCGCCGCCGGGCGCGGAGGTGCCGTGCGCGCCCCCAGGGAAACGCCCATTCCTCGGGTAAGGCTGCCGTTGGTTTGCGGCGCGGTGATGGCGGGATGCGCGGTGGCGCGGTACAGGCCCTGGACGCCTCGGCGGCGAATTGCGCACAATCCGCGGCGATGCTAGCATCAATGCGCCAGGCGGGACAAAGCGATGCCGGCAACGATCGTGGGAGCGAAGGCGGAGCGAGCGGCCGGAACGGCGGATTCGCCCCGTGGTGTCCTTTACCTGGCGCTGGGCTTCGGGCTGCTGAAGATTGTGCTGCAAACCCTGGCCCAAGTGGCCATGCAGCACGCCGGATATGGCATCTTCCGCGATGAGCTGTATTTCCTAGTTTGCGGCCGCCACCTGGCTTGGGGCTATGTGGATCAGCCGCCGATTGTCCCGCTGGTGGAACGCTGCACGCAGTGGTTGTTCGGGCTGCAATCGCT
>DAHUYO010000255.1 GCA_027315185.1 Acidobacteriota bacterium
CTGCTGATCATGCCCACGGTGTTCGTGTGGTTGCAGCGGAAGCAGTCCGATGCTTCCGTGTCCTTGGATCCGGAGGATCCGGAGAGCGAAGAGTATGAAACGCGAAAAGCATGAGCGGCTCACGATGGAAGCGCACGGCGCGGAGAAGGGGAACTATGCACGGTAGGGGCAAGGGATACGCGATCGGCGGATTGCTGCTGGCACTGGTGCTAGGCGCGGGACTGAGCGGCTGCCGGGAGGGCCAGGGACGGACGGTGGGGGCGGCCGAGAACCCGCAACCGCTGGTGACCACGGTTCTGGTGCAACGGGCGCGGCCACGGTTGAGCACCGACCTGCCGGCGGAGCTGGAACCCTATCAGGATGTGGTGCTGCGGGCGCGGGTGGCGGGGTTCGTAAGCCGCCTGTACGTTGACCGCGGCAGCCAAGTGCGAGCCGGGCAGGTGCTGGCGGTGATCGAAGCGCCGGATCTGGTGGCGCGGGTGGGGGAGGCGCAGCAGCGATTGAGCGCGGC
>DAHUYO010000256.1 GCA_027315185.1 Acidobacteriota bacterium
GGCGGCGTGGTGGATTACATCATCAAATCGCCGGATCTGGTGGACCGGGTGCTCTATACCGTGGCGCGGGCGCTGCAATATCAGGAACTGAAGCGCGAGAACACCAGCCTGAAGCGGGAGCTCAAGAGCCGCAACGAACTGGGCCATTTGATCGGCAACAGCCCCGCCATTAGCCAGCTCAAGGAAATGGTGCGCACGGTCGCCGCCACCGCCAGCACCGTACTCATTCGCGGCGAGAGCGGCACCGGTAAGGAGCTGGTCGCCCGCGGCATCCACGGCTGCTCCCCGCGCGCCGATCAGGCCTTCATTACCGTCAATTGCGGCGCCTTTCCGGAAACCCTGCTGGAAAGCGAACTCTTCGGTTACGTCAAGGGCGCCTTCACCGGCGCCAACAGCAACCGCCGCGGCCTTTTTGAGGCGGCCGATAAGGGCACGTTGTTTTTGGATGAAATCGGCGAAATGACCTTGCCGATGCAAGTTTCGCTGCTCCGCGTGTTGCAGGAGCGCCAGG
>DAHUYO010000257.1 GCA_027315185.1 Acidobacteriota bacterium
GGCTGTAGCGTCGGCGGAACGTTATTTTGCTCCGCCTGACTGAGGCCGTTGGGATTGGGCGGCGCGGCGAAGCTGGCGGAGGAAGAGGAATTGGCGGCGGGGCTGTTGGCCCCGGGGGAGACGGCCAGACTGTTGCCGGCGGCGGCGGGATTGACCGGCAGGGTGGTGCTCGGACTGGGCTTGTCAATGCTGGCCTGGGCTCCGCTGGCGGGCACCACTTGATTGCCGAGCGTGAAATCCGCTGGGATGGCGTGTTTGCCGAAGGTGTAACCGATGGCAAAGAACATGCCACAGAGCACGGCCACCGCGCAGAGCATGGCGACGATGCTCCATGTGCCCAATTCGAACTGGTAACCCGTGTCGGCTTCCTCGCGGGTGCGATCAAGATAACGCGGCATAGTCCCTTTCAGCGGTCATGGCGAATCGCGGCTAATCGCCCCCCGCGGCGCCCGCCGGAGGCGGTGCGGCGGCGGCGGCTGCGGCGGCTTTGGTTTTCTTGGCGTAGGTCAGC
>DAHUYO010000258.1 GCA_027315185.1 Acidobacteriota bacterium
CATGGAGGTCGAACGGATCAAGGGCCGCATCAAGTTCCACCCCATCCCACCCGCGCTTGACTGGTTCCACCTGTTCACCGCCCAAGGCGCCCTGTTCCTTTTCCTTGCGGTCATGATTCTCGGCCTTATGAAACGGAAAGGGCACCCTTTAAGCCGTTATCACTACCCGGTCGCCAAGATCTTCTTCATTTTCTGGTTTTCGAGCTCGATCTCCGGCTGGTTCTACCGAGTGCATTGACTCCCCGATTCTTGCCCCGGTCCCTGTGGTCTGCTAAACTTTCCCTCTCATTCACATCCCCTCAAGGCGGCGTAGCCAAGTGGTAAGGCAGAGGTCTGCAAAACCTTTATTCGGCGGTTCGATCCCGCCCGCCGCCTCCAGTTCTAATCATCAAAAGTCCATGTCAGTAAAAGAAAATCCTCTGTATAATCCTGTTGACTCTTGTATACTCCTGAAGATCCTAAAATACTCTTTTTTCGATTCTCAGAACGGCATCCTGACGGCAAAACGGCA
>DAHUYO010000259.1 GCA_027315185.1 Acidobacteriota bacterium
TCCAGCGTAGCGGCCAGCGCCTCGGCGGTGAACGGCTTTTGCAGAAACGCGGCAGCCTCCGGCGGACGCTCCTGCAAGGCGGTATCGTCCTGGCCGGACATGTAGACCAAACGCATCTCCGGCCGCAATGCGCGCAACTCCTTGGCGGCGCGTTGGCCGCTGACGCGCGGGAGGATGACGTCGGCAAGCAGCAGGTGAATGGGGCCGGGATGGCGCCGCGCCAGCTCCAGTGCGGCGCCGGCGCCAGCCGCGGGGAGGACCGCATAGCCGCGGGCCCGCAGCATTTCGGCCACCAGCTTGCGCACGCGGTCGTCATCCTCCAACAGCAGCACGGTTTCCGATCCGGCGCGGGCGCGAGGCGGCGGCGGTGGCGTGGGGTGGGCCGCATGGGCGTGGCAGCAGGGTAGGTCGAGGGTAAAGGTGCTGCCCTGGCCGGGATGGCTCGCGACCTCAATGGCGCCGTGCAACTGGCGCACGATGCCATAGACGGTGGAGAGTCCCAGGCCGGTG
>DAHUYO010000025.1:0-3341 GCA_027315185.1 Acidobacteriota bacterium
AACATCGCCGCCCGGTCCACCACGCAGGCATGCTTCTGGATCACATGGTCGCCGCTGCTGGTGCCGAGGTAATAGCCGTTGGGCCAAACGCCCAGGCGCGGATAATCCGGAAACAGCGCGCGCGGAAACTGATAGCGGTAGTACCGCCCCAGCGGGTTGCTGGTGGCGCTGACCGCGAAGCACATCCCGTACGGCGCCGGCGTGGGCGGCTTGATCTTGCGGAAAATCGGCAGCACGAACACCCAGCGGTCCGCCAGTTGGTCATAGCGCACCACCACGTCGCCGAAGTCGGTGACGCCGCAGGGGCCGGGAAAGCCGGAGAACACCGTCTTCGTCGGCACCGGTCCGTACAGCACCTTGCCGCTCGGGTTGAAGATCGCCAGCTCGGAGTTGACGGTCTGGATGATGTCCCGCGGTCCCACCGCCAGGCTGTTGTCCGAGGGATTGTGAAAATATCCCGTCCCGCGCGGCCCATGGAAACCGGCGCCCAGCCCAGTGAAGTCGGCCACCAGCCGCGCTGCCGGGCGCGGTCCCGGCCGCGTCTGCTCGATCGCCGCTGCTTCGCCCGTCACCGGCGGCGGAATCGCGTGCTTCGGCGGCAGCGGCGGCCAATGCGGCATTTTGCCGTGATGCTTGGCGGCGTACCGCGCTCGGAACATGGCGATGTACTTCGCCCGCCGCGCCTGCATCGCCTGCCGCGACAGCGGCGGCGGGGCTTGGGCGATCAATTGCGCCAGCGGCGCCGAAGTGTCGTGGGCCACCGCCGCTTGGGTCGTAACCGGGCCGGGGACCATGGCCGCCGGCTGATTCCGCGCATTCTGGCCCGCCGCCGAGCGCGGCCGCTGCCCATGGCTGCACGCCGTCATCAGGAAAGGAAGCGCGAAGCCCAGAGCCAGCGCGGTGGTTTTTGCACCCGTCATAACATTCACGAATGTATACAATGCGGCTCCGATGTCAAGCAAAAACACCCCCCAAAGGCGGGCCGCCGCCGGCGGCCTAACCCCAGATCAGCCACGGGCACCGCGGGCCGGCTAACAGGAATCGGCCGTTCCGGCCGTCATTCGCCGCGTCCGGCGGGCCGTCGAGAAGCGCGCGGCTGAGCCGCCTTAATGCAGCGGCAGCCGCCGAAAACGAAACACCGCCAGCCGCCGGACGCCAAACTGCGCCTCGACGGCGCCCAGCCGGTCGGTGCGGAAGATATGCGCCCGGGCCGCCGCCAAGTGGCGCAATACCGATCGGTCGGGCAAGCCATAGTGATTGCCGGCGCCGACCGAAATCACCGCCGCGGCGGGATGCACCGCCGCCAGAAACGCCGGCAGCGATGAGGTCCGGCTGCCGTGATGCCCGACCTTCAGCACCGCGCTGGCCAAGGGCATGCCGCTGGCCAGCATTTCCCGCTCCCCTTCCGCCTCCGCGTCCCCCTCCAGCAGCATCGCCGCCCGGCCGTCGCTGATGCGGATGACCATGGAATCGCGATTGCGCGCATGCGCGCCGGCGCGGTAAGTCCGCGGCGGCAGCAAAACGTCCAGTTCGCTGACGCCCACGCGGAAGCGCTCGCCCTCATACCGCCGGCAGATGCGGATGTCGAGCCGGCGCGCCAAGACCAACAGATTTTGCACCGCCGCCTCGCTCGGCAGCGACCATGTCACCCACAACTCCCGCGGCAAAAAATGCCGCAGGATGAACGGCATTCCGCCCATGTGGTCCATGTGCCCGTGAGTTAGCAGCACGGCGTCCAGATGGCGCAATCCCAGCGACCAAAGATACGGCGCCACCACGGCACGACCGGCGTTGAAGCCGGAAAACGTCTTCGGCCCCGCGTCCACCAGCAGCGTCTGCCCGCCCGGAAACGTGACCAGCAGCGAGTCTCCCTGGCCCACGTCCAGCGTGGTCAGCGTCAGCCCCGCCGGCAGCCGCGGCGGAAAGGGAACCCACGCCAGCGCCGCCGCCAAGACCGCCACCGCGCCCGTCGCCGCCACCATGCGCCGCCCGCCCCGCCGCGCCGCCCACAGCCAAGCCGCCACCGCCGTCGCGAACACGGCCAGCATCCAGCCTGGCGGCGTCGGCGTCCGCGCCGCCGCCAGCGGCCAACCGGCCGCGGCATGGGCGAAGCGCAATAGCCAGCCCGCGCCGCCCGCCAGGGCATGCCGGGCCAGCGCCGGCGCCGCGCCAAACGTCATTTGCAGCGCCGCCAAGCACCACGCCGCCGGCAGCAGCACGCTGACCGCCGGAACCACCACCGCGTTCACCGCCCCCGCCCAGGGCGCGGCGCGATGGAAGTAGCTGATCATCAGCGGCGAAAGGCCCCATTGCAGCACCAGCGACACCAGCACCACCTCGCCTAGGGCCAACGCGCCGCGCATCGCCCATGGCGCCAGCCGCGCCGCCGGCCGTCCCCAGCGTTCCAGCCGCAGCCGCAGGCTCGCCCGCCACGCCGCCAGTTCCGGTGGAAAAGCCTCGTCATAGCCCGCGGAATCCAGCTGCCGCAGCGCGTGCAGCCGCGGCGCCGTCGTCGCCGCCAGCAACGGCGCCACCACCCCGGCCAGCAGCGTGGCCGCGCCGAAGGACAACTGGAATCCCGGCGTCAGCAGATCGAACGGCCGCCACAGCAGCAGCACGAACCCCGCCATCCCGACGGCGTTTAGCGGCCGCCGCTCCCGGTACCAATAGCGGGCGATGAAGTACACCGTCAGCATCAGCAGCACACGCAATGTCGGCGTCCGCCCCGCGATCACCCAGGCATAGCCGGCCAGCAGCGCCAGGCAAACCAACGACGCCGCCGGCGCCGGCACGCGGCAGCGGCGCAGCAGCCCCACCAAAAACAGCGCCAGAATGCCCAGGTGCAGACCCGCGACCACCAGGACGTGATAGATGCCGTCCACTTGGAAGTCGCGCCGCGTCCCACGTCCCAGCCGCGCGTTGTCGCCCAGCAGCATCCCCCGCAGCAGCGCATTCACCTGCGCCTGCCGCCGCGGCGGCGCCATCCGGTCAATGGCCTGGCTCAACCGCGCCCACAACGCCGCCCGTAGCCGCAGCGGCCAGGGCCCGTGAATGCCCGCCATCCGACGCAGGTCCCGCGGGTGCAGGCTGGCGGTGAAGTCAATGCCCGCGCGCCGTTCGGAGCGGGTGAAATCCCCGACGCCCGGGTCGCCATAGCCGTGCAGGCGCCGCAGATGGGCGGTCATCTCCACCGCCCGCCCGGCGGTAAGGCCCGCCACCGGCATCGCCGTGTCCAAATACACCCGCACCGCGCCGCTAACCCCGGTGATGCCGCCGGGTGCGGCGATATATGCGGCTTGCAGGTCGAAGCGCTGGTAGTCGCGAATGACCTCCGGCGTGTC
>DAHUYO010000025.1:3592-41762 GCA_027315185.1 Acidobacteriota bacterium
ATGCCGCGGCGGCGATGCCGGCGGCGAAGGCCAAAGCGGCGAAAAACATGGGCTGCATGCGCGGTTCCGTCCGCGCCGATCCTAGCCGCCGCGCCGGTCCCGCGGCAATCCTCCCAAATGGGCTGAGCACTCCGCCGCCATTGGCGCCAAACACGCCCGCCGGCGCCGACGGTGCGGAGAAAGTGGGACGGCCGTCGCCCGGCTGTCAAATCGCACGACGCCGCTGGCGGCAGCCGGCGAGTTCGGCGCAAGAGCAGGGCGATGCCAAGGTCGAGCGGGAGGGTCGCGAAATTCCGGAGGGCAACCACCCGCCCGGCCAGCGACGCCCGAGCGCGGCGAGAGGCGAGCAGAGCGAGGCGGGAGGGGGCGGGGGTTCGCAGCGTACAGGGATGTACGTGAGGAGCCCGAGCCCCGGACCAACGAAGCCATGCGACGCCTATCGCCCCGCCCGCCCCACATTACCGGCAATCAGCCTCCGTCATGCATTCTCCACGGTCCGCTGGCGGCGCCCCCGTCCCTAGCGCGGCGCTTGGAGCGGCCGCGAGCGCTGGCGGGCCTCCGTTGCCGCCGGTCGAAACCCAGCCGCGGCGCCGCAACGCGGGCCGTCCGGAACTAGGCAGCTGAGCCGCTATCCTGGTAGGGAGGAGGAATCCAGAGATGGCAAGCAAACAGGCGCAGGAGATGCCGCGGCGGCGGTTGGGCAAATTGGAGGTTTCGGCTCTGGGCTTGGGCTGCATGGGCATGTCGGACTTTTATGCCGGGCATGGCTCCGCGGCCGAGGCGGAAGCCATTCAGGTCATTCACCGCGCCCTGGACCTCGGCGTCAGCTTTCTGGATACCGCCGACATGTACGGCGTCGGCCGCAACGAGGAGTTGGTCGGGCGGGCGCTCAAGGGTCGCCGCTCGCGCGCCGTCCTGGCCACTAAATTCGGCAATGTCCGCGGCGCCGACGGCAGCTATTTAGGCGTCAACGGCCGGCCGGAATACGTCCGCCAGGCTTGCGACGCCAGCCTGCGCCGCTTGGGCGTCGAGACCATTGACTTGTATTACCAGCACCGCGTGGACCGCAGCGTGCCCATCGAGGAAACCGTCGGCGCCATGGCCCGCCTGGTCGAGGCGGGCAAAGTACGCTTCCTGGGCTTGTCGGAGGCCGCGCCGGAGACCATCCGCCGCGCCCACCGCGCCCATCCCATTACCGCCCTGCAGACCGAATATTCCCTTTGGACGCGGGATCCGGAAACCGGCGTGCTCCCGGTCTGCCGCGAGCTGGGCATCGGCTTCGTCGCCTACAGCCCCTTGGGCCGCGGCTTTCTCAGCGGCGCCATCCGCTCCGCCGAGGACCTCCCGGAAGGCGACTGGCGGCGGCAAAATCCCCGCTTCCAAGGCGAAAACCTGCATCGCAACCTGGCGCTGGTCGCGCGCGTCGAGGCCGTGGCCCGTGACAAAGGCTGCACGCCGGCGCAACTCGCGCTGGCCTGGCTGCTGGCGCAGGGAGAGGACGTTGTTCCCATCCCCGGCACCAAAAAACTCAAGCGGCTTGAAGAAAACGCGGCGGCGGCGGCCATCGCGCTTACCGCCCAGGAACTGGAGACCTTGAACGCGGCCCTCCCGCCGGGCGCCGCCGCCGGGGAGCGCTACACCGAGGCGGGGATGCAGGCGGTCAACGTATAAGCCGGCAGGCAGGCGCCGCCGGCGGCGGTCACCGCATCGCCGTTATGCGGCTCGATGCCGCCCGGCGGAACTGCGCGTGGTCCCGGTCTTGCCGCTGGCGGCAGCCCGGCTGCGCGATTTGGCGCGAGTGCTGGTGGCGCGCGGTGCGCGGCTTCCGCCCGTGCCGCTGGTTTCCGCTCTGCCGCCGCGGCCGCTCACCGCGCTGCGCTCAGCGGCTGCGCCACGCCCGCGCCCCGCGGGCGCCTTGCTCTGGCTGCGTCCGGCCCCGCCTTTCCCCGCCAGCAAATTGATGCGCGTGCCGGCGCGGGCCGGCTTTGCGGCCGGCTGCCGCCGCGCCTTGGCCTCCACCGTCTCCGGATAGACGATCTTGTGGAAGCGGCTGCCGGGCTTGTCGTCGTAGACCAGTTCCAGCCCCTTGCGATCAAACACGGTGAAGAACTCGTCCCAGTCCACCGCGGTCAATTCCTCCGCCCGTTTCGGGTCGAACTCGAATCGCAGCATGCCACCGGTGCGGCTCACCACGGCGGGGCAGGCGCCGCGCTCTTGCGCCCAGCGCTGAATCTCTTCATGGTCGCGAGTAGTTTGCGAAGGCATGTTTGGCTCCGGTACGCCCCTTGGGCGCAACCCCCCGGTAGAAGCCTACCAGCAGAGAAGGGTTGCCCTCGCCTTCGCCCGCCGCCGCAGCTGGAAAAGCCAGGAGCGCCAACCGGATCCCCGCCGCTTGCCGCACCTTCGGGGTGGCAGCGCGGGATGGCAGCGCGCATTCGTTACCGGCCGTGAATCCCGGCCAGCGCACCGCCAACGGCGGGCCTGTTCAGCACCCGGCTCCTCCGTCGCGCCCGCGCGGCGCGCGGTGGAAGCGCCCGGCTGTCCCGCCGGAGCGCCCCTCTAGCTGTTGGCTTCTCCGTTGCCGACGCGCTTGTAGCCGATCATGTCTTCGATCGTCGAAGTGGCGCCGCTGGGCGCGTGCCGGTAGGCCTCCAGCGCTTCCCGGTCGCCGTGGTGCAGCATGGAGCGCAGGCTGAGGCCGACTTTCTTGTCGCTGGGACTCAGCTTGATGATCTTGAACTCGTACTCATGCCCCACTTCCAGCGGCGCGCCGCCGGTGACTTCCGGATTCACCTCGGAGTTGTGGCACAGGCCCTCGATGCCGTCCTGCAACTCCACGAAGGCGCCGAAGGCGGCGATGCGCACCACCTTGCCGGGCAGCACGTCGCCCAATTGCCGCGTCTCGAAGAAGCTTTCCCAAGCGTCGGGCTCGAGCTGCCGCATGCCCAGCGATAGACGCCGGTTATCGGCGTCTATGCCCAGCACCTTGGCCCGCACCTTGTCCCCCTTTTTCACCACCTCCGAGGGATGCTTGATGCGCTTGGTCCAGGAGAAATCGCTGATATGGATCAGCCCGTCAATTCCGTCTTCCACCTCGACGAAGGCTCCGAAGTCGGTCAGGTTCCGCACCCGGCCCTCGATGATCGTCCCGGGGGCATAGCGCTCGTGCAGCGACTCCCAAGGATTGCTTTGCGCCTGCCGCAGCGATAGGGACATGCGCCGGTCGCCCGGGTTCACCTCCAGCACCACGCATTCGATCTCGTCGCCCACGTTGACCAGCTTGCTGGGATGCTTGGCCCGCTTCGACCAGGACATCTCGGAGATGTGAATCAGTCCCTCGATGCCTTGCTCCAGCTCCACGAAGCAGCCGTAGTCGGTGATGCTCGCCACCTTGCCGCGCACCCGCGCGCCGATGGGATAGCGCTCGGCGGCGTCGGACCAGGGATCGGGCAGCAGCTGCTTGAACCCCAGCGAGACCCGCATCTTCTCGCGGTCGAACTTGAGCACCTTGACGGTGATCTCATCGCCGGGGCGGACCAGTTCGCTGGGATGGCCGATGCGGCCCCAGGAGAGATCGCTGACGTGCAGCAGCCCGTCCAAGCCGCCGATGTCCACGAACACGCCGTAGTCGGTGATGTTCTTGACCGCCCCGCTGATGACTTCGCCTTCGGCCAGGGAGGCCAGCGTGTGCTCGCGCCGCAGCGCGACTTCTTCTTCCAGCACCGCCTTGCGCGAAACCACTACGTTGCCACGCTTTTTGTTCAGCTTGATGATGCGGACCCGCACCTCTTGTCCCAGGTAGCCGTCCAGGTTGTGCACGGGGCGCATATCCAGCTGCGAGCCGGGCAAAAATGCCTTGATGCCGATATCGCAGGCCAGCCCGCCCTTGATGCGGGACACGATATGGCCCTGAATGATGGTGTTTTGCTGGTGCGCCAGCTCCAGGTCGTCCCACAGCCGCAGGCGCACGGCGCGCTCATGGGACAGCAGAACTCCGCGTTCCGGCTCCTCGCGCTCCACCACGACGTCAATGACGTCGCCGGGACGAACCGTGAGCTGGCCTTCGGTGTTGGTCAGCTCGCGGATGGGAACAATGCCTTCGCTTTTCCGGCCGACGTCCACGATGACGGCGTCGCCGGTGACTTTCAGGACCGTGCCTTTCAGGACTTCGCCTTCGGCGGCCTGGGTCTGTTGTTCGTAGTTGTCGAGGAGGGTTTGGAAATCTTCCATGGGTGGGATAACGAGGTTGGTCCGCCGGTGCGCCCAACGGGCCGTGGCGTGGCGATGTATTGTGGCCCCGAGGGAAACGCCGGGCCGCTGGCGGGAGGACCAGAGACGGGAAGCGGGAGCGGAACGCTAACTAATTTCCGCCACTATTTCCAGCAGGGTCACGGGCGCGCGGCGACCGGAATTCAGCGGGGGCGCAACCCCCATAATACGAGGCTTTCCCCGTCTCTGTCAACCGGCCGCGGGGCGCATAGGCCCGCTCGCTTTCCCCGCCGCGGGCCTGCCGCCCGGCTATCGTCCGCCGGGGCCGCCGTGGCTCGGGCCATGGACCGCCTTATGCCGCTTGGCCGCGCGGCGTTTGGCGCGGGCGGCCGGTCCGTTGGCGTTGGAGATGTCCAAACGCCGCGGCCGCGCAGGCTGGCTGGCACGATGGGCCAGGGCCACGCTTTGCGCCGATCCCGTGACCTGAATGAAATCGGCCAGCCGGTCCAATTCCCGCCCCACGCGCGCCAGGTCGGCATTCAGCACCGCGCCCTCGCCTTGTCCGCCATGCGTGGTCACCAGGGCTCCCGCCCGCAGTCCCACCTGATACACCGCATCCACGTCGCGATACAGCCGGAACGCCTTGCCCACGTCCTGCGGCGAGCGCACCACCGCCGCCACCAAGCCGGGGACCGCTTGGGATACGTTGCGCTCGATCGCCGCCACGCCGGCGCGGTATGCCCGCCGGCGCTGGGAGCTGGCGTGAATGGAATGGGCGGGGATGGCGGCCAGCGTGGTCTCCAGTCCCTGCACCGAGGCCAGCAGCGCGTTGGCCGTGACGCCGGCGCTGGCCGGCGCCACGGCCGGCGCCGGATTCTGCCCGCTCGCCACGCCCAGCAGGGCGGTCGCGATCACCGGCGCCAGCCAAAACGAATGCACCCTGGATGCCCACTTCATCGCCATCGCTCCTCTTCGGATTCTACCCTTCCCGCGCGGGCCTTTTCACTGGCGCCGCCAGGCTTCACTGGCGCCGCCGCTCAGCCGGCCGCGGCGGCGGCCCTCGCAGGGCTCAGCTATTGGCTCTGGTTCAGCACCTGTTCGTACAACGCCTCGTAGCGTGGGATGATGCTGCTGGCGCAAAAATACTCCTCGGCCCGCTGGCGGCCTGCCTGGCCCATGGCCCGCAGGCGTTCCGGATCACGCAGCAGTTCCACGGCCGCCGCCGCCATGGCGCCCACGTCCCCCACCGGAAATAGGCAGCCGGTGACGCCGTCTTCCACCAATTCGGGCACGCCGCCGACGCGTGTGCCCACCGTGGGCACCTCGTGCGCCATCGCTTCCAATGCCGCCAGTCCAAAGGATTCCATCTCGCTGGGCAACAACATCAGATCGCTGACGCTCAGCAAGCGATGAATCGCGTCCTGCTTCCCCACGAACGTCACCCGGTCGGCGACGCCAAGTTCCCGGGCGCGGCGCTCCGCCTGGCCGCGGTCCGGGCCGTCGCCCACCATCAATAGCCGCGCCGGCGTCTGGGCCGCGACGCGGGCGAAGATCTCGACCGCGTCCAGCACCCGCTTCACCGGCCGGAAATTCGACAGATGCACCAGCAGCGGCTCCCCCGGCGGGGCGAAGCGGGCGCGCAACTGCGGCAACGGCCGGCGGTGATACCGGTCGCAGTTGACGAAGTTGGGAATGATCTCGATCGGCCGGTGAACGTCGAATTCCGTTTCCGTGGTCCGGCAAAGATACTCCGAGATCGCCGTGACCCCATCGCTGGCCTCGATGGAAAAGCGCGTGATCGGCAGATAGCTGCGGTCGGCGCCGACCAGCGTGATGTCCGTGCCGTGCAGGGTGGTGATGAAGGGCAGGCGCCGCGCCTTGGTCATGGCGCGGGCCAAAAACGCGCTGACCGAGTGCGGAATGGCGTAGTGCACATGCAGCAGGTCGAGATTTTCGTTCTCCGCCACCTCCGCCATGTGGCTGGCCAGCGCCAGCGTGTAGGGCGGGTAATCGAAGAGCGGATAGGTCGCGACCTCGACCTCGTGATAGAAGATGCGGGGCTGGTCGGTGTTCAGGCGGATCGGCTGGGCGTAGCTGATGAAGTGGATTTCGTGGCCGCGCTCGGCCAGTTCCCGGCCCAGTTCCGTGGCGACAATGCCGCTGCCGCCGTAGGTGGGATAGCAAGTGACGCCGATCCGCATGCCTTCAGGCTAGCAGGAAGCCTCACCCTGCCGCCGGCGGCGGTGCGCCGACGGCTCGGACCGGATGGCGCGGAGATTGGTTTGTTCCGGAAAAGAGAAAGGCCGGCTCGCTTCCCCCCGGATGAGCCGGCCCGTCCTGACTGATCGTGCGCGTCTTGTTACGCGAGCGATGAGACGCTCATTCTGAAGCATGCCGCGTGCCAAAGCCGCATGACGGCGGAAGGCGGCGAAAAGTAAGGTGTTTTGCCCAGGCGGCCGGGCCGGATCGCGGCGGGGGCGCGGGCGCCCGTCACCTTTCGTTACGGTTCTGCCGCCGGTCGCGTCTTGCCCCGAGGCCAGTGCCGCCAGACAAAGAACCCCGCGCCCAGCACCAGCAGCGCCAGGACGGCGCTGTCGAAATCATGGAAGGAGCCGCTGATCCGCCGCCAGTGCTCGCCGAGGCGATAGCCGATGTAGGCCAGCAGCCAGCACCAGGGCAGGGAGCCAAGGAAGGTGTAGGCGTGAAACTTGCCCAACGGCATGCGGCTAATGCCCGCCGGCAAAGCGATGAAGGTCCGCACCACCGGCAGCATGCGGGAGAAGAAAACCGTGGACTGGCCATGGCGGCGAAACCATTGATCCGCCATATCCAAATCCTGCCGCCGCAGCAGCAGCCAGCGGCCATGCCGTTCCAGCCAGGGACGGCCGCCGTGGGCGCCCACCCAATACGCCACCGCCGAGCCTAGATTGGAGCCGAGCGCGCCGACGACGGCAATGGCGGCGAGGTCAAAGCGCCCCGTCCAGGCCAAGTAGCCGGAGAAGGGCAGGATGATCTCCGAGGGCAGGGGAATGCAGGCCGATTCGATGGCCATCAGCAGCAAAATGCCGCCGTAGCCGAGGTGGGAGATGACCTGGATGATGGCGGTCCCGAGCGTGGCCGCGATCCGCGCGCTCAGCGCCGGAGTGGCTGCCGCCAGCAGCACGGTCATGATTCCGTCGCGGCCGGAGAGCTTTCGTTGAACTCAGCGGATTCCTGCGTATAACCGGGCAGCGGTGCGCTGCCTGGACGCAGCTTCAAGCGCACCGTTTCCTCCCCCTCGACGCGGCGCAAGATGGCGAAGCGGTCGAACAGCTGGGCGTAGACGCGCGTGACCAAGAAGTGGGAACCGGTGGCGTCTTGCCGCCAGATTTGGCCGGCAGCGATGGTGGCTTGAGGCATGGTGAATTGTTTCCAGTTTAGCCGACCCCCCGCCGGCGCGCCCCGGCCGATGGAACAGGTGGCGGCAGGATCCTCCTCCGTTTGGGTGGTCCCGGCGGCATCGCCGGGGCCAGGCCATGACCGCGCCACGGCGCGCTGGGGTCCGGCCTTCGGTCAACTGCCGCCCGAGTGCGGGTACAATGCCGCTGTGCTTCGCCGCTTGCTGCTCGTTACCGCCGCCGCGACGTTCTGGGCGGCCGCCGCCTACGCGGGGTCGCCGCCCGCTCCTTTTCGCCATTTCCGCGTCACGGTGTACATACCCGTCAACATCGTGCAGCGCATGGCCGCCGATCCCGGGTGGATGCGGAGCAGTTGGCGCACCTTGCGCCGCCGCTTGCCGGTGAATGAGGTCTTCATCGAGAGCTTCCGCGGTGGAGACACCGCGACCGGGGCGGAGCTGGAGCGGGTCCAGCGCTTCTTCCAGGCCCAGGGCGTGCAGACCGCCGGCGGCATCGCTTGGGCCGGTCCCGGCGGCCATGGCCAGTTCCGTTCCTTGTGCTACACCGATCCCGCCACCCGCGCCTTGGTGCGGCGGGTCTCCGCCCTCACCGCGCGGCACTTCCACCAGATCATCCTGGATGACTTCTTCTTCAACAACACCAAGACCGCGACGGACATCGCCGCCAAGGGGCAACAAAGCTGGTCCCAGTTCCGCCTGCGGCTGATGGATCAGGTGGCGCGGCGGCTGGTTCTGGCGCCGGCAAGGGCCGCCAACCCCAAGGTGCGCATCATCATTAAGTTTCCGAATTGGTATCCGTCGTTTCCGGGGCTCGGCTATGACCTTGCGCAAGAGCCGAAGATTTTCGGCGAAATCTGGACCGGGGATGAAACCCGGGATCCGGACATCACCGATCAGCAGCTGCAGCAATATGAGAGCTACGAAATTTTCCGCTACTTCGCGAACGTGGCGCCCGGGCATAACGGCGGCGGCTGGGTGGATCCCTACGGCGTGCGCTACGTGGACCGCTACGCCGAGCAGTTGTGGGACACCATGCTGGCCAAGGCGCCGGCGATCAATCTGTTCGAGTACACCGACCTGCTGCGTCCGGCGCGGCCGGGGCAGCGGCCCTGGGCGCGGCAGCACACCAGCTTCGACTATGCCGCCCTAGCGCGGCGTTGCCGGCGCCGTTTCGGCGCGGCGCCGCTGACCGCCGACGTCGCGGACCAGGCGTTGCGTTCCATGGACCGGCTAGTGGGCAAGCTGGGGCGCCCGCTGGGCCTTGCCAGTTACCGCCCCTATCAGTCCAGCGGCGAGGACTTCCTGCGCGATATCGCCGGCATGCTCGGCGTGCCGGTGGAGATGACGCCACAATGGCCGGCCCAGGCGAAAACCGTGCTGCTGACCGCCACGGCCAAGTTCAATCCCGGCATCCTGGCGCGGATGCAGCAGGCCCTGGCTTCGGGACAAAACATCATCATCACCAGCGGCTTGCTGCGCGCGCTGCAAAACCACGGATTCGACGCCCTCGACGATATGCGCGTGACGCGCTCGGTCATGGCGGTGGACAGTTACTACGCCGGCTTCGGCGCCGGGGCCGGCAAGCATTTGCCGGGCGCCGGAGCGCCCATTCTGTTTCCCGCTGTTCGCTTCGACACCAATGAAGATTGGGCAGTGGTGCGGGGCTTGGCCCATGGGCGCAGCGCGCCGCTGCTGCTGATGGACCGCTATGGCAAGGGCGAACTCTACGTCTGGACCATGCCGGAGAATCTGAACGATCTGTACCGCCTTCCCCCGGCGGTGCTCAACGCTCTCCGCCGCTATCTATGCGCCGGGCTGCCGGTGCGCCTTTCCGGCCCGGCCAAGGTCAGCTTGTTCGAATACGGCAACGGCACGTTCGTGGTGGAGTCCTTCCGCAGCCGGCCCGTGGACATCGGCTTGCACGGCGCCTTCGCACGGCTCCAGCTGCTGGCGGGCGGGAAAGCATTGCGTGGCGTGGCCGCCGCGGGCGGCGGATACCGCTATCGGTTGACGGTTCCGCCGCACAGCTACTTGGCCTTTCGTGAACGATAAAGAGGGTTGCGGGCGCCGAAAAAACGCCGCTCTCGGGCTGAGTCGAGCGGCCAGCTTAGCGCCGCGAAGGTGTGGCTCCTGAAAAGCTCGGCATTTGTCCTGGCATCCGGCCGGAACTGCCGCGCCGGCGGCCGGGAGCGGGGAGCTAAGCGGCCACCTGCATGGCGGCTTGCCGCTGGCGGGCCCAGGCGTAGGCGGTAAAGAACACCGCCACGAAGAACAGGTCGCCCATCACTTCATTGGCGGCAAACGGCAGACCCGCCAGGTAGCAGGCTTCCAACCCCGAAAGGGTGCGGGCATAGAGCAGCCCGGAGAGCCAAACGCCGAAGTTACTGATCAGGAAAAACGCCACCGAACCGGCCACGGTGGTGAGGGCCACGCGGCCGGGGCGGACGCGGTTCCGCAAGCTGAGTCCGAGAACCAGGAATACTCCCCAAGCCGCCCAGGTGAAGTACTGATCTCCGCCGGGCGCGGCGTGATAGACCAGGGCGTTGAGCACGAAATCGCTGGCGACGATGGCGGCTAGCGGGAACCAAAGCCGCCTGGCGATCATCCAGGCGCCGCAGAACAGCAGCATGGCGCCGACCGGGGTGAAATTGGGCCAATGGGGGGCAAAGCGCATCGCGATCGCACCCAGGGCCAAAGCGAAGAAGCCATAGGAAGCGCCGCCCGACGGGGCGGACGCGGTGGGGGAAGAGGTCGGCACGTCCACGCCAAAAAGAGTAGCAGGAGCCGAGCGCGGCAACAAGAGACAGAAGGACGCAACCCGCGGCGCGCGGTTTTACTCGGTGCGGGCAAATTTTCCCGTGTTCCGTTCTTCCATTGCGCCCGGCCGCGGCGGGCAAAGCCTTTGTTCGGCGCTGGATAGCCGTGGCGGGCGGTTTGGCCCTCGGCGTGTAAGGAAGAGGGCGTGTGAGGTCAGCAACTTCCGCGCTGGCCACCCGCGGTTCCGCTCAACCGCGGGTGGCTGGCAGGAGGCCCAGTGGGACGATCCGAATCACGGCTCTAAGGAGAGCATTATGACGATGCAGCGCAACCACATCCATCCGGTGCTGGGCAGTGTAGCGGCAGTCGCCTTGGCGTTCGCGCTGCCCTTGGCCGCGCAACAAGCGCCGACCCAGACCATGGCGGCGCAGCCGGCATCGGCGGCAGCCAGCGCGGCGCCGGCGCCGACCGCCGCGAACACCAATCCGGCGCCGCCCAGCGCGACCGGGGAGCCGCCCTTGAAGGTGCAGAGCCACGAAGGCTTCTGGGGCCGCATCAATCCCTTCGCCCGCAAGAAATGGGTGCAGCAGCATGTGCAGCCGATCCGCGACCGGGTGAACGAGCTGAACGGCCTGGATACCGGCACCGCTAGCGAGTTGGCGCGGCTGAAGGCGCGCACGCGGGCGGAAATCGCGGCGGCGAAGGACGACGCCGATCAGGCGAATCAAGCCGCAAATGCCGCCCAGCAACAGGCGCAAAGCGTGGCCAGCCAGTCCGATCAACTGGATCAGCAGGTGGCGACGTTTCGCAGCCAGGTGGAGAACGCCGACCAATATCAAGTGGCGCAAACCGCCAATCTGCACTTCCGTCCGGGCATGGCGCGGCTGAATCGCCGGGCGCAGTCATCGTTGCAACAGTTTCTAGGGGGGCTAGCCCAGGAGAAGGGCTACTTGGTAGAGGTGCGGGCCTATTCGGCTGGCCGCGGGGTGGCGGCCATTCGCAATAGCCAGGAGTTGGCGGACGCCGTGGTGCGGTACTTGGTGATGGATGAGAACATTCCGTTGTACCGCATCTACACCGTGGGGTTGGGGAATGCCTCACGAGCGATGTCCGGCGCGGCGCCGCGACGCCTGCGGCGCGGGGGCCAGGTCAGCATAAGGATCCTGCGCAGCGATCTGGCCGCCAACAACGCACCAAACGCGGCGAGCACGCCGGCCAATCCGCAATAACCACACTCCAATCCATACAGTGAGCAGAGGCCCTGCGCCCCGGATTTCCGGGGCGCTTTTTTTTGCTCGGTGGCGCCGGTGCTCAGCTCAGACGCAACGGGCTGGTGGGTATGTGCAGCACGGCGGTTTCGGCGAGGCGCTTCGCCAAGAGCATCCGCTCTGATTTCCAGCGCTAGCCGGCGAGCAGGCGGGCGGCTTGGGCGCGGACTTGCTCCGGGGCGGTGCCGCCGATGCAATTGCGCCGCGCGACGCTGGCGGCGGCCGAGAGCTGGGCCACGGCGGCGGGGTCGAGCTGCGGCGCCAAGCGGGCGAGTTCGGCGGGAGAAAGTTGGCGGAAGTCGCGGCCCGCATCCAACGTGGCGGCGACCATGCGGCCGACGATCTCATGGGCGTCGCGGAACGCCACTCCTTGGGCGACCAGCAGGTCGGCGAGATCAGTGGCCAGCAGGGCCGGGTCGGCGACGGCGCGAGCCGCGGCTTCGGGGCGGACGGCGGCGGTCGTGACCACGCCCGCGGCGATGCGCAAACAGTCCAGGGCGGTGTCCAGGGCGGCGAAAAGGCTTTCCTTGTCCTCTTGCAGGTCGCGGTTGTAGGCCAGGGGCAATCCTTTGAGCAGGAGCAGAATCTGCATCAACGCGGCGGTTTGGCGGGCGGATTTGCCGCGGATCAGCTCCAGGGCGTCGGGATTCTTTTTCTGCGGCATCAAGCTGCTGCCGGTGGCGAAGGCGTCGCCCAGCGCCAGCCAGCCGCATTCGGCGCTGGAATAAAAAATCCAGTCTTCCGCCCAGCGGCTGAGGTGAATGCCCAGCAGCGCCAGCGTGAATAGAAGTTCGGCGGCGAAATCGCGGTCGGCGACGGCGTCCAGGCTATTTTGCGTGATGGCGGCAAAGCCCAACTCGCGGGCCAGGGCCTGGCGATCCAGCGGGAACGAGCAGCCGGCCAAGGCGCCGCTGCCGAGCGGCAGGACGGCGACGCGGGCATAGGCGTCTGCCAGGCGCCGGCGGTCGCGCTGGAGCATTTCGGCGTACGCCAGTGCATGGTGGCCGAAAGAAACCGGCTGGGCGCGTTGCAGATGGGTATAGCCGGGAATGAGCACGTCGGCGTGATCGCGGGCGAAGGCGGCGAAGGCGGCGATCAGATCGCCCAGCGCCTGCTCGCAGGCGGGGCGAAGATCCAGGCAATAGAGGCGCAGGTCCAGCGCGACCTGCTCGTTGCGGCTGCGGCCGGTTTGCAGCTTGCGAGCCGCCGGGCCGGCCATGGCCTCCAGCCGCTGGGCGACATAGGTGTGGACGTCCTCGATGCCCGGATCGTCGGGCGGCGGCGCGGCGGCCAGCTCCGCCACCAACTGGGCGCAGGCGGCGTCCAAGGCCGCGGCTTCGCCGGTGTTGAGGATGCCGGCGGCGGCCAGGGCGCGGGCCCAGGCGCGGCTGCCGCGGGCTTCGGCGTGAGCCAAGCGGCGGTCATAACTGAAGGAAGCGGAAAAGCGGTCGAACTCCGCCGCTTGCGCGCCGCGCCGCGCCGCGGGATCGAATCGCCCGCCCCACAGCTTGGGTGCGCCGGAGGGGATTTTATCCGCCATGGCGCTGGGTGGCCCGCTGCTGGTGCAAGCGGGTGCGGGTGGCGATGGGCAGGCCGATGCAGTTGATGAAGCCGGCGGCATCGCGCTGTTCATATTGCTCGTTCATGGTGAACGAGGCCAGCTCGGAAGAGAACAGGGAATAGGGGGAACGGCGGCCGGCGACCAGCGCGTGGCCCTTGTGCAGGCGGAGCTTCACTTCGCCGGTGGTTTGCTGCTGGGCTTGGTTGACGAAGGCGTCCAAGGCTTCCCGCTGGGGAGTGAACCACAATCCGTTGTAGACCAAGCGGGCGTAGTCGAGCGCCAAATGCTGCTTCATGAAGGCGGTGTCGCGGTCCAGGGTCAGCGCCTCGAGTTCGCGCAGCGCGGTGAGCAGCAAGGTGCCGCCGGGGGTTTCATAGGCGCCGCGGGACTTCATGCCCACGAAGCGGTTTTCGACCAGGTCAATGCGGCCGATGCCGTGGCGGCCGGCCAATTCGTTCAGGCGCGTGAGCAAGGCTACCGGGCCCATCGCCGCGCCGTCCAGGGAAACGGGCACGCCGGCGGCGAAACCGATGGTGATGTATTCCGGCTGATCCGGCGCGTCGGCCAGGGATCGCGTCAGCATCCACACATCATCCGGAGCTTCCAGGGCGGGATCCTCGAGGGCGCCGCCTTCGTGGCTGATGTGCCAGATATTTTGGTCGCGGCTGTAGATCTTCTTGACCGTCTGCTCGATGGGCACCTGATGCGCCTGGGCGTAGGCGATGGCGTCCTCGCGGGAGCGAATGTCCCATTCCCGCCAAGGAGCGATGACCGCCAACTGCGGGGCAAAGGCTTTATACGTTAGCTCGAAGCGGACTTGGTCGTTGCCCTTGCCGGTGCAGCCATGGGCCAGGGCGTCGCAGCCGGTGGCCAGGGCCACTTCGACCTGCTTCTTGGCGATGATGGGCCGGGCAAAGGAGGTGCCGAGGAGATATTTGTGGTCGTAGACGGCGCCGGCCTTGAGCGTGGGCCACACGTAACCGGTCAGGAATTCCTCGACCAGATCCGCCACCACGACGTCGGTGGCGCCGGTGCGCAGGGCCTTGGCGCGCACCTGGCCGAAGTCATCGCCCTGGCCGACGTCGGCGACGACGGCGACGATGGCGGCGGCGCCATAGTGTTCCTTGAGCCAGGGAATAATGATGGAGGTGTCGAGGCCGCCGGAGTAGGCGAGGGCGATTTTTTTGAATTGAGCAGAGGACATGGGTGTGTAGTTGGTGGACGCGATTATTGCACTCGCGCCGGGCGGCGCCGAGCGGCGGGCGGCCGGCCGGCGGATGGAGAAGATGAGAGCGTAGCCGGAGGAAGAAGGTGGGCCAGGACGGCCTTCTGTGCGTGCAGGCGGTTTTCCGCTTGCAAATACACCAACGAGCGCGGGGAATCAATCACGTCGCCGGCGACTTCCTGGCCGCGGTGGGCGGGCAGGCAGTGCATGAAGTAGGCGCCGGGGGCGGCCGCGGCCATGACCTCCGCGGTCACCTGATAGCCGGCGAACTCGCGGGCGCGGCGGGTGGCTTCGGCCTCCTGGCCCATGCTGGCCCAGGTGTCGGTATAGACGGCGTGGGCGCCGCGGACGGCGGCCAGGATGTCGTGACCGACCTGGATTTGCGCGCCGGTGGCCTGGGCGCGGGCCTGCGCGGCGGCCAGGACGGAAGCCTTGGGAGTGTAGCCGGGCGGCGTGGCGAGGGCGAATTCGATGCCTGCCAGGGCCGCGGCTTCCAGCAGCGAATGCAGGGTGTTGTTGCCATCGCCGATGTAGGCCAGCTTGAGCGGGCGGCGGCGCTGCGTCGGCGAGGCCAGCCCCGGGTAAACGGCGCGCAGGGTCACGAAGTCGGCGAGCGCCTGGCAGGGATGGCTGTGATCACTGAGGCCGTTGATGACCGGGACGCGGGAGGCCCGGGCCAGGAGGCGAATGGATTGATGCTCGAAGGTGCGGGCGACGATGCCGTCCAGCCACAACTCCAGGTTGCGGGCGACGTCCTCGATGTCCTCGCGCTCGCCGAGCGGGGAATCCGAAAAGTCCAGGAAGACGGCATAGCCCCCCATGGTTTGCATGGCCACGTCGAAGGTGACGCGGGTGCGGAGGGAAGGCTTCTCGAAGATCATGGCCAAGCCGCGCCCGCTCATGCGTTGGCGGAAGCGGGCGGGCTCGGCGCGCATCTCGGCGGCGAGGTCGAGCAGGGCGAAGAACTCCTGGTGCGAAAGGTCGGCGAGGTCAATGAAATCGCGCGCCGGAGCGGCGGGCGAAACGGCGAGGCGAGCGGCGGCGGTTTTCGGCATGGGCGGACTCGGCGGTTAGGAGGCGGGGCGGTCAGCGGGCCAACAATTGGCGCAGGCGGCGGCGCAGGGCGGCGCAGGCGGCGGTGTCGGGGGCGATCAGCAGCACGGTGTCATCGCCGGCCAGGGTGCCGGCCAGGCCGGGCCAGCCGGCGGCATCGAGGGCGGCGCCGACGCGGGGCGCGGCGCCGGGGTCGGTCTTGACCACCAGCAGGTTTTGCGCTGGGCGCAGGTCGCGGACGAACTCGGCGGCGATGCGCGCCAGCTCGATCTCCGCCGGGGGCGCGGCGGCGTTCTCGCCCAGCCGGGCGTAGCCTTCGGGGGTCTTGACCAGTCCCAGCTCCTTGAGGTCCCGCGACAAGGTGACCTGCGTGGTGGCCAAGCCGGCGCGGCGGAGCGCCCTCGCCAGTTCCGCCTGCGAGCGAAAGGCGCGCGCGTGCGCCAGCTTGAGGACCTGTTCCTGGCGGTAGGCTTTGCTCATTCGCGTTTGCGACCGGAATGAATATTTATTCCTGCTGTGAATATTTAAACAGACGGCGGCGGCGGCGTCAACGGCGGCGCCCGGGGGGCGCGCCTAGCCGGGAAGGATTTCCCGCAGGTCCCCGACGCGGCGGGTGGCGCGAATATGGTCCAGGTATTCCAGCAGGGGGATGGCGTATTTGCGCGTGATCCCGGTGAGGGATTTGAAGTCGGCGACGCTGAGGCGGGGCGCCTGGGCGCGGCGGGCCAGCAGCGCGCGGCGCAGTTCGGCGACGGCGTCGCGGTGCAGAATCAGCTCCGGGGTCAGGCGCAGCAGGACGCCGTCCCGCAGCAGGAGGCCGAGGATCTGCTGCGCGCGGCGCGCGTCCACGCCGGCGCCGGCGAGCACCTCGGCGGCGGCGGGGGCGCGGTAGCCCGCGGCGAGAAACGCTTGTTCAATGCGCCGGCGGGCGGCCAATTCCTGGGCATTGAGCTGCGCGCCGCGGCCGGGAAGGCGCCAGAGTTCGCTCTGGCGCTCGACCTGAGCGCCGGCGACGAGTTGGTCGAGCGCGGCGCGGAGCAAGGCCGGCGGCGCGCCCGCGGGCAGCAGGCTGTGCAGGGCCTCGATGCGGGCGCCCGGCGCCACGGGCTCGGCGCGATGGAACGCGCCGAGGGCTTGCAGGACATTCTCCCGCCATTGATTCCAGGCGGCGGGGGTCCACAAGTGGTCGGCGGCGAGAACGACTCCCTCGGGGGCGGTTTCCGCCCATTGCCGGAGGTCGTCGGGCCGGCGGCCCAGCGCCGGGGCGGCGGTGGTCAGCGGCAGGCCGCGGGCGCCGGCCGCGGCGGCCCATATCGGCAATTTCGCCAGCATCGGCGCGGCGGCGAGCCGGCGCAGCCGGTCGGCCCGGCCGCCGCGGCGCTGGCCCGTGGAGACGCCGGGGTCGAGCACGATGCCGCCGCCCAGCGTCAGCGCCGGCGAGAGGCGGCGGAGGATGAAGCGGTCGCCGGCGATTGCGGGCAAGGGCTGGGCCAGCCGGAGCTGCGCCCAACGCGGGGCGCCGCCGTCGCCTCCGGCTGCGTCCCACCAGACCAGGCGGGCCACGGTTTCGGCGGCATACAGGTGCAGGCGGAGAGGGGAATGCAAGGCGAGGGCGGGCGCGTCCGGGATGGGGTGCAGCTCCACGTCCCAGACCCGGGTCGGGCGCAGGGCGCCTGGCGCGGCGAGGGTCATGCCCCGCGCCAACGCCGCGGTTTCCACCGCGGCGAGGTTGAGCGCGACACGATCGCCGGCGACGGCTTGCTCCGCGGCGGCACCATGCACTTCGACGCCGCGCACCCGCAATGTGCGGGGGGCGGCGGCTCCATTCCACAATTCCAATTCGGCGCCGGCGGCGATGCGGCCGCTGAGCAGGGTGCCGGTGACCACGGTGCCGAAGCCATGGATGGTGAAAACGCGGTCAATCGGCAGGCGGGGAGGGAGATCGTGGGCGCGAGGGACGGCGCTGCCGGCGGCCGCGAGCAGCGCCGCTTCCAATTCCCGGAGGCCGGCGCCGGTGCGGCTGCTGACCACGACGACCGGCGCCGCCGCTAAAAAGGAACCGGCGGTAAGGGCGCGCGCCTGCTGGCGGGCGCGGTCCACGGCCTCGGCGCCGGCGAGGTCGCCTTTGGTGAGGGCGATGACACCGCCGCGGATACCCAATAGGCGGCAGATCTCGAAATGCTCCCGCGTCTGCGGCATGACGCCCTCGTCGGCGGCAATGACCAGGAGGGCCAAATCCAAGCCGCCGGCGCCGGCGAGCATGTTGTGGACGAAGCGCTCATGCCCGGGCACGTCAATGAAGCTCAACCGCACGCGTTCGCCGCCGGGCAGGGCGAACTCGCGATGGGCGAAGCCCAAGTCGAGGGTGATGCCGCGCCGCTTCTCCTCCGCCAGGCGATCGGGATCGGCGCCGGTGAGGGCGCGGACCACGGCGCTTTTGCCGTGGTCAATGTGTCCGGCCGTGCCGATGACCAGCGATTTCATGGCGCGCTCTCCGGCGGATGGCCGCGGTGCGGCGGGGCTATCCCGCCGCCTCGGCGGCCAGCGCGAGGGCGGCGGCGACGGGGTCGGCCGCGCGGCTGACCGCGCGGCCCACGACCAGGAAATCCGCGCCGCGGCGGCGGGCTTCGGCGGCGGTGGCGGCGCGGGCTTGATCCTGGGCGGCGGCGCCGGCGGCACGGATGCCGGGCGTTACGATCAGGAATTCCGGACCGCAGGCGGCACGCACCGCCGCGGCTTCCCATGCCGAACAGACCACCCCATCCATGCCCGCGCGGCGGCAGAGTTGCGCCCAGGCCACCACGCGCGCTTCCACCGGCCCCGGCATGTTCAACTGCGCCATGGCGGCGGCGTCGAGGCTGGTGAGGACGGTGATGCCGAGCAGGTGCAGCGGCGCGGAGGGGTCCGGCTGGGCGGTATCCCGGGCCGCGACGGCGGCGCGCAGCATGGCCTCCCCGCCAGCGGCATGGAGCGTCAGCATCCGTACGCCAAGGCCGGCGGCGGAGCGCACGGCGCCGGCGACGGTGTTGGGGATGTCGTGCAGCTTGAGGTCGAGGAAGACCTCAGCCCCGGCGGCGCGCAGTTCCCGCACCAAGCCGGGACCCTCGGCGGTGAACAGCTCCAACCCCACCTTCACCCGGCCCACTTCGCCGCCGACTTGGGCAACCAACGCCAAGGCGGCGGCCCGCGTAGGCACGTCGAGGGCGAGGATCAGGCGGTCCTTGCCGGAGCGCGGCCCGGCGGAACCGCGGGAGGCGGGAGAAGCGTTCACTCCCCTAGGCTAGCAGGTGGGCGGAGATAGGCGTAATCCGAGGGGTGTGGGGCGTCCGGCTGCAAGGGCGGCTCGACCAAGGCTTGTTGATCCACCTTGGCGCCGGGCGGCAGGATGCGGATACTGACCGGCGCCAGGCCGGCTTCATTGAATTGCAAAACGTGGGCCGCTTCGTAACTCAAATCAATGATGCGGCTTTTCGGCACGGGCCCCCGGTCGTTGACCAGCACGACCACGGAACGGCCATTGCACAAATTGGTGACCACCACGCGCGTGCCCAGCGGCAGCTGGCGATGGGCGGCGGTGAGCGCCATCATGTTGAACGGCGTGCCGCTGGTGGTGATTTGCCCCTGAAAGCCCGGGCCATACCAGGAGGCCAAGCCGATCTGGTAGGGCGGCGGAGGGGGGGCTGGAACCGGGGCCGAGCGGGAGTGCATCGCCGGCGCCAGGGCGCAGATTCCGCCCAGGGCCAAGATGCTCAGCGTTCGTCTCATTGCAGCCTCCTAAGGGTGAACCGGGGTGATGAAGCCTCATGCTGTCCGTGCGGCGCGGCGTGATGAGCTCGGGTGCATTGGCCCGAGCAGGCCCAAAGCCGTCACGGCAGACTGCCCAAAAGGGCAGGGGCTTCGAAGCGAGCTGGCGAACCGGTGTCCGGCGGCTCAGCTCTGCAAGGCCCTGGCCACTTGGTCCCTGTGGGACCGTCGGGTGTGTCGAGCGGCCAGTGGCGCTAAATTCCCTTCCAGAATAGGGGCAAGACCGCAGGGCCGCAACCCCAATATATTGGGGTTGGTTTTTTGCTTGACTTTTGCTCCTACCTTAGGTGGTAGACGAGGCGGGCTCGTGTTCGGGTTGCCGGGCAATATGCCATTCGCCGCTGGGGTCGGTTTCAATCCGGAACCGGCGGGTGCAGCGCATGCACCGGACATAGCCGCTGACGGGCGCGCCAAAACGGTGATGGCAATGGCGTAACCGCCGCGAGATCAGGGCGATAGCAGTGGCGCCAAGTGCAACGATGGTGAGAATGGCAATGCGCATCGCGGGGACAGCTAGCCTAGAATTCCAGAATGCCCTTTCGCTCCCGGCCCTTGGATCAGGCATTCGCCCTACGCACCATTTCCGCCACCCTGCGCCGCATCGCCCCGGTTTGCCTACTGGCGGTGGCACTGCCGCTCTTGGCGGCGCCACCCAGGCCCCGGCCGCCTCGCTGGGCCGCGGCGGTGCGCCGGCTGTTGCATACGCCCACGCAACGCCGCGCCCGTTGGGGGGTGTACGTCTACTCGCTGAGCCGTCACCGCCCTTTATTCAGCTATAACGGCCATGCGCTGCTGACGCCGGCCTCGAACACCAAGCTCTTCACGCTGGCCGCGGCGATGCAGCTGATCGGCCCCGATTACCGCTTCCACACTCCGGTCCAGGCGACGGCGCTGCCCGATGCGCACGGGGTGGTCAGCGGCGATTTGGTGCTGGTGGGCAAGGGCGACCCCAACCTGTCGGGGCGGCCCTTGCCGTATCAGTACCCGGACAGTGACAAGCCCGCGGTCCTGGCGCAGGACCCGACCAAGGCGATCAACGATTTAGCGGATCAGATCAAGGCGCGGGGCGTGACCGCCGTCACCGGCAACATCATCGGCGACGACGCGTATTTTTCCCGCACCCGCTACGCTCCCGGCTGGGCGCAGGACGACTTGCTGTGGGGCTACGGCGCGGCGATCTCGGCGCTGTGCGTCAACGACAACCGCATCTTTCTGCATGTCTTGCCGGGCGGCGAGGTCGGGTCTCCGGCGGAAATAACGCTGAGGCCGTGGACGGGCATTTACACCGTCACCAACCGCATTCGCACCGGCCCGGCGGGTTCGCCGCGCCAGATCAATATCATTCGCCCGCCGGATTCCAACCATTTGATCCTGTGGGGCTCGATCGGCATGGGCGACCGTGGCGATTGGGAGTCCCTGGCCGTGCAGCGGCCGGCGCGGTTCGCGGCGCGGCTGCTGAAGCAAGCGCTGGAGGCGCGGGGCATCGCCGTCTATGGCCGCGCGGTGGCGCGGCATGCGCCCTGGCGGATGGGCGCGGAAACGCCCAAGACGGACTATCCGCCGGCGCCGTATACGCTCGCGACCTACACCTCGCTGCCGCTGCTGGACGATCTGCAACTGACCGCCAAGGTCAGCCAAAACCAGCACGCGGAAATGTTGCTCCGCCTGTTGGGCAAGCTGAAGCTGGGCGAAGGTTCGCTGGCGGCGGGCCTGCAAGTACGCAACGCCTTCTTGTACCAGCAGGTCGGGCTATGGCCGCATGCGACGGAATTCTACGATGGTTCCGGGCTGGCGCGGGACACGCTGGTGCAGCCGGCCGCCGTCGTGCGTTTGCTCACCTACATGAGCGAGCAGCCGCTGGCCGCCGATTTCCGCAATTTGCTGCCGATCGCCGCGGTGGATGGCGACCTGCACGACCGCTTCCATGGCACGCCCGCGGCTGGACACATTTGGGCCAAGACCGGCTTCGTCGAGCACGTCTATGCGCTAAGCGGATACGCAACCACGCTGCGGGGAGCACGGCGGGCGTTTTCCATCATCGTGAATGACGACGACATGCCCGGCGCGGAGATTAAACAGGTGATGGATGAAATTGCCAATGCCATTGTCACCGGGCGACTGCAGCACGTGCCGTTGGGCGGCTAGAGTCGAAAGAAAACGTAAAAGAATCCAAAGAAAAGTTCCGGAATGGAACTTTCGTGCTATTCTCGTGCCGAGTTTGAACTCGCCGCTTCGCCGGATTTTCCGCTACGCCCCGGTCTAAATGGGCCGCAGTGGAGGCCCGGAAGCCAGTCCTGCTTCAAACCGAATCTTCAGCAACAGAGGTTTTGCATTCGTGAAGGAACAAGGAACCGTCAAGTGGTTTAACAATGCCAAGGGCTACGGATTCATCACCCGCATGAGCGGCGAAGATGTGTTCGTGCATTTCAGCGCGATTCAGAGCAGCGGATACCGCTCTTTGGTCGAGGGACAGGCCGTGGAGTTCGAGGTGAAGCAGGGCCCCAAAGGCCTGCTGGCCGAAAACGTCAGCGTGCTCTAAGCTCATGCCGGTCCGGCGCACTGGCGCCGGCGAGTTCCAGCGGCGGCGGAAGCGATTCCGCCGCCGCTTTTTGTTTGCGCGCCGCGGGTGGATAATGACGGCAACGGAGGCGGCGATGCGATTGGTGCTGCATGTCAACGGCCGGGAGCACGCGGTGGATGCCGATCCCGAGGCGTTGCTGCTGAACGTGCTGCGCGAGCAGTTGGGCCTGACCGGAACCAAGTACGGCTGCGGCGAAGGCGAATGCGGCGCCTGCTCGGTGCTGGTGGATGGCGAGCTGCTGCGCTCCTGCCAGGTGCCCGCCGCCGGGGCGCAAGGCCGCAAGATCGTCACCATCCAAGGCTTGGCGGCGGCGGACGGCAGGCTGGACCCGATTCAGCAGGCATTTTTGGATGAAGGCGCATGGCAGTGCGGCTTCTGCACCGCGGGCATGATCGTGGCGGCGCACGCCTTGCTGCGGCGCAATCCGCATCCCACGGAAGCGGAGATCGTCACCGCCATGAACGGAAACATCTGCCGCTGCGGCACCTATCCCCGCGTGGTCGCGGCGATTCAGCGGGCAGCGCGGGGCGGGGCGCAGGGAGGCGCGGCATGAGCCAATGGGGCGACCTGCGGCATCCGCGCGATGAGGCGGCGGCCGCCGCCGCGCGTCCGGAGATCGAGCCGGAACGCTATGAAATGACCGAAGGCGCGGCCTATCATTTCGGCGTCGGCCGGCGGGATTTTTTCCGCGTCACCGGCGCCGGCATCGTCGTCTTCGGCGTGCTCAGCCAGACGGCGGCGGCCCAGGAGGCGCCGGCGCCGGGAGATGTCCAGCGGCGCGGCGCGGCGCAAGGCGAATCGGGATTCGCCGCCGAAGAGGCGCTGCCGGAAAATATCGGCGCCTGGCTGCATATCGCGCCCAGCGGCGCGGTGACGGTGTTCACCGGCAAGGTGGAGGTGGGCCAAGGGGTGCGCACGTCGCTGGCGCAGGAAGTGGCGCAGGAACTGGCCGTGCCGTTGGCGCGGGTGAGCATGGTCATGGGCGACACGGCGCGCACGCCGTTCGACATGGGCACCTTCGGCAGCCGCACCACGCCGACCATGGGGCAGCGGCTGCGGCACGTGGCGGCGGCGGCGCGGCAGCTTTTGCTGCAACTGGCGGCGCAGCACTGGGGCCTGCCAGCGGCGGCGGCGCGGCATTTGCGCGCCGAGGCGGGCGCGGTCGTGGATCCCCAGACCGGGCAGGGGCTGAGCTATGGCGCGCTGGCGCGGAACCGGGAACTGGCGGCGGCGACCTATTTCCGCCAGGGCGGCCTGACGCCCGCCGTGGATTGGACCATCGCCGGGCGCAGCGTGCCCAAGGTCAACGGCCGCGCGGTGGTCACCGGCGAGTTCCGCTATCCTTCCGACCAGACCCTGCCAGGCGCGCAATACGGCAAGGTCATCCGGCCGCCAGCGTTTGGCTGCCGGCTGGAACATGTGGACGCCGGCGCCGCGCGGCAGCTGCCGGGCGTGACGGTGGTGCGGGACGGCGATTTTCTCGGCGTCACGGCGCCCACGCTGGCGGCGGCGGAGCGGGCCGCCCGTGCGGTGAAGGCGTCGTGGACGCCGGCGCCGGCGCAGCCCTCCAATGCCGACTTGTTTGCGTATCTGCGCGCCCACGCCCAGACACCGGAGGCCCCGGCTCTTCAGCTGCGCGGCTCGATGGCCGCGGGGCTGCGCGCCGCCGCGCACCGGCAACGCGCCACCTACACCATCGCCTACATCCAGCACGCGCCGATGGAAACGCGCGCCGCGCTGGCGGAATGGCGCGACGGCGGGGTCACCGTTTGGACCGGCACGCAGCGGCCCTTCGCCACCCGCGACGCCCTGGCCGAAGCGTTTCACCTGCCGCGCGACAAAGCGCGGGTGCTGGTGCCCGATACCGGCGACGCCTTTGGCGGCAAGCACACGCCGGAGGCGGCGCTGGAGGCGGCGCGGCTGGCGCGCGGCGCGGGCAAGCCGGTGCGCCTGCAATGGAGCCGGGAGGAGGAGTTCACCTGGGCCTATTTCCGCCCCGCCGGCGTCATTGACATCCGCTGCGGCGCCGCCGCCGACGGCCGCCTCACCGCATGGGAGTTTCACAACTACAACTCCGGCGGAGCGGCGATTGGCACGCCGTACGAAGTTGAAAACCAGCTCATCGCCTTCCATCCATGCGAGCATCCGCTGCGCCAAGGCTCCTATCGCGCCCTGGCGGCGACGGCCAACCATTTCGCCCGGGAGTCGCAGATGGATGAGCTGGCCCATGCGGTAGGGATGGATCCGATTGAGTTCCGGCTGAAGAATCTGCGCGACGAGCGTCTGCGCGCCGTCTACCAGGCCGCGGCGCGGGCTTTCGGCTGGCCGGGCAAAAAGACGCGGCCGGGGCAGGGCTTCGGTTTCGGCGGCGGCACGGAGAAAGGCGGCCGCGTGGCCACCTGCGCCGAAATTGTCATGCACGGCGGCCAGGTCGAGGTGCGGCGCCTGGTGACCGCCTGGGAGAGCGGCGCCATTATTGACCCCGACAATTTGCGCAATCAAATCACCGGCGCGGCGATCATGGGCTTGGGCGGGGCGCTATTCGAAGAGGTCGAATTCGCGGCCGGGAAGGTTCACACCGACCGTTTCAGCCGCTATCCGGTGCCGCGCTTTTCCGGCTTGCCAGCCATCGAAGCCGTGCTGGTGAACCGTCCGGATCTGCCGCC
The DNA here is from genome assembly GCA_027315185.1 of Acidobacteriota bacterium. Classification (GTDB taxonomy): domain Bacteria; phylum Acidobacteriota; class Terriglobia; order Terriglobales; family SCQP01; genus JAKAUF01. The sequence goes on from DAHUYO010000025.1 coordinate 28,114, forward strand.
CGCCGGGGCGGGGGAGATCCCGCTGGTGGGCGTCGCTCCGGCGCTCGCTAACGCCATCTTTGACGCCACCGGCGAGCGCCGGCGCCACATGCCGCTGGCCAGAAGCTCGCGCGTCTAGCCGCGCGCCGCGGGTCCCGGTGTTCCGCTGCCGCCCATCCAGCGCGGTTAACTAGTCGGCCAATGGCCGCCGCGGCGCGTGATCCCGGCGCGGCGTCGTGGTAAACTCCTGCGCGGTTCCAGTTATTCGGTTCAGATCATTCGATTTCGACCAGGACGGTTCCGCCATGTCCTTCGCAGGTTCTCCCTCCGCCGGTTCGCGCGCTCCCCGTTGGCTCTTGGCCGTAACCGCCGCCGCTCTGCTGGCGGGCGCGGCGTGGGCGCAAAACAGCCCGATCGCATTGACCCTGGATGCGCGGCAGGCGCCGATCAAGATCGTCAAAAGCGATGAAGCGATTCCGGTGCGGCCGGGACCACTGACGCTGTATTACCCGAAATGGATACCCGGCGAGCACGCCCCCGACGGTCCCATCGTCAATCTCACCGGGCTGAAGTTCACGGGCAACGGCAAGCGCATTGCCTGGCGGCGCGACCTGCTGGACGTGTTCACCTTCCATCTCACCATTCCCGCCGGCGTGCACGTTCTGCATGCGCATTTCGATTATTTGGAGCCCAGCGGCGGGCCGTATTCCGAGGGCGCCTCCGCCACCGACAAGCTGATCATCGTCAGCTGGAACCAGAATCTGCTCTATCCCGCGGGCACGCCGGCGCAGCAGATCATCTTCCATCCGCGGCTGATCCTGCCGCGGGGCTGGAAGCACGGCACCGCGCTGCCGCAGTTGGCGCGGCGTGGCGAAACCATCATCTTCAAACCCGTGGCGCTGAACCGGCTGGTGGATTCACCGGTGATCGCCGGGCAATATTACCGCGCCTACAACATCACCCCGCCGGGCGAGCCGATTCACCATGAAATTGACATCGTCGGCGACAGTTTGGCGGCGGTGCAATTGCAGCCGGCGCTGCAAAAGGACCTGACCAATCTGGTCTACCAGGCGGGCAAGCTGTTCGGCGCGCGCCATTACCGCGATTACCATTTCCTGTTCACCGTCAGCAATCACGTCGCCCACTTCGGCTTGGAGCACCATGAGTCGGACGACAGCCGGCTGCCGGAGGACACGCTGGAAGGGCCGCATGCCGCCTATGCGCTGGGCGGGCTGCTGCCGCATGAATACGTGCATAGCTGGAACGGCAAGTTCCGCCGGCCGAAGGATCTGTCGCCGGCGTATTACGAGGCGCCGCAGGAGACCAACCTGCTGTGGGTGTACGAGGGCCTGACGGACTTTCTGGGCAATGTGCTGGCCACGCGCAGCGGCTTGTGGACGCAAGCGGAGTATCACCAGTGGATCGCCGACATTTCCGCGGAGCTGGGGCCCGGCCGCCCCGGGCGCACCTGGCGGCCGTTGCTGGACACGGCGGCGGCGGAGCCCGGCGAAAGCGGCTTCGCCCCCGGCTGGCTGAACTGGCGGCGGGGCGTGGACTATTACGAGGAAGGCGATTTGCTGTGGCTGGAGGTGGACACCATCATTCACCGCGTCACAGGCGGCCGCAAGGACATTGACGATTTCTGCCACTATTTCTACGGCGGGCCGAACCGCGGGCCGCAGTTGAAGACCTATACCTTCCAGCAGTTGGTCGCCGCGTTGAACCATGTGGCGCCGTACGACTGGGCGGCATTTTTCCACCGCCGGCTGGATTCGCTGTCGCCGCGGGCGCCGGTCCAGGGGGTCGAGGCGGCGGGCTGGAAAACCGTCTACACCGCGCAGCCGGTGGCCGCTAGCCGCGGCTTCCGCGGCGGCGTCAACGCCGCCTACTCGCTCGGTTTGGAGCTGGGCGATAACGGCCAGGTCTACGATTCCATCGTCGGCAGCCCGGCTTTCCGCGCCGGCATCACCTCCGGCATGCAGGTGGTGGGCGTCAACGGCAAGAAGTTCACGCCCCAGGACTTCAGTAACGCCCTCCAAGCGACCGCGCGGCGGCAGCCGATGACGCTGCTCTATTTGAACGACGATTACTATCACACCGCGCACGTCCACTATTTCGGCGGCCCGCGCTATCCGCATTTGGCGCGAGAGCCGGGCATAAGTGATTTTTTGGACAACGACATCCTGCGTTCGCGGTAAATCGGCTGTGCGCGGACGGGGCGGCGGCGCACGGCGGCTGGTAGTCTTAAATAGATGTCGCCAACCCACCGGCCTCCACGCCTCGCGGCGCCACCAGCCGCAAGCACCGCCGGTTTGTGGTGGCTGGGCGCGTTCCGGTTCAGCCGCGCGTTGGCGGCGGGGCTGATCTCCATCGCCTTTCCGTATCTGGTGCTGCAGCGGTATACGGCGGTGGAATTGGGCTTCATCTATACCGCCGCCTCCTTTGCCACGGCGGGTTTGGGCTTGGCGGTCGGGTTTCTGACCGATCTTTGGGGCAAGAAGCGGACTTTGGTGCTGGTCGGCGCCACGTTGCCGCTCAGCGCCGCCCTGGTCTATTTATTTCCGACATTGGGCGGACTATTCGTGGCGGCGATGGTGGGCGGCTACTCGGCTACCGGTTCGCTGGCCGGCGGCGGCGTCGGCGGTGCGGCGCAGCCGATCCAAAGCGTGGTCATCGCGGTCCTTACCCGCCCCGACCAGCGCACGTTCTTTTTCTCGCTGTTCGCCTTTCTCAGCGGCATGATCGCCGCCGGCGGCTCGCTCTGGGCCGGAGCGTTCGACGTCCACACCGCGTTTGCCGTCGCCGGGGGAATCTCCCTGGTGGGGTTGCTTTGCTTGTGGCCGCTGCACGTGGAGGAAACCCGCGGCAATATCCGCCGCATGCCCAGCTTGAAGGTGGTCAGCCAGTTTTCCATCACCGGCACGCTGAACGGCTTTTCCCAGGGCTTGGTGGTTCCGTTTCTGATTCCATTCTTCGTTATCGTCTACCATCTGCCCGAATCGCGGATGGCGGTCTACGCCTTTATTGGCGGCGTCCTAGGCGCCTTCGCGCTGTTCGCGGCGCCGGTGCTGGAGCGTCGCTGGGGTTTCGTCCGCGCCATCGCCGTTACCCGCGGCATCGGCGCGGGGCTCATTTTGCTGCTGCCGTTTTGGCACCTGTTGGCGGTAGCCTTGGCGGTGTATGTGCTGACTCCGGCGCTGCGGGTGGCGGCGGTGCCGGCGCAGCAAACCGCCATCACCGAACTGGTGACCCCCGAAGAGCGCGGGCGGGCGCTGGGGCTCAATCAGGTGACCCGGCTCAGCGCCTCTGCCGGCGCGGTCAGCATTACCGGGCTCAGCTTCGGCGCGGCGGACTTCGCGCTGCCGTTTATCGGCTACGCCGCCGTGGTGCTGGTGAATATCGGTTTGTATTTCCGCTTTTTCGGCAGCGGCCGTCCGGCCGATGTGGAAGCCTAGCCACCGCCGGCCGCGGGTCGAGGGCGGATTAGCGCCCGCCGCCCAGCGCAGCCGCCACCAATGCCGCCTGCTCTTTCTGGTGGCGGCGCAGCGAACCGGTGGCCGGGCTGGCGGCCGCGTCGCGGCCGGCATAGGCCAGCAGACGCTCCCGGCCCAGCAGCGCGCCGAGTTGCGCCTGCATATAGCGCCAGGGGCCCATGTTCGCCGGCTCTTCCTGCGCCCATGCCCATTCCGCCGCCGCCGCGTGCCGTTCCAGTTCGGCCCGCAGTTCGGCCGCCGGCAGGGGATACAGCCGCTCGACGCGCACGATGGCGATACGGTCATCAGCGCCCAGCTCGGCGCGCGCCTTCACCAGGTCGTAGTAGATTTTGCCGGAGCAAAATACCACCCGCTGCGCCGCCCCTGCCGCCGGATCGCCCAGCACCGGATGGAACGCTCCCTGGGTGAATTCGGCGAAGGGCGAGGCTGCGTCCGGGTGGCGCAGCAGGCTCTTGGGCGTGAAGACCACTAGCGGCCGCCGCGCCGCGGGCGCCTGCCGCGCCGCCAGTGCCTGCCGCCGCAGCAGGTGGAAGTACTGCGCCGCCGTGGTGCAGTTGGCGATGATCAAATTGTCCTCCGCAGCCAGTTGCAGAAACCGCTCGACGCGGGCGCTGGAGTGTTCCGGTCCCTGGCCCTCGTAGCCATGCGGCAGCAGCAGCACCAAGCCGCTGGGCTGGCCCCATTTGGCGGCGGAGACGCTGACAAACTGGTCCATCACCACCTGGGCGCCGTTGGCGAAGTCGCCGAACTGCGCCTCCCACAGCACCAGAGCCTGCGGCGACTTCAGCGCGTAGCCGAACTCGAAGCCCAGCGCCGCTTCCTCCGACAGCAGGCTGTCATGCACGGCAAACGGCGCGTGCGCTCCCGGCACATGCTGCAAGGGAATGTAGGCGCCGCCGCTCTGGTAATCGAACAGCACCGAATGTCGCTGGCTGAAGGTGCCCCGGGCGGTGTCCTGCCCGGTTAGCCGCACCCCCACGCCGGCGCGCAGCAGCGTGCCGAAGGCCAGAGCCTCGGCCAGCGACCAGTCCACCGCGCCGCGCTCGCGCACGGCTTCCACCCGCCGGCCGGCCCATTTTTCCAGCTTGGGATGCATGTGGAAGCCGGCGGGCAGCTGCGCCAGCGTCTCGCCCACCGCCGCCAGGTCCGCCTCCGCCGCCGCGGTGGGCACGCCGGCAGGCGCCAGCGGCGCCGCAGGGGCGTGGTCCTCGTGCTCATGGCCGTTGGCGGGGCTTTCGGTGAACTGGCGCCGGACTTCGGCAACCAACTCCTCCGCCTGTGCCGCCGTCACCAAGCCCTCGGCCGCCAGGTGCTCGGCGTAGATTTGCCGCACCGGCGGATGGTGGTCAATATTGCGGTACAAAACCGGTTGCGTCAGGCTGGGGTCGTCGCCTTCGTTGTGCCCATGGCGGCGATAACAAACCAAATCCACCACGACGTCGCGGTGGAACTCCTGGCGGAAAGCGAAGGCCAACTCGATGGCCCGCACTACCGCCTCCGGGTCATCGCCATTGACATGCCAAATCGGCGCCTGCACCATCCGCGCCACGTCGGTGGAGTACAGTGTGGAGCGGGCGTCGGTGGGCGCGGTGGTGAAGCCGATGCGGTTATTCACCACGATATGCACCGTGCCGCCGGTGCGGTAACCGTCCAACTGCGACAGGTTCAGCGTTTCCGCCACCACGCCCTGCCCGGCGAAGGCGGCGTCGCCGTGGATCAACACGGGCAGCACCAGCCGGCCGTTGGGCGTGTCTTGCAGCGCCTCTTGCCGCGCCCGCGCCTGCCCTTCCAGCACCGGATCCACCGCCTCCAGATGGCTGGGATTGGGGCTGACGCTGACCTCCAGCGGCCTGCCGTCCGGGCCGCGGAACCAGCCCTCCGCGCCGATGTGATATTTGACGTCGCCGCTGCCTTCGACGCTGTCGGGATCGGCGTCCTCGAATTTGGAAAAGACCGCGTTCATGCCCTTCCCGACGATGTTGGTCAGCACGTTCAGCCGGCCGCGGTGGGACATGCCCACCATGGCTTCGCGCATGCCCGCTTCCAGCGCCAGTTCGCAGAGGCGATGCAGCGCCGGAATCAGCGCTTCGCCGCCCTCCAGCGAAAAGCGCTTATGGCCGACGTAGCGCGTGTGCAGCAGCCGCTCGAACTGCTCCGCTTGCGTCAGCTGCCGCAAAATCCGCTGCTTGAGCTCCGGCGCCAGCGGCCAGGCGTTGCGGCTGGGCTCCATGTGCCCGGTCAGCCATTGCCGCTGCTCCAGCGCCTGGATGTGCATGAACTCGCAGGCCAGCTTGCCGCAGTAGGTGGCTTGCAAGTTGGCCAAAATCTCCCGCAGCGGCTGCATCCGGTGCGTGCCGCGTTCGCCGCCCGGCGCCAGGAAATGCCGGTCCAAATCCCACAGCGTCAGCCCGTAAAACGCCGGGTCCAACTCGGGATGGGCGATCGGATGGAACTCCAGCGGGTCGGTGTCCGCCAGCAGATGCCCGCGCACGCGGTATGCATGCACCAGTTGGAACACCGCCGCCTGCCGCCGCACCTCGGCGTCGTCGTGCCGCCGCGCGCTCGCCGCCGTGGCCGCCGCCGCCGTCCACCGCGCCGGCTGCAACGGCGCGCCAACGGCATGGAAAATCTCGTCGTAGAAGCCGTCCTGACCCAGCAAAAACTGCTCGATGCGGGCCAAGAACGCCCCCGACTCCGCCCCCTGCACCACGCGGTGGTCGTAGGTGCAGGCCAGCGTCATCGTTTTGCCAATGCCCAACTCCTCCAGCGTGCTCTCCGCCACCGCCTCGAAGCCCGGCGGATACGCCATGGCGCCGACTGCAATGATCGCGCCTTGGCCGGGCATCAGCCGCGGCACCGAGGCGCGCGTGCCCAGCGTGCCGGGGTTGGTCAGCGAAATCGTCGCCCCTTGCAAATCGTCCGGTGAAAGCTTGCCGCCGCGCGCTCCGCGGATCACGCGCTCGCATTCCGCCATGAAGGCGGCGAAGTCCATCGCCTCGGCGCGCTTCACCACCGGCACCAAAAGCTGCCGCCCGCCGCCCTTGGCCTCCACATCCACCGCCAAGCCCAAGGAAACATGCCCGCGGACCAGCCGCGCCGGCCCGCCCTCCGCCTCGGTATAGGCGGAGTTGATGTTGGGAAACTCACTCAGCGCCCGCACCAGGGCCCAGCCCAGCAGCGGCGTGTAGGACAGCTTTTGTCCATGTTCGGCCAAATGGCGGTTCAGGATCTGCCGGTTCTCCTCCAACAGGCGCGAGGCGATGGCGCGTTGCGAGGTCGCCGTCGGCACCGTCAAGCTGGCGTTCATGTTCGCCGCCAGCCGCGCCGCGCCGCCGCGCATGGGTTCGGTGCGGTCGTCCGCCTGCGGAACGGGCCAAATCGCGGCGGTGGGACGGGGCGCCGGCGGCATCGGTGCCGCGGTTTGCGCTGCTCGCGAGCCGGGCTGCGGCCGCACGGCGGAAACAGGCTCGGCGGCTACCTCAATCGGCGGTTCCATCACCGGCAGTTCCGCCGGCGCGACGGCAAGGATGTCCTCGCCGTCGCCGCCGTGGCCGTCGGCGCCATCCCGCCCTAGGCGTTGCAGCAGTTCGTCAAACGCCGCACGCCACTGCTCCGGCACCGCAAGGCGGTTGCTGCGATAGGCCTGGTACAGCTCGGCGGCATAGCCTTCATTGGGTCCCAAGGACTCCAAAAAGGCCAAGATCTCGGGGTCGGACTCGGTGGTGGGAGGCACGGCAAAGGCTCGGTTTTTCTGCTGTTTCAGTATAACAACCGGCTCCCGCGCCCCGCCGTTGGCCCCATTGCCGCCGCAGGGTCCGGCCGCACACCGTGGGCGCAGGCCGTGCCGGGATCCGGCAAGCGAATGCGAATCCACCGTGGATGCGGCGCCGCTAGCCCGGCTCCGCGCTGTCGCCGGCCGCCAGCTCTCGGACCTCCGTGTTCGAGTCCCAGGCGCACTCCCGACGCAGCTCCACGGAAAGCAGCCTGCGTTCGCGCAGTCCGCTAACCACAAACCCACGGCAATAGCCGCACGGCCCCCGTTCGTAGAGCGCGTGCAGGATCTCGGCGTCGCCCTCTCGGTCCAGCCGCCGGTCAATCAGGCGGAGCAACCCCAGGCCCTGCCGATGGCGCTGATTGTCATCTGCCTCGGCCTCAAACCACCCGAGCGCGACGGCGTGGTCGCCGGGCTGGAAGTTCTCTGCCAGCAGACTGACAGCCTCGCCGCGCCAGGGCGACTGCTCGGCGACCAGCCGGAAGGCAAGGTTGCGCACGCGCCGGTCCCGTAGCTGCGCCAGCGCTTGCGAAAATGCGCAAATGCCCGCATTGTTCCTGCGCGGTTCGGGCCGCCAGCAGCCCGTGCGCGGCGGCGGCAAGGTCGGCCTCACTCGCCTCGCGACCCCAGGAGGTGAGAATCGCGCCCGGCCGCCGCAGGCCGGAGATGTGCGGCGCCAACTCGCAATAGGCCGCGCCCATCAAGCCCGGCGGGTACTGGCCCCTGCCCGCCGTCTTCTCGCTCCCCAACGCTGCCAAACGATACAACTTGATCGCCGGGTCTCGCGCCGCGGCCTCCCGCAAAGCCCCCTGGACGATGTCCCTCCCCAGTTGGTCTTCCGCGACGTATTGCAGCCAGCCAATGTCCGGCTCCAGGCCCTCCACCAGCAGTGCCGCAAGTTTGCGGGCGGCGAACAAGAATCCCGCCAACCCGTCAAGCTGCACGAATCCGATTCCGATGCCGGCGCCGTGACGCGGGCCGGGGTGGTAGGCCGTGTACATCTGGCGTTTCGCCCGCGCATCGCCGCCGAGGGACAGGAGGGTTGCAAAGCGAAAGCGCTGCAGCGCGTCGGGGTTATCGCCGCTTCCCGGCAGCGACTCCAGGACCGCCTCGCAACAAAGCCCCTTGCAGGGCGCGAACCCAAGCAGGTCCAGCATGTAGGCGGCGCGTGTGCCTTCGGAGGGCAGGTCGTAGGCATAGCAGCGGAGGCAGGCGTCGAGGATCAGCTCGCGGTAGCGTGTCACGTCGTGCTCCTGAGCATGCACGATCGCGCGGCCCAACCCCAACCGCATTACCCGGCCAAACTCGTGCGCGTCCATCAGCCTTCACAATAGACCCAACGTGCGATCCGCGCGCACAAGCCGCCCGGTTCTTTGCGGCGGCTGCGGCCTGGCACGCCCGCACCCCGCGGCCTGCCGGCGGCTGTTCGCCGCAAGCCTGGCCCGTGCGAGTTCGGCCGCCTGCGGTCGTCGGCTCTAGTGCCGCCGCGGTGTCCGGGCGCAGGAACAGCGCGGTGCTAAACTCCGCCATAGAGGCCCGCGAAGTCCATTGCCTCCCACGCCGGACCGGTCACTATCGAGGAGTACCTGCGCTCGGAGTTCGAGCCCGACGCCGACTATGTGGACGGGCAGATCGAGGAGCGCCCCATGGGCGAATATGACCACGCGAGCTGGCAGGAAGCCATCCTGGAGTCGTTTCGGCGGCATAAGGCCGAGTGGGGTCTGCGCGTTAGGCCCTCGTTGCGCCTGCAAACCTCACCCACCCGCTTCCGGGTTCCCGACGTCACGGTGATGCGCCGCGATCAGCCCATCGAGCAAATCCTGACGCGGCCGCCTTTCGCCGTCTTCGAAGTTCTCTCTCCCGAGGACACGCTGCGCCGAATGCATCGCAAGCTCGGCGACTACGCCGCCATGGGCATTGCGCACGTTTATGTGATTGATCCCGCCGGGCCGGTCTATTACCGCTTCCAGAACGGCGACCTGCGGAGCGCCCAACACTTTGGCGCGCCCGGCGAGGCGATCCATTTTCCCCTCGCCGCCATCGCCGCGTTACTGGATTGAGCCGTTAGGCATTCCCGCGGGCCCAGTGCGCGGAATGCAATCGGGCCGCCGCCCACCGGATTCCCTCCCATTCATCACGCCAATCACTGGCTTCCGGCTGGCATCCTGGTCAGCATACCGATGTTCTCCGCCAGGCCGGGCTGCACCTCAAACACCACCTGCTTGCCGCCGGGAGCAACGTCGAAGTAGCCGCCGACGTCGAAATCCAAAAAGTTATCCGCCCAGGTGGGGGGAATGCGTCCCGTGACCCGCGTCAGCCCTCGTCCGTTCCACCCCATCTTCCACAGCACCGTGGTCAGATCCGGCGCGCCGGCCAGGACGTATAAATGGTTTCCATGGCCCGCCGCGATAGCCACTGCCCACCCGCGAAACACCTGCCGCGGCGGCGAGCGGAAGTCGCCGACCCAAACCCCTGCCTGGGGGTCATCGTCCCGGGCCGCGGTCGTGAGATAGGCGATTCGATTTTGCCGCGGAGACCAGACCACCTGCTGCGTCGTTGGCGGCGCTGCACCCAGTATCCGCGTCATTCCCGTGTGCGGATCCATAACCTCGAAGCGCAACGGGCCAACCCGTCCGTGGATCCTGGCCGCCCCCAGAAACAAAATCCTGCCGTCCCGGCCCGGCACCGGATAGGACGCGACGGCCTGGCTCACCAGCGTTTGCGGCGAGCCCCCGGCGACGGGCACCGCGCGGATTTCTTGGGACCGGCTGCGTACCGACCAATAGACGAGCTTTCGTCCGTCCGCCGTCCAACGGGGAAAGATCTGCTGCCATTGGTCATGCGCCAGCTCGACGGCGCCGGAGCCATCGCTGTTGGCGATGCCGATGCCCTCCGCGTCCACGCCCTTGAGTGCGGTGAAAAACGCCAATTGCTTGCCATCGGGCGAATATTCCGGCGCCCACAGCCACCGCGCTGGGTCCACGTCCAAAACGCGCAGCGCGTGCGGCGCCTGGGACGGGCCCAGCTCCAACTCGGCGAGAGCCATGTCCGTATGGACCGTCGCGAAGAGGATTCGCTTGCCGTCGGCGGATACGTCCAGCTCCGCGTCGTCGCCCTGACCGGCGGTGATCTGCGCCAAGCCGTGACCGTCGGCGCCGATCTGCCAAAGGTTCATCGCCCCGGCGCGGTTGGAGGCGAAATAAATCGTTCGGCTCCGCGGTCCCCACGCCGGCGACAGAGCGAACGCACCCGCCCGCGGCAGCAGACGTGTCTTGCCCGTGGCCAGATTCGCCACCGCGAGCGTCCCGTAGGGCCCGCCGCTCGCATGCATCGCGGTGAAGGCCAACATCCCCCCATTCGCGGAAACCCGCGGCCCAGCGGTCCAGCTGTATCCCCGCGGCGCCGCGGCCAGTAGGCGCGGATTTTGCCCCAACGCCCCCGCCTCCCAAATGTCCCCATCCGCGTTGCTTGCGTATACCAGCTTGCCGTCGGGCGCAAAGCTGGGATCAAACCCATTCAGGATCACGCGCCGCGCCGGGCCGCCGAGCGCGGGCACCTCCCAGATGTCCCACAGGCCGCTGTGGTTAAGACGGGCAAACGCGATGGTCGTCCCCCGCGGCGACCACGCGGGATGGGTCTTCAGGTGGGTACCGCGCGTGATGGCCACCGGCCGCCCGCCGCCGGTCAAGCTGATGTAAACGTTGAAGCGACCGCCACGGTTGGAAACAAACGCCACCGACCGGCCGTCGGGCGACAGGGCCGGGTCGGCCTGCACCCCGGCGTAGCTGGTGATGGCGGTAAAGCGCCAATGCGCCCGCGCGACCCCGCCGCCGCGGGCCCACCAGACGGCGCCGCCTGCCGCCAAACCCGCCGCCACAGCCGCGGCCGGCAGCCACCATGCCGGGACGCGGCCGCCGCTCCGGCGGGGGGCGGGGGGCAGGGCGCCGAGCTGGCTGCTCGATCCGGCGCTAGTCAGCGTCTCCAGGGCGAAGCTCAGGTCTTGCGCGCTCTGTAGCCGCCGCTCCGGCGATTTCTCCAGACACCGTTCGATGATGCGCGTCAGCGCCGGCGGCAAATCCTTCCCGCCTCCGGTCAGTTCCGGCGGCTCGGCGTTGATGATGGCGTGCAGGGTTTCGACGCCGCTCGCGCCATGAAAGGCCCGCTGCCCGCTAGCCATTTCATACAGCACCGTGCCCAGGCTGAAAATATCCGAGCGCGCGTCCGCCGCCTGGCCCCGCGCCTGTTCCGGCGCCATGTACCCCACCGTGCCCAGCACCATGCCGGGCAAGGTCGAGGCCGCCAGCGTCGGCGCCGCCGAGAGGTTGGCGCCGCCGGCATCTGCGGCAGGGACGCCTTCGGCGGACTTCGCCAGCCCGAAATCCAAAATCTTGATGCGGTCGTCGGCGGTGATAAAGACGTTCTCCGGCTTCAGGTCGCGGTGGACGATGCCCTGGGCATGGGCAGCGGCCAGGCCGGCGGCAATCTGCGCGCCGTAGTCGGCCACTTTGCGCGCCGCCAGCGCGCCGCCCGCCAGGCGCTGGCGGAGGGTTTGGCCGTTGAGCAGTTCGCTGACCAGGAACACCCGCCCCTCCAGCGCGCCGTCGCCGATGCCGACGTCGAAGATCGACAGGATGTTGGGGTGGTTCAGCGCGGCGACCGCCCGCGCCTCCTGCTCGAATCTCCGCCGTCGCTCCGGATCCGCCGCCAAACCGGCCGGCAGAACCTTCAGCGCCACCTCGCGCTCCAGCCGCGTGTCCCGCGCCCGGTAAACTTCCCCCATCCCGCCCGCGCCCAACGGCGCGACGATCTGGTACGGTCCTAGCTTCGCGCCAGCGGCCAGCGGCATAATTCGCGATCATACCCCAGCGCCGCTGGCGCCGCGGCGCCAGCGCCCGGGCAATTGCGAGGGAAAACCGCGTAGCGCGAGGGCGCCCACCTCGCGCCCGCTAGCCCTAACCCCGAGAACCAGAATCGCGCGGTATTAATGCTCCGCCCTCCGTTCGCGCCGCACCGGGCACAACGCCACATAATCCAGCGAGGCATTGTTGTCTCCGGCCGGCCAGCCGGTGATGGCGATGGTCTCGCCTGGCCGCAGCCGCACGCCGCGCAGCGTGTGCCGCAGCGCCGTATCGGCGTTTAGCCGCCGCGCCGGCAAATGCCGGTCCGCCCGCCACGCGGCGCCCGCCACCGCCGGGCGCCGCCCATTGATGGTCACGGCGAATCGCGCCACGCCGTCGTTCGGGTCGAAATATTCCACGGACAAGTTGTACCGTCCCGCAGGGCGGTGAAAGACAAACGCCGCCGTGCAGGAGCGCCGTCCCGGCGCGCATCCCACCCCCTTGCCGCCCGACGCCGCTTCCCAGGGATGAATCGCCTCCACGCGATAACCCGTCAGCCGCATCGCCTCGGCCTCCACGCGGTCGGGATGGCGTCCGAAGCGCCCCAGTCGGTCCGGGATTCCCGTCCGGTGGTAAAACCATTCGTCAATGTAGTCCCGCCAGACGATCGCGTATCCCGCCTGGTACCGCAGCTCGCGCAGAATCCCCTGATATCGCCGCCGCGCCCAAGGGCTCCGCATCTCCGGCTTCAGTCGCCGCCACCAGCGCGGCCAACGCGCCGCCTCCGCCGCGCCGGCGTAATGCGAATCGTAAATTTCCTGAATGATCGTTCGCCCGTTCTTCAGCCGGTAGGTGTACGGCAAATGATGGAAGAACAGTAGGAGATGCTGTGGGCAGGTGGCCAGCGACGCATAGCGCCGCGCGACCGCCGGCGCATATTCCCCCAGGAACCCGGTGCCCGTCGCCACCGTCCGGTCCATGCCAATGCCGCATTGCTTCGCCGGCTCTCCGCGCCGGCAGCGGTCGGCGCGGATCCATTGTCCCCAGCCGTTGTGGTCGGCGCTTTGCGGACCGGGCCCGTAATGCGGGCCCAGGATGTTGGTCAGGGTTTGCAGCCCCAGCGGCGAACCGGTGTAATCCTCATACGTCGGCCAGGAATCCATCAGGATGCGCGTTACCGTCGCGATCACCCGCGGCTTCGCGCCGAAGCTCAGCCGCGCCCAGTGCCGCGCAATCGCCCGCGCCCGCAGCCGCGGGTTCCAGGCCAGCCGCCCAAACGCGTACAGGTTGGCCTCCGCCAGGTAGGACCCCATCCAGTTCGCGTCCCCGCCGACATTGGCCACGCCGGCGAATCCGCCCAGCGGCCGGTGGAACGTGCGGCCCGTCACCAGTTGCCGCACCGGCGTATCCGGCCCGTTCGCCTGCAAGTTGAAATGCAAAATGTGCCGCCACAGCGGCGCCCAATAAAACACCTGCCGCTGCTGGCCGGTGTATTCCTGCGTGATCTCCAGCTCCAGCGCCTCATTGGTCCGCCGCAGCGCCCCAATCAGCGGCGAAACCGGCTCC
>DAHUYO010000260.1 GCA_027315185.1 Acidobacteriota bacterium
GGAAGGGCGTGCCCACCATGTGCGGCCCGCACGGCCTTCCCGGCGACACCGACCTTCTCTACCACAACAACGGCGACGGCACCTTCACTGACGTCTCCGAAAAAGCCGGCATCCACAAGCCTGGCCCTCGCTACTCCATCAGCGCCGTCTCTTACGACTTCGACAACGACGGCTGGCCCGATATCTATGTGGCCAACGACAGCGAGATGAGCTATTTATTCTGGAACAACGGCGACGGAACCTTCACCGAGGGCGGACTGGAGTCTGGAGTGGCAACCAGCCGCGACGGGAGAAATCAGTCGGGAATGGGAGTCTCCGCCGGCGATTACGACTGCGATGGCGCGACCGGGGTGGCCGTCGGCGTGCGCGGCCTGCACCTGCTGGGGGCGCGCCGCGTGCGCTACGCGGTTCCGCATCGCCGGGTGCACGGCTATGGCCTGACGCCGGCGCTGGTCGCCAGTCTCGCGCCGCTGCCGGACCTGATCGTCACCGTCGACAACGGCATTG
>DAHUYO010000261.1 GCA_027315185.1 Acidobacteriota bacterium
CCTTAAGCCGCCGGGAAGTGCGTCATCTGGACATGCAAATCATTGTGCGGGCACTAGAAGCCGCGCATTGGAACCGCCGCCGCGCGGCGCGGCAATTGGGCATGAGCTATCGCACCCTCCTGCGCAAAATCAAAAAAATAGATGCCGGAAATTATTAGAGGACGGCGCCTCGGGCAGTTGCGGGGGGTGGTGGCCAGGGACGGAATCGAACCGCCGACACGCGGATTTTCAGTCCGCTGCTCTACCGACTGAGCTACCTGGCCATACAGCACGTAAACTATTGAACTATAAGCTGTTTATAAGCGATACCCGAGCCACTTCCAGAAGCCGGAATTTCATTGGTGACACTTCTGGTGCCACTTTGTACCCCGCCGAAGGCCGCCAAACGCTCCACGGCTTCAAGCTGGTGCTGCGGCGCGAGGTGAGCGTAACGGCAGGTCATGGCCAGGGTTCGGTGACCCATCAATTCTTGCACAGTTCGCAAGTCCACGCCAGCCATTACCAG
>DAHUYO010000262.1 GCA_027315185.1 Acidobacteriota bacterium
GTGGGGCTTTGGCCCCGGCCCCGATCTGCCGACGTCGCGCCCCTCGTCCAACATCGGCTGGATTGCCCTGTGCACCGACTTTGAACAGACCGCCAACCCGCAACTGGGCCTCACCTACAGCGATCCCGAGGTCTATACCAAGTACGCCCTGATGAACTGGCTGCAGGCCAAGTACGGAACCATCGCCGCCTTGAACCTGGCCTGGGGGTCCAACTACACCACCTTCGGCGATGCCGGCGGCTACGGCACGGGCAGCGGGCTGCTCGACGAAGACGGCCGCCATGGCTGGGTGGGCAACGACGACGCCACGCTGGCCAGCGCCAGCCCGGCGGTCCAGGCCGATTTGAACGCCTTTCTCGCGGTCTATGCGCAAAAGTATTTTTCCATCGTCAGCGCGGCCCTGCGCCAGTACCGCCCGCATCAGCTGATCTTTGGCCCGGCCACGCTCAACGCCTGGGGCGGCATCAGCCGGCCAGCCATACTGGCCGCGGCCGGCCAGTAC
>DAHUYO010000263.1 GCA_027315185.1 Acidobacteriota bacterium
GCACGTAGCCGTTCTTCCCCGGGATGACATAAGGCGCCCACAAATCGGACCCGATGATCGCGCCAGAAGCGGTGGAGATGCGCGACCACACGCTCAGCAAATCCGTGCGGCGCCCGCCGCCGCCATACCAATGCAGCGCACGATTCGGGATGCGCACGCAGACCGGTGCGGCCCCCTGTTTGCCCGGTTCGCCTGCCCAAAATATCGCCGCCAGACGCTTGGACCGCAGCGCGTAGTATCCCGCCCGCGTGCGTATGCGCACGCCCCGCCGCGCCAGCACCTTGATCTTGTGAAACCGCCCATCCCGCCGCTGGTCGGCGGGAACGTAGGAAACATAATAGACGCCTTCGTCGCTCCCGGCGGCGGCGGCCAGTTCGCCGGCAACGTCGTTGCTACGGAAGATCGCCTCCCCGCCGGTCGGCGCGACCGCCGCCGCCATCCCGTCGTGGTCGCCTTCATTCACCTCGGTCCAGAACTCCGTCGCTACCCGCGGTCCCATCTT
>DAHUYO010000026.1 GCA_027315185.1 Acidobacteriota bacterium
GGCCATCGCGCAACGGCCCGCCGCCGGCGCCGCGCTGGCGCCGCGCCAGAGGGTCACCATCTGGTTTGGCCGCCGCGGGAGCGGCGGGGGCGCCGCGGGCGCGGTTAAGCCCGGCGCCGCAGGCGCGTTCCGGCCCGCCGCCGCGCTGCCGCATAATTGAGGATTCCGATGCGCTGGCCCGAGCTATGGAGGGACGCCGAGATTCGCTCCCGGCGCGGTGAGCCGCCCGGCGACTGCGCCGGATTGCATTACGACTCCCGCCACATCCTGCCCGGCCACGCCTTCGTCGCCATCGCCGGCGAGGTTACGGACGGCAACCGCTACATCGCCGAAGCTCTCCACCGCGGAGCGGCGCTGATCGTCAGCGAGGCGCCGCCCGCCGCCGGGGTGGAGGCGGCCTGGCTCCAGGTGGCCAACGCGCGCCGGGCGCTGGCGACGTTATCCGCCAATTGGTTTGGCCGCCCGGCTGAGCGGCTGCAACTGGTGGGCATCACCGGAACCAATGGGAAGACCACCACCGCCTGGCTGGCCGCGGCGGCGTTGCGCGCCGCCGGCGTGCCCACCGGGCTGCTAGGTACGGTCGAATATCAGATCGGCGACCAGCGCCGGCCCGCGCCGCACACCACGCCGGAATCCTATGACCTCCAGCAATTGCTGGCCGAGATGGTCGCCGCCGGCTGCCGCGCCGCGGTCTTGGAGGTCAGTTCCCACGCCCTGGTGCTAGACCGCGTATGGGGCTGCCGCTTCGCCGCCGCGGTTTTCACCAATTTGACGCAGGATCATCTCGATTTTCACGGTACGCTGGAGGCATACCGCGAAGCCAAGCGCCGCTTGTTCACCGGCACCGGCGCGGGTCAGCCGCTGGCGGCGGTGGTCAACGCCGAGGATCCCAACTCGGCGGCCATGATCGCGGGGTTCACGGGGCGCGAGATCGCTTATGGCATCCAAGACGGGCCGCAGTTGGCGGCGGAGTTGCGCGCGGCAGCGGTCGAGGTGACGGCCACCGGCCAGCGCCTCGGTGTGCAAGGCCCCGGCGGCTGGAGCGGGACGATCGCCAGCCCCCTGCTGGCGCGGGTCAACGTGCTAAACACGCTGGCAGCGCTGGGGGCGGGCTGGGCTTTGGGTTTGCCGCCGGAGGCGCTGGCGCGCGGTTTGGAGACGGCGCCGCCGCCGCCGGGGCGGTTTCAGCGCATCGCCGCCGGGCAGCCCTTCACCGTCGTGGTGGACTATGCCCACACCCCCGATGCGCTGGCCAACGTGCTGCGCCTCGCGCGGGAGCTGGCCGGGCCGCGCCGCGTCATCGCCGTCTTCGGCTGCGGCGGCGACCGGGACCGCGGCAAGCGGCCGCGCATGGGCGCCATCGCCGCCGAGGCCGCGGATCTCGCCGTGGTCACCTCGGACAATCCGCGCAGCGAGCCGCCGGAGGCGATCATCGCCGAGGTGGTGGCCGGCCTGGCGCCGGCGGCCGCCGCCCGTCACCGCCGCTGGGTGGAAGAGCCGGACCGGCGCGCGGCCATCGAGCGCGCGCTGCGCGAGGCCGCGCCGGGCGACGTGGTCGTGGTCGCGGGCAAGGGCCATGAAAATTACCAGATCGTGAAGGATGAGAAGCGCCATTTCGACGACGCCGAGGAGGTCGCCCTGGCCTGGCGGCGCATCGCCGCGGGCGGCGCGATGGGCGAGGGGCGCGGCGGCGGGCCGCGCGGCGAGCCAGGCGGCGGACGGGAAGGAGCCGCGCGACGATGACGCTAGCCGAAGCGGCCCAAATTCTGCATTGCCCTCCACCCGCGGTCGCCGCCCGGGTGGAAGGCTATTCCATTGATTCCCGCACCGTCCGCCCCGGCGATTTGTTTTTCGCCCTGCCCGGGGCGCATGCCGACGGCCACGATTTCGTCCTCCCCGCCCTGGGCACCGGCGCCGTGGGCGCGGTGGTGGCGCGCCACGCCTTCGACCGCTTCCAGGCCCATTTCCGCGAGCGGCTGCTGCCCGTCGAGGATCCCGCCGTGGCGCTGCAAATCCTGGCCCAGGCGGTGCGCCGCCGCTGGGGCAAGCCGATCGTCGCCATCACCGGCTCCTCGGGCAAAACCAGCACCAAGGAAATGATCGCCCGGGTCTTGTCGGTGCGCTATCGCGTGCTGAAGAGCGAAGGCAACCTCAACAATCATCTCGGCCTGCCGCTGTCCCTGCTGCGGCTGAGCCCGGCGCACGATGTGGCGGTGATGGAGATGGGCATGAACCACGCCGGCGAACTCACCCGCTTGGCGGAGCTGGCGCAGCCGCAGATCGGGGTATTCACCAACGTCGGGCCGGTGCATCTGGGCAATTTCGCCTCGATCGAGGCAATCGCCGAGGCCAAGCGGGAACTCGCCCTGGCCCTGCCGCCGGCCGGGGTGATGGTGCTGAACGCCGACGATCCGCTGGTTTCCCGCTTTGCCGACGGCTTCGCGGGCGCGGTGCTGCGCTACGGCTTGGAATCGGCGCTGGGTGGGGCTCCGGCGGCGCCGCGGCCGCTGGATTTGGCGATCCACGGCATCCGCCTGCTGGGGCTGGAGGGCAGCGAATTCACCGCCCAAGCGCACGACGCCGGCGGCGCCGGGCCCAGCGTGCGGGTCCGCCTGCCGCTGATGGCGCGGCACAGCATCAGCAACGCCGCCGCCGCGCTGGCCGCGGGCATGGTCTTCGGCGTGCCGCTGGAGCCGGCGGCGCTGGCGCTGGCCGGCATGACGCCGCCCGCGGGCCGCGGCCGGGTGCTGCACCGGGCCGGCGCGACCATCATTGACGACTGCTACAACTCCAATCCCCCGGCACTGGAAAGCATGGTCAATTTGCTGGCCAGCTTGCCCGGCGGCCGCCACATCTTGGTGGCCGGTGAAATGCTGGAGCTGGGGCCGAGCGCGGGCGAGTGGCATCGCCGCATCGGCCAACTGGTGGCCCAGCGCCGCATCGAGGTGCTCTGGACGGTGGGCGGCGAAGCCAAGGAGATTCTCGCCGGCGCCCAAGCCGCAGGCTTCACCGGGCAAGGCGAATTCTTCGCCAGCGCCGAGGAATGCGGCTCGCGGCTGCCGGCGCTGCTGCAACCCGGCGACGTGGTGCTGGCCAAGGCCAGCCGCGGCGTTCACCTGGAACGGG
This sequence comes from Acidobacteriota bacterium, assembly GCA_027315185.1. GTDB lineage: Bacteria > Acidobacteriota > Terriglobia > Terriglobales > SCQP01 > JAKAUF01. The sequence continues at coordinate 3,127 of DAHUYO010000026.1, forward strand.
CCCTGGCCAAGGTTTTGGGCCCGGAGTCCGCCGCCCCGGTGGCCGGCGCCGCCCAATTCTGAACGCCCATGCTGTATTGGCTCTTTTACGTCAAGCTGCACGCCGACTTCACGCCCCTGCGGCTGTTCCGGTACCTGACGTTCCGTACCGCCTTCGCCAGCCTGACGGCGATGGCCATCGCCATCTTCGTCGGCCCGTGGCTGATCGCCCGCCTCCAGGAATTCCAAATCGGCCAGTTCATCCGCGAGGAGGGGCCGAAGTCGCACCAGAAAAAGGCCGGCACGCCGACCATGGGCGGCGTGCTGATCAACATCGCCATCCTGGTGCCGACCTTGCTGTGGGCCGATCTGCGCAATCCCTTCGTCTGGATCGCGATGTTCTCGGTGGTGGCGTTCGGCCTGATCGGCTTCCTGGACGACTTCGCCAAGCTGCGGCACCGCCGCAACCTCGGCCTGACCTCGCGGCAGAAGTTCGGGCTGCAACTGCTGATCGGCGCGCTGATCGGCGGCGTGCTGGCGGACATGGCCACGCGCGGGTTGTACTCGACCGCGTTGGAGGTGCCGTTCTTCAAGCAGTTCCACCCCACGCTGCTGATCAGCAGCCTGATGCACCACGGATGGGTGGTGCTGGGCTTCGCCCCGTTCATCGTTTTCGTGGCCTTCATCATCGTCGGCAGCAGCAACGCGGTCAACCTGACCGACGGACTGGACGGCCTGGCGATCGGCTGCACCATCATCACCGCCGGGGCGTTGACCGTCCTGACCTATATTTCCGGCAACGCCGTGCTGGCGACCTATTTGGAGCTGGGGCGGGAACCGCAGGTGGCGGAACTGGCGATCTTTTGTGGCGCCATGGTCGGCGCCAGCATCGGCTTTCTCTGGTACAACGCCCATCCGGCGCAGATCTTCATGGGCGACGTCGGCTCGCTGGCCCTGGGCGGCGCCATCGGCACGGTCGCGGTGATGATCCAGCAGGAGCTGCTGCTGCCCTTCATCGGCGGCATATTCCTGCTGGAGGCGCTGTCGGTCATGATCCAGGTCGGCAGCTTCAAAATGCGCGGCAAGCGGGTGTTCAAGATGGCGCCGCTGCACCATCATTTCGAGCAGCTGGGCTGGAGCGAGCCGAAGATCATCGCCCGGTTCTGGATTCTGAGCGTGGTTTTCGCGCTGTTCGCGCTGACCACGCTGAAGCTGCGCTAACCGCGCGGCCAGGCAGGCGAGGCGGCGACGAGGGCAGGCGGCGACGCAGCGAAGAGGGAGCGAGGAAGCGGAAGAAGCGATGGAACTGCAAGGGAAGCAAGTTTCGGTCGTGGGCATGGCCGCCAGCGGCATCGCCACGGCGCTGTTTCTCCGCCGCCATGGGGCGCGGGTCGTGGTCAGCGAGTTGCGCCCGGCGGAGCAGCTGCGCGCCGAGATCCCCCACCTGCTGGAGGCGGGCGTGGCGATCGAGACCGGCGGCCATAGCGAGCGGACGTTTTTGAGCGCCGACCTGATCGTGGTCAGTCCCGGCGTGCCGGCGGACCTGCCGGTGCTGCTGCGCGCGCGGCGGGAGAACATCCCCGTCATCGGCGAAATCGAGTTGGCGGCGCGGTTCTTGCGCGGCCCGCTGATCGCCATCACCGGCTCCAACGGCAAGACCACCACCACCGCCCTGGCCGGCCACCTGCTGGCGGCGCTGCGCCTGCCGGCCCATGTCGGCGGCAACATCGGTACCCCGCTGATCTCGCTGGTGGAGGCGGCGGCCGCAGGGGAGTGGGCGGTGGCCGAAGTCTCCAGCTTCCAGCTCGAGACCGCCGAGCGGTTCCACGCCCACATCGCCGCGGTGCTGAACCTGAGCCCCGATCACCTGGACCGGCACGGCAGCATGGAGGCCTACGCCGCGGCCAAGCAGCGGATCTTCCGCAATCAAACCGCCGCTGATTTCGCCGTGCTGAACGCCGAGGACGAATACTGCCGGCGTTACGCGGCGGCGCTCGCCGCCCAGGCCGCCGGCCCGCGGGTGGTCTGGTTCGCCGCCGACGGCCAGCTGCCCCGCGGCGGCGGGGGAACCATCGTGCAAGGGGACCGGCTGCTGTGGTGCGATCCGCCGGCGGCGGGCGGCGGCGTCACCGAACTGTTGCGGCGGGACCAGATTCCGCTGCGCGGCGCGCACAACGTGGAAAACGTCCTCGCCGGCTGCGCCATCGCCGCGCTGGCGGCGGGGCTGCCCGGCGCCGCGGCCGCGGAGCGGGGCGAGATCGCGGCGCGCATCGCCGCCGGCGTCGCCAGCTTCAAGGCGGTCGAGCACCGGCTGGAGTTCGTCGCCAAGCTGGACGGCGTCGAATACTTCAACGACTCCAAGGCCACCAACGTGGACGCCACGCTGAAAGCCGTGGAATCCTTCGCCGGCGGCCTGTGGGTCATCCTCGGCGGCAAGGACAAGGGCGGCGACTACGACGCCCTGCTGGCTCCCCTGCGGCAACGCGCGCGCGGCGTGCTGCTGATCGGCGCGGCGGCGGGCAAGATCGCCCGCCAGTTGGCGCCGTTGGAGGACCGGCTGATCTCCGCCGGCACCTTGGAGCGCGCGCTGGAGATCGCCGCCGGCCGCGCCCAGCCCGGGGATACCGTGCTGCTGGCGCCCGCCTGCTCCAGCTTCGATCAGTTTGAGAATTACCAGCACCGCGGCCGCGTCTTCAAGGAATGGGTGGCGCGGCGCCTGCTGGCCCCGCACGCATAGGCTCCGGTCCTCATGCCCAAGCGATTGGCCTACGACCGGGTGCTGTTCACGGTGACGCTCATTCTGGTCGCCTTCGGCCTGGTCATGGTCTTTTCCGCCTCGGCCATGGTCTCCATGGAGCGGTCGCATTCGCCGTATTTCTTTTTGTTCCGCCAGCTGATCGGCGCCGCCATCGGCCTGGCGCTGATGTGGGCGCTGATGCGCCTGGACTACCGCCGCCTGAACACGCCGCTGGTGGTGTATCCGGCGATGTTGTGCACCATCGCGCCGCTGGTGCTGGTGTTTTTCCTGGCCCGCAGCCATAACGCCCACCGGTGGATATTGCTCGGCCCCATTTCCTTGCAGCCCTCGGAGATCGCCAAGCCGACGCTCATTCTGTTTCTCGCCTGGTATCTGGCGAGCCGCTGCCAAAAATTGGACAACTGGCGGCCGCTGCGCCCCGTCCTGGTCTATCTGGCCCTGGTCTGCGGCCTGGTGCTGCTGGAACCCGACCTGGGTACCACCGTCGCGCTGGCCATGATCGCCGCGGTGATGCTCTTCATCGCCGGCCTGCGCTGGCGGTATTTTGCCCTGGGCGCGCTCCTGTCGGCGCCGGTGTTGTACTGGGCGGTGTTCCGCGTGCCCTACCGGCGGGAGCGCATTCTGGCGTTTCTGCATCCCTGGGCGCACGCCGAGGGCGTCGGCTTCCAAATCGTCCAGTCGCTGATCGCCGTGGGCAGCGGCGGGCTGACCGGGCTGGGGCTGATGGACGGCCGCCAGAAGCTGTTTTTTCTTCCCGAGCCGCACACCGATTTCATCTTCGCCGTCACCAGCGAGGAGCTGGGGCTGATCGGCGCCGTGGCGCTGGTGCTGCTGTTCGCGCTGTTCATGGCCCGCGGCATGCGCGTGGCGCGGCGCGCGCCGGACGCGTTCGGCAAGCTGCTGGCCGCCGGCATCACCGCCATGATCGCCATCGAAGCGCTCATCAACTTCAGCGTGGTCATCGGCTTGATGCCCACCAAGGGCATCGCGCTGCCGTTCATCAGCTACGGCAGCTCCTCGCTGATCGCCACCCTCGCCGCCACCGGCGTCCTGCTGAACATCAGCCAGCACTGCGGCTAGGCGGGCGAGGCCGGTGGCACGAGCGCCGCGTTAACCGTCACCCCACCCATTTGGGGTGCTCGAACGGCCCCGCGAATGCGGGTAGGCGCGTCACGGCATGTTGCATCGCCGAGCGTTGTTTTTCATACAGTTAGCCGCCTAAATGCAACATTTTCGAGCCTGCCCAACGGGAGTCGCCGGCTCTGGCTTCGCTCGCCCGGGAGGCGCACGGGAAGCACGCCGATTCGATCGGCGCTGCGTGGCGCTGGTCATTGCGGCGGTTCGGCATCCTGGGTTCGATTCAGAGTCAGCGGGCGGGGTTGCCCGAAGGTGGGGCGTCGAAGGGTTGTGCCCTTCGTATCGCGGTGGCAGTTGCCTATCCGGGTTGTCGCCCAGGCGCGGGCACGGCGGGTGGAGTGCGGGCGCGACGATCGGGCCGCCCCCGCGCCGCCGCAAAAGACGCCCCGGCCGGACGAGTTTTGCCGCCGACGCGCGGAGGATGCCGGCGCCGCCAGGGTGCTCGCGCGGCTGCGTCGCGCGCACGAGCGCGCATCAGAATGCCATTGTTGACATCAAACGACGGAATCGCGCATCATGTTGGCGATATGCGCACCACGTTGGCCATTGATGATGATGTGCTCGCTTTGGTCCGCGAATATGCCTCGGAGCGTTCGGTGCCGCTCGGCCGGGCCGCCAGCGACTTGATCCGGCGCGGCCTGGCAGCGCCGCGGCCGGTCCGCCGGGAACAGGGGCTGGTGGTGGCGGCGCTGCCGCCGGATTCGCCCCGTGTGACCAGCCGGCGGGTGCGAGCCCTGCAAGGAAGTCCGGATTAGGTGCCCCCCGCGCTGCTCGACGTCAATTTGCTGGTGGCGCTGCTGTGGCCGGCCCATGAAGCGCATGCGCGCGCCGTTGCTTGGTTTGCTCGCGTCCCCGGCAGGGAGTGGGCAACCTGTCCCATCACCGAATCCGGGCTGATTCGCATCCTCAGTAACCCCGCCTTCTCGCGGGACTGTCTAACGCCTTGGGAAGCGCAGGCGCTGCTGGCGGCCAACACGCGCGCGGCGGAGCACGAATTTTGGCCCGATGACCTGCCGTGCGCCGAGGCGCTGGAGCCGCTGCGCGGCCGCCTGCTTGGCCACCGGCAGGTGACCGACGCCTACCTATTGGCGCTGGCGCTGCGGCGCGGCGCGCAGCTCGCCACGCTGGATCGCGGCGTCGCGGAGTTGGTCCCGGCCAGTTCGCCGCAGCGCAATAGCATCGTCCTCGTGGCGAAGGCCTAGCTGCCGGGGCCCGCCCGCCGACCGGCCAGCCGCGCGCTCGCGCAGGTCGCCCGTGGCCCCGCCCGGCGTGCTGCTGAACATCAACCAGCACCGCGGCTAGCCGCAAGCGCCCGGTTTGTGCGCCCGGCGGCGCGGGCGTCTTGCCGGCCCGTCTGCCACCCGCCCGCCGTGGAACGGGCTTTAGCCGGTGTGGTGCGGGCTTCAGCCCGCAGTGTCCATGCCCGACGCGCCGCCGCGTGCCCCAGCACCGGTGCCGGCGGGAGGCCCAGAACGAACGCGACGACGGGTTCGCGGGCCGGCGGCGCCGCCGGGGGGACTCCCCTATTGGTGCAGCGGCTCGGATTCCTCGCGGTGGGCGACCGCGGCTGCCGGGGCGCCAGACCCGCGCGCTTGACAGAAAAAAAGGGCAGTGCTTAGCTAATCCACGCGGCACCGCATCGGACGTTGGTGTATACGTCCCGACCGCCGGTTGATCCGCAACGCGCAGTGCATCTTCGTCCTGGAGTATTGAGCCGGGTGCAGCTACACGGTCACCCCATGGGCCGGCGCGCCTTCCTTGCCTCGCTCAGCTCGCTTCTCGCGGCTGCGGGCTGTGGGCGTCGGCGCTTCCGTTCCCCTGAGGTCGTCCTATTCAGCACGATTGGCTACTTGATCTTTCGCGACTACGTCCGCATCGCCGATCCGGCAAACGGGCGGATCTCGCCTTATCTGACCCCCTATGGCCACCGCAGCTACCCGGACGGATCGGCCCGTTCACTCCGCGGCCCGGCGGCGGTGGTGGTGCACGATAAATTCGACGGCCAACAACTGGGGGACGCCATCGAATTATATTGGCCGCCCGGGCGCTGGCGGCGGGTGTGGTACCGGCCGCCGGGGTCGCCGGGCGCCTTGAACATTTCGCCGGACGGCGGCCATATTGCGGCGGTCTTCCGCCCGACGCCCCAGGATTACCAGCACATTTGGCTGTTCTCCACCGGTGCAAGACCCGAGCCTCTGGACGTCACGGACCTCTGGCCGGCGACGGGCCGGACCGGCGATTTCTCCCCGCACTGGCGGCCCGACAGCCGCGCGGTGTTATTTCACCGCGTCACCGTCCCGCCCGGGGGTGGCTACGCGACCATCACCATCGTGCAGTTCGATATTCCGACGCGGCGGTTTACAGTCGCGCGGCCCCCTTCGATTTACAATTTCGACGCCTGTTACGGGCCGCCCGGGACGCTGATCGTGCGCGAGTTCGGGGCGATCCGGCAGGTCATGGCGGATGGGGAAGTGCGGGAACTGCTGCCGTATGGGGCAATTTCCGGCTTCGGCTTTCTCGACGCGGGCCTGGCGTATTCAGCCCCGCTGAACGCGGTGGCGTTCACGGTGGGGGAGACAAAACTAATTGGGCAGCCGCAGCAGGAGCAGGCGATCTGGCTGCTATGGATGGCCGACGGCCGCTTGCAAAAGCTGGCGGTGCGGGAGGCGCGCATCAGCCAGATTTGCTTCGCCCGGCCCTGAGATCCCGCCTACTCCTCCTCCGCGGGGCGCGGCGGATCGCTGCTACTGGTGCAGTGGCTCGGACTCGTCGCGGTGGGCGACCGGCGGTTCGACCGGCGGCGCCAAGCTGGTCAGCGGGCGCTCCAGCGCCAGCTCCAGCACCTCATCCATGTTCTCCACCAGGTGAATGTCCAGCAAGGAGCGGATGTTCTCCGGCAGATCGGGGAGATCCTTCTCATTGTCCTTGGGCAGGATGATGCGGAGGATCTTCATGCGATGCGCGGCCATTAGCTTTTCCTTGACGCCGCCGATGGGCAGCACCTTGCCGCGGAGCGTGATTTCGCCGGTCATGGCGAAATCGCGCCGCGCCGGGATGCGGGTTAGCGCGCTGGCCAGGGCGGTGGCGATGGTGATGCCGGCCGAGGGCCCGTCCTTGGGAATGGCGCCTTCGGGCACATGGACATGGATGTCCAGGTTGCGGTAGAAGTCCTTGGGCAGCCCCAGCAGATGGGCGCGGCTGCGGATGTAGCTCATCGCCGCCTGCGCCGATTCCTGCATCACGTCGCCCAGCTTGCCGGTCAGGGTCAGCTTGCCCTTGCCGTCCATCAGCGTGGCTTCGGTAGCCAGAATCTGGCCGCCAACCTCGGTCCAGGCCAAGCCGGTGGCCAAGCCGATTTCGTTCCTTTCCTCGTGCTGCGTGTCGCGGAACTTCAGGATGCCGAGGTATTCGCCGACGTTTTCGGCGCCCACCTCGACCGCCACCTTGTCCTGGCTGTCATGGGCCTCGACCACGCGGCGGGCCACCTTGCGGCAGATGTTGCCGATTTCGCGCTCCAGGTTGCGCACGCCGGCTTCGCGCGTGTAGCCGTTGATGACCGCGCCGATGCCGGCGTCGGCGAAGCGCAGATGATCCTCGGCGACGCCGGTCGCCTTGCGCTGCTTGGGCACCAGAAAGCGCTTGGCGATCTCCATTTTTTCCTGCTCGGTGTAGCCGGGCAGGCGGATGACCTCCATGCGGTCTTGCAGCGGCTGGGGGATGGTGTGCAGCACGTTGGCGGTGGTGATGAACATGACCTGGCTGAGGTCGTACTCGACGTCCAGGTAATGATCCATGAAGGTTTCGTTCTGCTCCGGGTCCAGCACCTCCAGCAGCGCCGCCGAGGGATCGCCGCGGAAGTCCATGCTCATCTTGTCCACTTCATCCAGCAGGAAGACCGGATTCACCGTGCCGGCCTTGCGCATCATTTGCAGGATCTGCCCCGGCAGCGCGCCGATATAGGTGCGGCGATGGCCGCGGATTTCCGCTTCATCGCGCACGCCGCCCAGCGAGAGGCGCACGAACTTGCGGCCCGTGGCGCGGGCGATGGACATGCCCAGCGAGGTCTTGCCCACGCCCGGAGGCCCGACGAAGCAAAGGATCGAGCCTTTGGGGTTCTTCACCAACTGGCGCACGGCCAGGAACTCCAAGATGCGTTCCTTGATCTTGACCAGCCCGTAGTGGTCTTCGTTGAGGATGGTCTCGGCGCGCTTGATGTCGCGGATCTCCTTGGACTTGGTTTTCCAGGGCACCGCCAGCATCCAGTCAATGTAATTGCGGGAGACGGTGGATTCCGCCGACATCGGCGGCATCAGCTCCAGCCGCTTCAGTTCCTGCATGGCCTTTTCGGCCACCGCCTTGGGCATGCCGGCGGCTTCAATTTTTTTCTTCAGCTCGTCAATTTCGCTCTTCTCGCCCCGGCCCAGCTCCTTCTGGATGGCCTTGATCTTCTCGTTGAGGTAGTACTCCTTCTGCGCGCGCTCCATCTGCCGTTTCACGCGGCCCTGGATGGTGCGGTCCACGTTCAGCTTTTCGATTTCCGCGTCGAGCAGCTCGGCGAGCCGCGCCAGGCGGTCCAGCGGGGAGAACAGCTCCAGCAGCTCCTGCTTGTCCTCCACCGGCAAGCTCAGGTTCGCGGCGACGGTGTCGGCCAGGCGGCCCGGCTCATCCACCCGCACGGTGTTGAGCATGGTCTCGTAGTTCAGCGCCTGGCTTAGCTTGACGTATTGCTCGAAGAGGCCGGTGACTTTTTGCATCAGCTCTTCGCTCTGCGGCGTCACGCCTTCGCCGCGGGCGGCGGGAACCCGCACCGTGGCGCGGAAAAATCCGTCCTCGTCGCTGATCTCGACGATCTTGGCCCGCTCCAGGCCCTCGACCAACACGCGAATATTACCGTCGGGCAGCTTGACGCTTTGCACGATGGTGACGATGGTGCCGACCTGGTAGATCTCCTCCGGCTTGGGCTCGTCCAGCGTGGCGTCATGCTGCGTGGCCAGGAACAGCTTCTTGTCCTGCGCCAGCGCCTCGTCCAAGGCGCGAACGGAGCTCTGCCGGCCGACGACGAACGGCGTCATCATGTGCGGAAAGATGACGACGTCCCGGATGGGCATCATCGGCAGAGCGCGGGTTTCGGCTTTATCGGGTTTGGGCATAAGCAAAAGCGCCTGTAAGGGCGGGCCGGGCCGCCGCAGCCCTCTCGTTCAATACTATCTTGACTATCTTGCGGCGGACGGAGCCGTCCGCCGGAGCAATCTTGCCGCCGCGCGGTGAGCAGAGGCGGAGTCGCGCCGGGCGCGCCGCGCCCGGCGAACGGCGCCTAGCCGGCTTTCTCCAGCGTGGTCAGCGCCAGATCGCGCTTCTTCACCATCTCTTGCGTCACCACGAACTCCCGCACCCGCTTCTGGGCCGGGAGGTGGTACATCAAATCCAGCATCAGCTCTTCTAGAATCATGCGCAGCCCGCGGGCGCCGACCTTGCGCGCCAGGGCCTCATCCGCGATCGCATCCAGCGCGTCATCCTGGAAGCGCAGCTTGACGTTTTCGAACTCGAACAGCTTCTGGTATTGGCGCACCAAGGAGTTGCGCGGCCGCGTCAAGATCTGGATGAGCGCCGCCCGGTCCAAATCATCGAGCACGCCGATCACCGGCAGGCGGCCGACAAACTCCGGGATGAGGCCGAAGCGGATCAGGTCGCCGGGCTGCACCTGGGCCAGCAGTTCGGTGTCGCGCAGGCCGGTCAGCGGCGCGATGGCGGCGTCGGCCTTGGTCTCCTCATCGCTGCGGAAGCCCATGGCGCGCCGGCCGACGCGCCGGCCCACCACCTTTTCCAGGCCCACGAAGGCGCCGCCGCAGATGAAGAGGATATTCGTCGTGTCCACCGGGGTGAACTCCTGGTGGGGATGCTTGCGCCCGCCTTGCGGCGGGACGTGGGCCACCGTGCCCTCCAGAATCTTCAGCAGCGCCTGCTGCACGCCCTCGCCGCTGACGTCGCGGGTGATGGAGGGGTTTTCGTCGCGCTTGCTGATCTTGTCAATCTCGTCAATGTAGATGATGCCCTGCTGCGCCCGCGCCACGTCACCTTCGGCCGCTTGCAGCAGCTTCAGGATGATGTTCTCGACGTCCTCGCCCACATAACCCGCCTCGGTGAGCGTGGTGGCGTCGGCGATGGCGAACGGCACGTCCAGCATCTTGGCCAGCGTCTGCGCCAGCAATGTTTTGCCGGTGCCGGTGGGGCCGATCAGCAGAATGTTGGCCTTTTGCAGCTCCACTTCGCTGTTGGCGCGATTGCGGTTCATGTGCAGCCGCTTGTAGTGGTTGTAGACGGCGACGGCCAACTTCTTCTTGGTATGGTCCTGGCCGATCACGTACTCATCCAGAAAGGCCTTCACCTCATGCGGCTTGGGCAGCGTCTGGAGGCCGGCGCGGGCCGGCTCATTGCCCCGGTCGTCTTCCAAAATGGAATTGCAAACCGCCACGCACTCGTCGCAAATGTATGCGCGCGGATATTCGCTAGGGCTGGAAATTAACTTGGTGACCGCGTCCTGCGTTTTGTGGCAGAACGAGCACCGGAGAACTTCATCAGGTCCGTTTTTGGGACGCACGGTGGCTAAATCTCCCCCTATCCCGCCTGGCCTGGCCGCGGGGCCAGGTGGCGGCGGGAATAGTCAAAATCAAATGCCTTGCTGGACCTTGCTCTTTCCCTTGCGCTTGCTCTTGCCTTGCCGGTTCGCGTCCGCATTCGAGGCTCCAAGTGCTGTACCGATAGGGGCTTATGCCGGGCGCGGATCCTGCCATGCGGGCTGGGCCGGCATGGGGCGGGATGAGGTGAATAGCCGGATTTTACCACTAGCCGCTCCTACCGCATCCGCCGCATACGACTATTTGTGCTGGAAGATAATATCGTCCACGATGCCGTACGCCTTGGCCTGAGCCGCGTCCATGATGAAGTCGCGCTCCACGTCCTTGGAGATCTTCTCCTGCGGCTGCTTGGAATGCTTGGCCAACATCTGGTTGGTGATCTCGCGCATGCGCAAGATCTCGCGCGCATGGATGTCAATGTCGGTGGCCTGCCCGGACAGCCCGCCCATCGACGGCTGGTGGATCAGGATGCGGGAATTGGGCAGCGCGAAGCGTTTGCCCGGCGCGCCCGCCGCCAGCAACAGCGCCGCCATGCTGGCCGCCTGGCCGATGCAGATGGTGGTGACATCGGGGCGGATGAACTGCATCGTGTCGTAGATGGCCAGGCCGGCAGTGATGGAACCGCCCGGGCTGTTGATGTACAGCGAGATGTCCTTGTCGGGATCCTCCGCCTCCAAGAACAGCAGCTGCGCCGTCACCAGATTGGCGATGTTGTCGTCAATCGGCGTGCCGATGAAGATGATGTTGTCGCGCAGCAGGCGGGAGTAGATGTCGTAGGCGCGTTCGCCGCGGCTGGTTTGTTCCACCACCATGGGCACCAACGCCCCCTGGGGCGCGGGTTGCGGCCGGGAATCGCGCAAAGAGTCGAAGTTGTGATTCATGGGTGTTCTGCTTGTGGGCGGAAGTCGGGGCCAGCCAGGCGCCGCGGCGTCTAGGGGGCAGGCTGGGTTGCGGGCGCCGCTTCCCGCGCCGCCACGCCCAGCAAGAAGTCCAGCGTTTTGTCCTGCCGGATATCGGCGCGCAGCGCGGTCAGCGTGCCGCTGGCGGTCAGACGCTGCCGCACCGTTTCCAGTGGCTGGTGCAGGCGCTCGGCCCAGCGCTCCAGCTCCTGCTCGATCTCTTCATCGGATGCGGCAACTCCCTCCGCGGTCGCAATCCGGTCCAGAATCAACCCTAGCTTGACTGCGTCGCTGGAGCTTTCCCGCACCGCGGGGCGGGCTTGGCCCCAATCCACCTGCGCCGGGTCCACGCCCTGGGCCGCCAAGCGGCGGGCCTCGCGTTCCAGCCGCCGCTGCACTTGCTCTTCCACCAGCGCCTCGGGCACGGGGAAATCGTGCATTTTAATCAGCTGCTGCGCCACCTGCTCGCGTTCTTCCGCGGCGCGCTGCCGCTGCCGGTCGGCGGCGATGCTTTGTCCCAGCTTGGCGCGCAGGTCGGCCACGTCGGCCGCGCTCAGGAACTCCTTGGCCAGCGTGTCGTCCATCGCCGGCGTCAGCTCGCGTTGCAGCGCCAGCACGCGCAGCTCGAAGTTCACCGTCTTGCCGGCGATCTCCGTGCTGCCGAAATCGGCGGGATAATGGACCACCACGTGGCGAACGTCGCCGACCGCGGCGCCTTCCAGCGCGGCGGAAAATTCCGGCAGCGTTTCCTCCGCGCCGACGCGAATCGGCAGCTTGTCGGCGTGCGTGGTGGAGGAAGCGCCCTCGATGGTTTGGTCGGAACTGACCACCGCGACCAGGCCCTTGCCCGCCCGGGCTTCCGGGTCGGTCACCTCTTCCGTGGTGGTTTTGCTCTGCCGCAGCTGCTCGATCGCCTTGTCCACCGCCTCGTCCTGGCTTGTCTCCGGGGACTGCGGCGGCGCGATTTTGATCCGCCGGTACTCGCCCAACTCGAAGGGCGGCACCACCTCGATGCGCGCCTTGAAGCGGATCGCCTCGCCGGGGTGAAAATGGAGGTCTTCGATCGCCGGGCGGGAGACCGGTTCCAGGTTTTCCCGCTCGAAGGCGCTGCGCAAGTAGGCCGGCAACATGCTGTCCAGCACTTCCTCACGAATGCGCCCCGCGAAGCGCTGCTGCACCAGCGACAGCGGCGCCTTGCCCGGGCGGAAGCCGGGCAGGCGGGCCTTCTTTTGCAGGTCGCGGGCAATGCGGCCGTACTCCCGTTCCACTTCGGCGGAAGGAATCTCGACCTCAACGGTGCGTTGGCAGTCCGGAGCGGGCACGATAGGGGTGGCTCAACCTCTTTTTGATTATTGGGCTAATTTGCGCGATTCCGCAACCGGCGCGGCGCGGCGGGTGGCGGGATCGCGCCGGCGGCGGTGGCGATGCGGGTGAAGGCATGATAGCGGCGCAATTACGCGAATATTTCGCCCGCGCGCGGTTTGCCGGCGTGGTGGACGGCGCGACGGCGCGGGCGGAAGTGGAAAATCCCGTCTGCGGGGATCATTTGGTCTTGACCTTGCGCGCCGCGGCCGGGCGGGTCGGGGAACTGCGCTTTTTGGCCCGAGGCTGCGTGGCGGCGATGGGCTGCGCCGCGGCGCTGACGGAGCTGATGCAGGGCCGCACGCTGGCCGAATTGGCGGCGTTCTCCCGCGCGGATCTGATGGCCGCGGTCGGCGGTTTGCCCCCGGAAAGCCGCCACGCGGCGGCGCTGGTGTTGGACGCCCGCGACCAACTGCTCGTCGCCCTGGAACCTAGGCCCTAGCGAAACCGGCGCGCTCCCATCGCGCTGCGGCGACGCGAGTGGGCCGGCTGTCGCATGGCGCCTGGGTGAAGGCGGTGGGATAGCCGTCCCGGCTGTCGCTCCCCACCGCCCTGGAGGGCGACGAACCGCAGGGCGGGAGCCCTACCCCACGCTTGGGCGCGAATGTCCCCACCGCGCGAGCCCAAGCGGGACGCCCCGCCGCGGGCGGGGCTGGGGCCCGCGCCCATCATTTGGCCGCGGCCCAAAATAGCCGCGCGCCTGAGCCGCTTTCCCGCCATCGGCCCCTGCCGCCGCGTCATGCGGGTGGTAAGGTGAATGGCTAAGCTAATTTTCGGGGCCAATTTTCAGGGCCGATTTTCAGGGCCGAGTTTGGGCGCCGGGGAGTCGGCGGGCGGGCGAGCAGAATCGGGGCGAACGCGGGATGGCCAAGACGCTAACGCTGGAGCACGAAGAGCATCTTTCGCTGATTACGCTGAACCGTCCGGAGCGGCGCAACGCCATCTCCATGGAGCTGATGGAGGAGCTGCCGGCGGCGCTGGAAGCCTGCGCCGAGCATTGGTCCCACCCTGCCGCCGGAGCGCAAGGCGCCGGCGAAGCGAGCCCGGAAACCGGCGGCCAAAGCCCCAGCGGCGGCCGCGCCAACGGCGGCGGCGGCGCGGTAGCCATTACCGGCGCGGGCAGCGCGTTTTGCGCCGGCATGGACATTGAGACGCTGCGCGAGATGGGCCGCCTCGGCCCGGCGCATGCGCTCACCGACGCGCAAAAAATGGCCCGCCTCTTCCAGCGCATTTACGAGTTTCCCTTGCCGACCATCGCCGCCGTCAATGGCCCGGCGGTGGCCGGCGGCTGCGGCCTGGCCTCGGTCTGCGACTTCACGCTGGCCGCGCCGGAGGCCAAGTTCGGCTACACCGAGGTGCGCATCGGCTTTCTGCCCGCGCTGGTGGCGACCTATTTGCTGCGCCAGATCGGCGAAAAGCGCGCCCGCGACCTGTTGCTCACCGGCCGGCTGATCGGCGCCCAAGAAGCGCAGGCTTGGGGACTGGTCACCGAGGTCGTCGCCTCCGCCGCCGATCTGCTGCCCCGCACGCGGCAACTGGCCGCCGCGCTGGCCCGCAACAGCCCCGCCAGCCTGCGCGCCACCAAACAGCTTTTGCAGGATCTGCCGCTGTACTCCCGCCCCCAGGCCCTGGCCATGGCCGCCAAGGCCAACGCCGCCCTGCGCAGCACCGAGGAGTATCGCGAGGGACTCGCGGCCTTTTTGGAAAAGCGCCCGCCCCGCTGGGCCCCCGCCGCGCGCGGTGATGCGCGGCGCAATGAGCCGTGATATGAGCAGCGCCCCCAATCCGCAACCCGCTGGTCCCGCCGCCGCGCCCGCCGCCTGGGTGGAAACCCAGATCCGCGTGCGCTATGCCGAAACCGATCAGATGGGCGTGGTCTACTACGCCAATTTCTTCGTTTGGTTTGAGATCGGCCGCGTCGAGCATCTCCGCGCCCGCGGCTTTTCCTACCGCGACCTGGAGGCCGAGGACGGCCGCTTCATTCCGGTCGTCGAGGCCCGCTGCCGGTACAAATCCCCCGCCCGCTACGACGACGTCCTGACCCTGCGCACCCGCCTCGCCCGCCAGCGCGGATCCATTCTGGATTACGCCTACGAAGTCGTCCGCGCCGCCGACGGCCAGCTGCTCGCCACCGGCGAAACCCGCCACGTCGTCGTGGACAAAAACTTCCAGCCCGCCGAACTGCCCTCGGATTTGGCGTAGCCGCGGGCTCGTCCCCGCCCCGCCGGCCCGGCCGCCCTGCGCCGCTCTGGCTTGACGCCGCCCCCGCGCCGTTGGCCCGCGCCGTCCGCCCGCCCCTCGCCCCCTCTGCGCCCCGGTCCGCACCCCCCCAGTCTCCCTCTCCCCGCCTCACTTCCGCCCACCTGCGCGCATCGCAAGCGGCCTTTCGGCTCGGCCCCCGGCAAAATGGGAAACCGAGAAATCCGCCGCCCATGCTGGTTTTTGTTTCAACTCGCCCGGCGCCGCCCGGCACGCAGCTTTTGACCCCGGTCCGCGGCCGGTGTATAACACCCGCATACCCCGCGAGCGGCGGACGCGCAGCGCCGCCCGCGCCGCGGCCAAGCCCCGGCCGAGCGCGGCGATATATACTGCCTTCCATTAGCCATGAGTTTGATCCGGTCGAAAAAACGCGTCGCCGACCACGGCGAAGTTTTCACGCCCTCGTGGATGGTCGAGGCGATGCTCGACCTCGTCAAGGGCGAGTCCGGGCGCATTGACTCGCGTTTCCTAGAGCCCGCCTGCGGCAGCGGGAACTTCCTGGCCCAGATCCTGCGCCGCAAATTGGCGGCCGCGCAGGAGAAATACGGCCGGTCCGCTTTCGAGCAGAGGCACTATTCGCTGCTGGCGCTGATGTGCGTCTACGGAATCGAGCTGCTGGAAGACAACGTCGCCGAGTGCCGCGCGAACCTGCTCGAGATTTTCGCCGGTTATTTGAACTTGGACGAAGGGGACGCCCTGCGTCGTGCTGCGTCCTATGTTCTGTCGCGGAATGTCGTGCACGGCGATGCGCTGACCATGCGCACCTATGACAATCGGCCGATCACCTTCGCCGAATGGGGCTACCTCGGCAGGGGGAAGTTCCAGCGGCGCGATTTCCGTCTGGAGGCGCTCGCCCAGTCATCCGCGCTCGGCGCGGAAGGCTCGCTCTTCGCCGGCCTCGGCAAACACGAAATCTTCGCGCCGGCCGAGAGCTACCCGCCCTTAACGGTCAACGACCTGGCCGCGGCCGCGCGGCACGGTACTCCGGGGGAGGCGGCGTGAGCGCCAAGGCCGGTTTCCGGCTGCGCGGCCGAAACCCGGACATCCTGACCTGCATCGCGAACCTGTCGAACGACGAGGTCTTCACCCCGCCTGATTTCGCGAACCGCATGCTGGACACGCTGGCTGAGGGATGGGCGGCCGGCAACGGCGGCGCCAACATTTGGGCCGACGCGACGGTGAAGTTCCTTGACCCGTGCACGAAGTCGGGCGTGTTCCTGCGAGAGATCACCCGGCGCCTTACCGCGGGTCTGGCCGGGGCCATCCCGAACCTCCAGGAGCGGGTTGATCACGTTCTGACCAAGCAGGTGTTCGGCATCGGCATCACGGAGCTCACCAGCCTCCTGGCGCGCCGCAGCGTCTACTGCTCGAAGCACGCCAGCGGCCCGCACTCGATCGCCAAAGGCTTCGCCAGCGACGCCGGCAACATCTGGTTCCGACGCGTAAACCACAAATGGGAGGCGGGCGGGTGCACGTATTGCGGCGCGAGCCGGGCGGCGCTGGACCGCGGCGGGGACCGCGAAACCCACGCTTACGCTTTCATCCACACCGGCGACGTCAAGGCTCGGATTGCCGAGCTGTTCGGAGGCGACATGCAATTCGACGTGATCATCGGTAACCCGCCGTACCAGCTGCGGGATGACGGATTTGGAACGAGCGCGGCGCCGATCTACCAGTTGTTCGTGCAGCAAGCGAAAGCGCTGGTGCCACGGTACCTATCGATGGTCATCCCCGCCCGCTGGTTCGCAGGCGGCAAAGGGCTGGACGAGTTCAGGGAATCGATGCTCGCCGACGATCGCTTGCGCTCGCTTGACGATTACCTAAACGCGTCCGACGTCTTCCCAGGCGTTGGCCTGAAGGGCGGCGTCTGCTACTTTCTTTGGGATCGGGACAACGCGGGCCCCTGCCGGGTCAGCACCTTTTTCAAGGGCGAGCCCCCTTCCACCGCGAATCGCCAGCTTCTCGAAAAAGGCGTCGACGTGTTCATCCGGTTCAAGGAGGGCCTGTCGATCCTCAGGAAGGTCGTTGCAGTCGAGAGTGGCCAGGCAGAATCCCTCTCCTTGCCCCAGGGCAAGCGGTTCGACCGCTTGGTCAGTTCCAGGAAGCCGTTCGGACTGGGGACAACGTTCCAGGGCAGGGCTGCCAAGGCCCCTGGCGACATCTTGGTTTACCGGAACGGTGGTACGGGCTACGTCCCTAGGAAGTCGATCCGGACCGGCACCCAGCTAATTGGAAAGTGGAAGATCTACACGGGCCGGGCGGCCCCGGGGACCGGCAATAGGGATACGTACCCCCATAGGATCATCGGTACGCCGTTCGTCGGTGGGCCGGGGACTATTTCCTCAGAGACCTACCTCTGCATTGGTCCGTTCGAGTCGCGCGGCAAGGCGGAGAGCTGCCTTTCCTACCTGTCCTGCCGGCTGACACGCTTTCTGATTCTTCTACACAAGCCTTCCCAGGACACGACGCGAAAGGTCTACTCTTTCGTACCAACGCAGGAGTGGGCAGGGCGGTGGAGAGATGAGGATCTTTACCTGAAATACTCCCTGTCTGCTGGCGAAATCGCTTTCATCGAGAAGGTTGTCCGCCCGATGGGCCTCGGCGCAAGCGATGAGTAGGCCCATCGAGGAAATCCTCGCGCCAAAGCCCCAGGCTCGGCCGCGCATTTACGCCTACTCCATCACCGACGCGGCGCACGAGGGCCTGCTTAAGGTCGGTCAGACCACGCGCGATGTAAAGCGGCGCGTGGCGGAGCAGCTCAAAACCGCCGCCGTCAAGGACTGGCGGATCGAGTTGGACGAGCCGGCCGAGCGCGAGGACGGCGGCACCTTCAGCGATCACGAAGTGCGGGAGGCGCTCAGGAAGAAGGGCTTCAAGAACACCGAACTGGAATGGATGCGCTGCACGGCCAAGGACGTTAAAACCGTGTTGACCGAACTCCGCACCGGGGAACGCTTCACAGGCACGCACCATGAGACGTTCCGGATGCGCAGCGAGCAGGCCGAGGCGGTTCGGCTGACCCGGGACTACTTCCGCTCGCGGTGGGCGGAAGACAAACATGCCGTGCCTCGTTTCCTGTGGAACGCCAAGATGCGCTTCGGCAAGACCTTCACTGCGTACCAGCTCGCCAAAAAGCTCCGCGCCAAGCGAGTGCTCGTGGTCACATTCAAGCCCGCCGTCGAAGACGCGTGGCAGACGGATATCGAGAACCACGCCGATTTCGACGGCTGGCAGTACCTTTCGCGATCCTCCGGCAGCGATCCGACACAGGTCGACCCGGAAGAGCCGGTCGTCTATTTCGGCTCCTTCCAGGACCTGCTGGGCCGGGACGAAGCCGGGAACATCAAGGCAAGGAACGAGTGGCTGCACGCGGTGAACTGGGACCTTGTGGTGTTCGACGAGTATCACTTCGGCGCATGGCGAGACACCGCAAAGGAGCTCTTCGAGGGCGAGGACGAGTCGGTGGCCAAGAAGGAGGCCAAGCGTGAATACGCGGCCGGGCTGGAGGACGTGAACGAAGACCTCGCCGAGCTGTCGGAGAAGGAGTCGGAGTTCCTGCCAATAACGGCCAGGGCCTATCTTTACCTGTCCGGCACGCCGTTCAAGGCGCTTGCCACGGGCGAGTTCATTGAAGAGCAGATCTTCAACTGGACCTACACCGACGAGCAGCGCGCCAAGGCAGACTTCGCGGCCGAGCACCCGGGCGAGCGCAACCCCTATTGCGCGCTGCCCGAAATGAGGCTGCTGACCTACCAAATGCCCGACGAGCTGGTGGCGATCGCGAGCGCCGGGGAATTCGACGAGTTCGATCTCAATGAGTTCTTCGCGGCGGCCGACGCAGGGAACGCCGCGCAGTTCCGACACAAGGGCGACGTCCAGAAGTGGCTGGACATCATCCGCGGCCAATACCTGCCGAAGGAGGCCGAAGGCCTGAGGACGGGGACGCGGCCGCCGTTCCCATACGCGGACGCGCGGCTGCGTCCTTACCTCCAGCATTCGCTCTGGTTTTTACCCAACGTGGCGTCATGCCAGGCGATGGGGAAGCTGCTGGCCGAGAAGCACAACGTCTTTTGGCGCGACTACAATGTGGTCGTCGCGGCCGGGGCGGCGGCAGGAATCGGGCTGGACGCCCTGCCGCCGGTGCGAAATGCGATCGGGAGCGGGTTCGACACGAGGACCATAACCCTGTCTTGCGGCAAGCTCACCACCGGCGTCACGGTGCCCCAGTGGTCGTCCATTCTGATGCTGCGGAACTTGAAGTCTCCCGAGACCTACTTCCAGGCGGCGTTTCGCGTGCAGTCGCCGTGGTCCATCAAGAACCCGAACGGCGACGATCCGAACGAAGAGGAGATCCTCAAACCCGTTTGCTTCGTCTTCGATTTCGCCCCGACGCGCGCGCTGCGGCAGCTCGCCGAATACGGGATCGGGCTCTCCCCGAACGAACTGAACCCGGAGAACGCCGTCAAGGATCTGGTGTCGTTCCTCCCGGTTCTGGCCTACGACGGCGCCAACATGACCCAGGTGGACGCGGCCGGCATCCTCGACATCGCGATGGCGGGTACATCGGCCACGCTGCTGGCGCGCAAATGGGAGAGCGCCCTGCTGGTGAACGTGGACAACGACACCCTGCGGCGCATCCTCGACAGCCCCGAAGCGATGGCGGCCGTGGAGCGCATTGAGGGCTGGCGGGCGCTCGGCAACAACGTCATCGAGGCCATCATTAACAAAAGCGAGATTGTCAAGGAGCTGAGGAACAAAGCCCGGGAAAAGGGCCTGACGGAAAAACAGAAAAGGCAGCTCACGGACGAGGAGAAGGAATACAAGTCCAAGCGCAAGCTGGTGCAGGAGAAGCTGATTAAGTTCGCGACGCGGATCCCCGCGTTCATGTACCTCACGGACTTCCGCGAGAACACCCTCCAGGACGTGATCACCAAGCTAGAGCCAGGGCTGTTTCTCACCGTGACCGGGCTGACGGTCAAGGACTTCCACCTGCTCGTGCGCCTTAAAGTCTTCAACACGGAGCAGATGAACCAGGCGGTGTTCGCATTCCGACGCTACGAGGACGCCTCGCTGCGGTACACGGGCATCGAGAGCCACGAGGGCCTCGCCCATTACGGGCTCTACGACACGGTGGTCGCCGCGGAATAGCGGGGCCGGCCTTCCGCGCGGCGCACGCGCTGCCGAACCCCCATTCGCCGCGCCCGCCCCCGCACGCCCGACGTCCCCCCCAAACCAGAACCTAGCAGCCCCAGTTTTCCCGCTTCATTTCCGCCTGTCGCCGCTCTCGGCAAACGACCTGTCTGCCGAGCCCCCGGCAAGATGAGGCACCGCGGAGCGCCCGCGGAATCGCCGCCGGCCCGCGCCCACCGCTGCTCCCGTGCCTTCCGCCGGCCTCGGCTCACGCCCTCTTCTCCCGTCCCGCGTCGCCGTCCCACGCACCCGCCGCCCCGCGGGTCCGGCAATCGCGTAGTCCGCAAAAGGTGCGGAACTAATCGGCATTGATTATTGCCCTGGTTGGCGGCGCTGAGGATGATAGCTCCCATTGCGCCGCGCGGCCTGATGGGCGCCGGCACAACGCGAACGATTCCAGCGAGGGAAAGGAACTACCCGCATGCAAGGGAAGAAATGGCGCCGCGCGTTCGTGGCGCTGGGCGTATGGACGGCTTTGGCGCTCTCCGCCGCGGCGCAGGTGCGCACCGGCGCCATCGCCGGGCGGGTACTGGACCCGCAGGGCCGTGCGGTGGCGCATGCCCGCGTGCTGGCGGTCCGCGTCGGCACCGGCGCCCACCGCGTCGCCTACACCAGCGCCTCGGGCTGGTACGCTCTTCCGCTGCTGCCGGTGGGCAGATATCGTGTTGATGCGCAGGCGCCAGGCTTTGCCCGCGCGCGGACGCCGGCGGAGCTGGCGCTGAACGTGGCGCAGACGCTTACCGTCAACTTCCATCTGCACCTGCGCGGCGTGCGGCAGACGGTGACGGTTTCCGCGAACGCGGCGCGGCTGGACCAGGGCAGCTCCAGCCTGGGACAAGTTGTCGGGCAGCGGCAAATCGCCACGCTGCCTCTGGATGGCCGCGACTTCACCCAACTGGGCTTGCTCCAGCCCGGCGTCAACCCGATCTCACCGGGCGTCTTGCAGGCCGGCGGCGGTTTGCGCAACGGCGAACCGTATGAAGTGAACGGCATGCGCCCGGAGTCGAACGACTTTTTGATTGACGGCTTCGAGAACGTCAATGTGGTGGACGGCGGCCTGTTGCTGCGCCCGCCGCTGGACGCCATCCGGCAGTTCCGCATCCTCACCGGCGGCGGCTCGGCGGCGTTCGGCAACGACATGGGGTCCACCACGGACATCATCACCCGTTCCGGCACCAACCAGTGGCACGGCTCGGTGTACGACTACCTGCGCAACACCTCGCTCGACGCGCGCAACTTTTTCTCGCCCTCCGTGCAGCCGTACCGGCAGAACCAATTCGGCGGCGCGTTGGGCGGCCCGATCCGGCGCAACCGCACGTTCTTTTATTTCTATTACGAGGGCGTGCGCAACGCCCAGGGCGAGACCGCCGCCGCCACCGTTCCGACCCAGCTCGAACGCCAGGGCAATTTTTCCCAGTCCGGCCAGCCGCTGATCAATTACGAAACCGGCCAGCCGGTGCCCAACAACACGCTGACCACCATCAATCCCATCGCCGCCAAGCTGCTGTCCGAGTACCCCATCGCCAACGACGGGCCGGCGTTATTCAACAGCACCCAGACGCTGACCAATAGCAACGACCAATATGGCCTGCGGTTGGACCAGGACCTCGGCCCCAGCGACCACCTGTTCGCCCGCGCCATGTGGAACGGCGGACAGGAGGTGGATCCGCTCTCGCCGATCGGCGCCAACGTTCCGGGCTTCCCCGTCGGCCAGAACGACCACGCGCTGGACATCAGCCTGGAGGAGACGCATCTGTTTTCCCCCAACCTGATCGGCGTGTTTCGCTTGGAATATCTGCGCAACCATTACGTTTTCGCGCAAAGCCTGAATCACACCCTGCCGCAGTCGCTGGGCTTCCAATACGCGTCCACGCTGGCCGCCGCCGCCGGCCCTCCCTACATCAGCGTCGCGGGCGAGGCGACCATCGGCGACACCATCACCGGCCCCACCAACACGGTGCAGAATAGCTGGCGCGAAGGCTACACGCTGAGCTGGGTGGCGGGCGCGCACCAGGCCAGCGCTGGGGTGGATTTCGGCCAGGACGCGGCGAACGGCTACCTGGCGATCGCCCCGAACGGCTTTTACGTTTTCTCCAATTTTCCCTACAGCATTCCCTTCGCCAATTTCCTCGCCGGCGACCCGGTGGTCTTCATGCAAGGCGGCGGCGACCTCAGCCGCCAACTGCTGGGCCGCAGCATCCATGCCTACGGGCAGGACAAATGGCAGCTATCGCGGCGGCTGGTGCTCAGCGCCGGGCTGCGCTATGAACTCGACCTGCCCTACACCGAAGCCCGCAACCGGCAGAACATCTGGGCGCCGGGGCAGCAGTCGGTCATGGTCCCCAACGCGCCCCCGGGCATTCTCTATCCCGGCGATCCGGGCGTGCCCGCGGGTTTGATCCCCACCGATTTCCATGCCCTGGCGCCGCGCCTGGGGCTGAGCTGGGATCCCACCGGCCGCGGCCAGTGGCTGGTCAGCGCCGCCTACGGCATCTTTTACGATCCCTACCTCAATGGCGCCGAGGGATTGTTGCAGGACACCGTCGGCGCGCCGCCGTTCGTCAAGATTCCCCAGGTGCCGCTGCCCAATTTCGCCTCCCCGCTGCCGCCGAACGCCTTCGCTCCCGGCTTCGTCACGCCCATGACCCTGCTGACCGTGGACCGCAACATGACGCGGCCCTACGCCCAGGAATGGAACCTGCGCGTGCAGCGCAGCCTGGGCCGCGACTGGATGGCGCAGTTGGCCTACGTCGGCAATGAAGGCACGCATCTGCCGCGCTTCGTCGAGGGCAATCCGGCGGTATATGTTCCCGGCCAGTCCAGCGAGCAGAACGTCAACCAGCGCCGCCTGCATTCCGGATGCACGCTGGCGCAGCCGAACAACTGCAACTATGGCTCCTCGGGCTTGATCAGCACCATCGCCAATTCCTCCTATAACGCCTTCGAGGCGGAACTGGACCGCCATTTTGCCCATGGCCTGCAATTGCAGTTTTCCTATACGTTTTCCAAGGCGCTGGACGACTCCTCGTCGTTCAACCTGGGCGGCTCCGGCAGCGGCGGCGTGGCGGGGGAAAACGACCTGGCGCAAAACCCCTTCAACCTGGCCGCGGAGTATGGCCGCTCGCTGTTCGATGCGCGCAACCGCTTCGTCATGAACTACGTCTGGCGGTTGCCGCGGGCGCCATTCTGGGCGCCGCTGCTGGACGGCTGGACCGCCACGGGCATCGTCACGCTGCAAAGCGGCATGCCCTTCACCGTTTACGATCCCAACGATGTCTCCCTCACCGGCAGCGCTCCGGAGATCAGCGGCTACTCCGCCAACCGCCCCGACCTGGTCGGCAACCCCAACAACGGGCCGCACACCGTCGCCGAGTGGTTCAACGTCAACGCCTTCCAGCGGCTCAATCCGGTGACCCAGGCCGGCCAGTTCGGCAGCGAGGGCCGCAACGTGGTGACCGGTCCGGGGCTGGCGGACTGGGATTTCTCCCTGCTGCGAAACATTGCGCTGGCGGAATCGCGCTCGCTGCAATTCCGCGCGGAGGTCTTCAATTTTCTCAACCACCCCAACTTCGACCTGCCGAACAATATGATCGGCACGCCCAACTTCGGCGCCATCACCGAGGCTCGCAATCCCCGGCTGGTGCAGTTGGCGCTGCGCTTCCGCTTTTAGCGCCGTGAGCCGCCCGCGCCATGACGCCAGTGAATGATCCCGCTCCCCGGCTGGGCCTGTGGGCCACCACCGCACTGGTGGCGACCCAGGCGATCGGCGTGGGCATCTTCCTGACGCCGGCCATCATGGCGCGCTCGCTGCGTTCTCCGCTCGCCGTGTTCGCGGTGTGGGCGCTGATGGGCGCGATGGCCGGGTCCGGGGGTTGGTGTTTCGGCCGCCTGGCGGCGCGCTATCCCCAATCCGGCGGGGCCTACGTCTACCTGCGCGAAGTCTATGGACCCGTGCCGGCGTTCCTGTTCGGCTGGATGAGTTTTTGGGTCATGGATGTCGGGGTGATGGCTGCCTTATCGGCGGGCGCGGCCAGCTACATCGCCTTTCTCCATCCGATGGGGGGCGCGGCGCAGCGGCTGCTTGCGGCCGCCCTGCCGGCGGCGATCGGCCTGGCGTTTCTGTTGGCGCCCGCGGCGGCGCTGCGCAGCCTGAGCGCCGCCAACCTGCTGAAGGTGGCGCTGGTCGCCGGTGCGCCGCTGTGGATTCTGCTTTCCGGCCACTGGCGTTGGAGCCGGCTCTGGGTCCCGCCGCGCGCCGTTCCCTGGACGTACGCCGGCGCCGCCACGGTGGGGGCGTTTTTCGCCATGGCCGGCTGGTGGGAGGCCACCAAGATCGCCGAGCGGGTCCGCGATCCCGAACGCACGCTGCCGCGGGCCTTGGGCTTGGGCATCACCGCGATCGTGGCCCTGTACCTGTTGCTCACGGCGGGCCTACTGGCGCTGATTCCGCTGCGCCAACTGGCGACCGGGCCGGCCTTTCTGGCGCAGGTGGGCCTGGTGCTGGCCGGCCCCTGGGGAGCCCGGTTGCTGGCCGGGTTGGTGGTTTTCTGCGTGGCGGCCGCCCTGGGATCGCTCCTGCTGACCACCCCCGCCGTCTATCAGGCGATGCATCGCGATGGATTGTTCCCCGCGGTGCTGGCGCGGCCGGGCCGCGGCGGCTGGCCCGCCCGCATCACCGGCGTGCAGTTGCTGATGATCGCGGCGCTCACCCTGACCGGCACGTTTACGGCGATTGCCGCGTATCCGGTCTTTTCGGCGGTGCTGTTCATCGCCCTGACCGCCGCCGGCGTGCAGTTTCTTCCCGGGCAAACCCGCGGCAGGCGCTGGATCCCGGTGTTGTTTCTGGCGCTTTCGCTGCTGGTCTTGGCGCCGGTCTTGGCCCATTTCCGCCACGCCCTGGCGGGCCTGGCCATTACATTGCTCGGCTGGCCCGTCTATCGCCTGCGCTCGGGCCGCTGGCGGGCTGTCGGTGCGCCAGGGCCGCCGGTTGAGCAAGTGGAAGCATGAGCGCGCCGCAGCGTTCGCCGGCCCCGGTCGGGCGCGTAAGCGAGACGCCCCACCGCAGGCGGGCTGGGGCCCGCGCCTCGCAATAGATTTGCCGAAAGGATCCAACCATGGCTTGGGTTCCAACCATTAAACGCAATACCGCCGAAGGCGCCCTGCTGGCCGCGCTCCAGGCGACGCAGGCCCTCTACCCGCCGGAATACGCCACGCCGGTCACCGGGCTCAGCGAGAGCATCGTCGAATCGCACACGCTGTTTCCCGAGGTGCTGCGCCACGCCTTTTCGGCCTTCGGCGCCCTGATGTCGCCCGAGCTGCCCCTCAGCCGGCGCGAGCACGAGATGATCGCCACCATGGTGTCCGCCACCAACGGTTGCTTCTATTGAGTGGAGTCGCACGCAGAGTTTCTGCGTCGGGTCACGCTCAATGAGGACATGGTGGCGGCGCTGCGCCGCGATTTCCGCAGCGCGCCGATCACGCAACGGGAAAAAGTGATGGTCGAGTACGTAGTGCAATTGACCAAGGACGCCACGCGGATCACCCCGGAGCACCATTCTCGGCTGCGCGCCGCTGGATATGACGACCGGGCGCGGCTACAGATCACCTTGATCGCATCCTGGTTCAACTACATCAACTGCGTGGCGGACGCGCTGGGCGTCGCCCGCGGCACGATGGATGAGGTCAAATAATCTCGGGGCGGAGGGCGGCCGGCCGTGGCCGCCGCGCCGCCCCGAATGCGACCGTCTGGGGTTCGTTCATGCCTAGGGAGGCGCCGATGCGCAGGTTTAGCTTTTGGATATTGGTCGTGGCGGCCGTGGCCGAGGTCCTGATCGCCGGCATTCCGGTTTGGGTCATCCGCCCATTCGTCGCCCAGCCGCCCCGCGCCTTGGCCCTGGCCATGGCGCTGCGCGACGCCGGCGGCTGGGCCACGCTGCTGGCCCTGGCGGTCATCGTCGTCTGCGCCGCGGTGGTGCTTTGGCCGCCGCGGGAGTCGCGGTCGGGCGCCGCGGCGGCTCCGCGCCCCCGCAGCCGGGCGCGGGTCACGGTGGCCGTCGCCGCCTTAGTGGCCGGCGGCGTGGCCACGGGGATCGCGCACGTGGATTACTTCCAATGGATGTTCCATCCCGACCATGACGTCCACGCCATCCCCATCGCCCAGGCGCACTGGCCCGCGCGCGCGATGGTGCTGGATGTGCATCTCGGCGGCCAGGCCCGCGCTTATCCCATTCGCGAAATGGGCTATTACCACGTGGTCAACGACCGCCTCGGAGGGACGCCCATCGCCGCCACCTATTGAACGCTCTGTCACACCGGTCTGGTGTGGAGTCGAAAAGTGGATGGCCGGGTGCTGCATTTCTATCTCGCCGGCATCAACGATGAAAACTTCCTGATGCGCGACCGCGAAACCGGCAGCTGGTGGCAGCAGGTCTCCGGGCGCGCCATCGCCGGACCGCTGCGTGGGGCGCGGCTGCTTCTGCTGAGCAGCGAGGAGATCAGCTTCGGTTTGTGGCGGCGGGAGTACCCATGGGGCACCGTGCTGGCGCCGGTGGCCGCCGACCGCAAGAACTACGTCCGTGCCGGCTGGGTGAAGCGTTATCACAAATACCCGGTGGTCGTGCCCCTGCCGCACGGGCCGCTCAAGGGCCGCACCCTGGTCGTCGGCGTGACACTGGCCGGCCATAGCGTTGCCTATCCATTGGCTCAGTTGGCGAAACAGGGCGTCATCGAGGACACGTTGGGCGATACGCCGATTTTGGTCGCCCTAGGCCCCGACCAGCGCACGGTGCGCGTCTTCGCGCGCCGCGCGGCGGGACTGCCCCCCGAGGATTCCTTTTTCAAGGAGGTGGCCGCTCCGGCCGCGGATGCGGGAACCAAGGGCCGCGCCGCGGGCGAAGCCAAGCGCGTCCGCAAGCCCCTAGCCGCCGTGGCGGCCCGCCCTGCGGTGCGGCCGGCGCAAACTGCGACCAAGGCCGCTGCGTCTCCGCGTACCGGTGGCAAGGCCGTGTCTACCGCGCCAGGCAAGGGCAGAAAAACCACCAAGCCGCCGAAGCCCTTCGCTCTGGCGCCGTGGAAGCTGCTGGATGCGGCGACCGGCAGCCAATGGGATTTTCGCGGCTGTGCGATCCAGGGCAAGGAGCAGGGCCGCTGCCTGCCCGTCCTTTCCAGCCTGACCGAGGATTGGTTCGATTGGCATCACTACCACCCCCAATCTCGGCTATGGTCGGTTGGCCTGCCGCGGTGACGGCGGCACGTCGCGCACAGGCGCGGACAACCGCAAGGGTCGCGGCGCCACGCGATTACCTTGTGGCGCAGGCTATCGCGGCAGGGGGCGGGAGCCGAGAAGCAGGATGTCCACCAGCCGCCGGGCGCTGGCTTCCCAGCCCGGGCTGGGCGAAGCAAAGGCGACCCCAACCAGCGCCTTGAACAGATCCGCCGGGTCCACGTCAGCCCGCAGATCGCCGCTTGCCACGGCGCGGCGCACCAGCGCCCCGACCGCCGTATGAATGCGGTCATAGGACGCTTCGATCACCTGCGAAGGGCCTCCGGCCAGCGCCGTCAGCGCCGGGGCGATGATCTTTTTGGTGGCGATGTAGTCCACGAACAGCAGCATCCATGCCCGCAATGCGGGCAAAGGGGGCATGGCGTTGGCCAACTCCGCCGCGGCCGCCGCCAGCGTGTCCACCTCCGCCTGATACACCGCCTCCAGCAGCGCATCGCGGGTGGGGAAATGCCGGTATAAGGTGCCGGGGCCGACGCCGGCTTGCTTGGCGATGTCGTCCAGGCTGGCGTTGGCGCCGCTGCGGGTAAAGGCCTGCTTGGCCGCGGCGAGAATCCGGCGGCGGTTGCGCTGGGCGTCGGCGCGGGGCTTGCGGGCGGCGGGGGCTTTTTTGGCGGCAGGCATGGCGGCCGGTCGTCTCCGGCCGGCAACTACCGATCCGGCAAAATGGGCCCCGGCAAAATGGGCCGGCGCAGACGCCGCTTGCAAAACGGAGACAGTCTCCGGTAATATGATTTCCGGAGGCAGTCTCCACTTTAATCGGGGACGGGCAGGGCGTCAAGCGCGGCTCGCTCCGGGATATGGCCATAGAGGCGAGAGGGCAAAGGAGGACGGAGATGCGGGTATTCGTGACCGGGGCAACGGGATTCGTGGGATCGGCGGTGGTGCGGGAACTGCTTGGCGCGGGCCACGCCGTATTGGGTCTGACGCGGTCGGATGCGGGCGCGGCGGCGCTCGCGTCGGCGGGGGCCGAGGCGCATCGCGGCGATCTGCAGGATCTGGAGAGCCTGCGGCGGGGCGCGGCGGCGGCGGATGCGGTCATTCATGCCGGCTTCGTGCATGACTGGGCCAACTTCGCCGCGAGCTGCGAGATTGACCGCCGGGCGATCGAGGCGCTGGGCGCAGCGCTCGCCGGCTCGCAGCGGCCGATGCTGGTGACCTCCGGGTTGGCCACGGTGGCGGAAGGGCGCCTGGCGACCGAGAACGACGATCCCTTGCCGGCTTCGGACGCATATCCGCGGGCATCGGAAACCACGGCCGAGGCGCTGGCGCGCCGCGGCCTGCGCGTTTCCACGGTGCGGCTGCCGCAGGTGCATGACACGGAAAAGCAGGGGCTGGTGAGCTTCCTCATCGCCGTCGCGCGGGAAAAGGGCGTCGCGGCGTATGTCGGCCCGGGGCGCAACCGCTGGGCGGCGGTGCATGTGCGGGACACCGCCCGCCTCTACCGTCTGGCGCTGGAAAAGGGCGAGGCGGGGGCGCGGTATCACGTGGTCGGCGAGGAAGGCGTGCCGCTGCGGGAGATCGCGGAGGCGATCGGGCGGGAAATGAACCTGCCGGTGCGATCCATCGCGCCCGATGAGGCGGCGGCGCATTTCGGTTTTCTCGGGGCCTTTGTCGCCCGCGACCTGACCGGCGCCAGCGCGCTGACGCAGCAGCGGATGGGATGGACGCCAACCGGCCCGGGGCTGCTCGCGGATTTGGAGCAGATGACGTTTCCTCCGGTCGAGGCCGGCCGCGTCGGCGCGTGACGCGGCGGCGTGCGGCGCGTTCGGCGGCGAAGGTCCGCTTCCGCCGGCGGCGGAGCGGCGGAGGCGGTAATGCCGCTCCGGCCGAGGCGGGCTACAGTAAGGATCAGAACCATGGAAATTCAAGATCGCGTTTTTCTCGTGACCGGAGCTTCCTCGGGCATCGGCCTGGCCACGGCAGTGGCGCTGGCCGGGCGCGGTGCGAAGGTCGCCCTGTTGGCGCGCAGCGGCGACGCGCTGGAGGCGTTGTCGCGTCGCCTGCCAGGCAGCTTCCCCATTCCCGCGGATATGACCAAGTTCGATTCCGTGCGGGAAGCGGTGGGGGCGGCGCATCGCAAGTATGGCCATATTGACGGGCTGGTGAACAACGCCGGGCGCAGCTATGCGGCGGCGGTCGAGGAGATCGAGCCGGAGATCTTCGAGGAAATTTTCCGCCTCAACGTTTTGGGCCCGATCGTGGCGATGCAGGCGGTGATTCCGCTGATGCGGGCGCAGGGCGGCGGCAGCATCGTGAACGTCAATTCCGGAACGGCCTTCATGACCGTGCCGCGCTACAGCGTCTACGCCGCGTCCAAGCGCGCCCTGCTGGGCTTCAGCCTAACCGCGCGGGCGGAACTGGAAAAGGACCGCATCGTGGTCAGCGAAATCTACCCGTTTATCACCGCGACCAACTTCGGCAAGAACCGCATGGGCAAGCCGGGCGCCGGTCCGGCGGCGAACTACGCCGATGGCGACACGGCGGAGTTCGTGGCGGGGCTCATTGTCCAGGCGATTGAAGAAGGCCAGGCGCAGTACTTCGCCAACGATCGCTTGCGCAAAATGGCCGGCGCCTAACGGCGCGCGCGGAACGCGCGCCACGGGAAGGTGACGAGCGAGGCGGGGCGCGGCCCCGCCGTCGGCGGAACGCCGCTGCGAGGCGGGGACGGGCCTGGAATGGGGACGGAGCACGACTCGGGCGCTGGGGCACGGGCCAGCCCGTCGCGGCGGGCTACAATGCGGCCATGACGGAAGCGGAACAGTTCGCGCGGGATTGGGTGGCGGCGTGGAATCGCGGCGACGCGGAGGCGGTGCTGCGGCATTTCGCCGACGATGCGGTGTTCATCAGCCCGCTGGCGGCGGCGGTGACGGGGCATGCGGAGGTGCGGGGGAAGGCGGCGCTGCGGGCGTATTGGACCGAGGCGCTGCGGCTGCGCGGCGCGCCGCCGAAGTTCACGCTGGATTCGGTGTCGTGGGACGCCGAGCGCAAGGTGCTGATCGTTCTGTACACCTCGGCGGAGCGGGGCGGGGAAGTACGCAAGGCGGAGCTGATGGCGTTCGCGGCGGATGGCTTGATTCATCGCGGTGAAGCCTTCGCCGGAGCGCTCGCCGCGGGCGGTTGGGGCTTAGGCCAGCCACCGTAGCGCAGCGATGCCCGGAGCGCTAGCCGGGGTTATCGGCGCCCCCGCCGCCCGTGGGTTAGGGCTCCAGCCCCGCGCCATCGCCCTCCCGGGCGGCGGAAATTCGCCTCCCGCCGCGGTGTCGGTGATTGCCTGCAGCGCCGCTTTCCGCTCCAGATAGCCGCCCTGGGGGCGTCCCGCCGACGGCGGGGCCACCATCGCCAGCTCGACGCCGTTTGCAGGGGCCGCGCCGTTTGCTCGGGGCGGGTGGCGCAGCCAGGCTAGGGGCCGCGCTCGTCAGCGAGTGTCCGCTGCGCCGCCGTCAGCCGCACCGACGCCCTTGCGCTTCCCTTGATCCGTGCTGCCCGTCCCCTGATCCGTGCTGCCCGTCCCCCGCCCTGGGTCCGCAGTTCCCGTCCCGTTGGTTCCGGGCTATTCGTCAGCTGGTTCGGGCGCGTCCAGCCCATCGAGCCATTCCGGATCGAGGCGCCAGGCGCGCAGGGCAGCGTGGATGGTGGAAGTGGCGTAGCCGGCTTGCCAAAGCCGGCGGAACAGGGAAGCGGCTTGGGCGGGGGTATCCGGGCGGCGCAGGCGCTTGCGGCGAATGTAGGCGGCCAGCAGCGCCGCTTCATCGCTTTCGCCGTAGGCGGCGGCGACAGCGGCGGCGATTAAGGCGTCGGGCACGCCGCGGCGTGCGAGTTCGCGGCGGCAGCGGGCCGGGCCCCAGGCTTCGGCGTCGCGGCGGTAGCGGGCGAAGGCTTCGGCGAAGCGCCGGTCGTCGAGATAGCCATGATCGCGAAGACGGGCCATGGCGGCTTGCAGGGCCTGGGGGCCGGCGGCGCGGGGCGCCAGCAGGCGCTGCAATTCGGCGGCGGCGCGGGCGCGGGAGGCGAGCAGGCGGACGGCGCGCGCGTAGAGGCCGTCGGCGTCGAGCTTGACGGGTTCGCGTTGGCCGCGTGGGGGCATGGGATTCCTGGCCGGCGCCCAGCGCCGGACATCGGTCCGATCTACTTGCCGCCGTTCAGGCGGAGCCAGTAATAGCCGTAGGGGCCGAGGGCTAACTGGTAGGGTTCGGCGCCGACGATGGGAAAGGCCGCGTCGCCGAACATTTCCACGGGAACGGAACCGGCGAAGCGGGATAGGTCGAGGCGCGCGGCCTGGGAGGTGTGGGCCAGGTTGGCGACGATCAGGATGGTTTGTTCGCTGTCGCGGCGCAGATAGGCCAAGACGCGATCGTTGTCCGGCGCCAGCATCTCCAGCGCGCCGGTGCCCAAAACGGGATTTTTGTGGCGCAGGCGGATCAGGTCGCGCATCCAGTTCAGCAGCGAGTTGGGGTTTTGGAACTGCCGCTCGACGTTCACCGCCTGGTAGCTGTAGACGGGGTTCTGGATCAGGGGGGAATACAGGCGCTCGGGCGGCGCCTTGGAGAAGCCACCATTGCGGTCCACGTTCCATTGCATGGGGGTGCGGACGCCGTTGCGGTCGGAGAGATAGATGTTGTCGCCCATGCCGATTTCATCCCCGTAGTACAGGATGGGCGATCCGGGCATGGAAAACAGCAGGGTGTTCATCAGCTCGATCTGCCGCCGGCTGTTGTCCACGATCGGCGCCAGGCGGCGGCGGATGCCGATGTTCAGCTTCATGCGCGGATCGCGGGCGTACTCGTAATACATGTAGTCGCGTTCCTCGTCCGTGCACATCTCCAGCGTCAGCTCGTCGTGATTGCGGAGAAACAGGCCCCATTGGCAGTTGCCGGGGATGGCCGGCGTCTGCGCCAGAATGTCCACGATGGGCCGGCGGCTTTCCTGCCGCGTGGCCATGAACAGCCGGGGCATGAGGGGGAAATGGAAGGCCATGTGGAACTCATTGCCTTGGCCGAAGTACTGCACCACGTCGGAGGGCCACTGGTTCGCTTCGGCCAGCAGGATGCGCTCGCCGTGGTAGCGCGCGTCCACCTTGGCGCGCAGCTCTTGGAGGAATGCGTGGGTCTCCGGCAGGTTTTCGCAGTTGGTGCCCTCGCGCTCGAACAGGTAGGGCACGGCGTCGCAGCGGAAGCCGTCCAAGCCCATGTCCAGCCAATAGAAGACGACGTCGAGCATGGCCTGGCGCACGGCCGACTCGGCGAAGTTTAGGTCCGGCTGATGGCTGTAGAAGCGATGCCAGAAATAGGCTTCGGCGGACGGGTCCCAGGTCCAGTTGCTGGACTCGGTGTCCACGAAGATGATGCGGGCGTCCTTGTACCGATGCGGATCGTCGCTCCAGACGTACCAGTTGCGGTAGGGGGAATGCGGCGAGCTGCGCGCCTGCTGGAACCAGGCGTGCTGATCGGAGGTGTGGTTGATGACCAAATCCGCGAGCACGCGCATGCCGCGCTCGTGGGCCTCATCCAACAACTCGCGGAAATCCGCCAGGTTGCCGTAGACCGGGTCAATGTTGTGGTAGTCGGAGATGTCGTAGCCGTCATCGCGCAGCGGCGACGGGTAAAACGGCAGCAGCCACAGGCAGTCCACGCCCAGCCATTGCAGGTAATCCAATTTGTCAATTAGGCCGCGGAAATCGCCGATGCCGTCGGCATTCCAGTCGGAAAAGGAACGAACCGGGACTTCATAGAACACCGCATTTTGGAACCACATAGGTTTTTGCCCGCGGCTACTTGCAGAGTCCTGGAGCGCCAGCCGGGATCCCGAAGCCGCCCGCGGCTTCGGGACCGGGGGCGAGCCCCCGTTGCCTGCCGGCGAAGCCCATCCGCAGCGGTCCGCGGGAGCGGCCAGCATCCGGCGGCTGAACCGCCAGCGCCGGGCGCTGCGCGCTCCGGGCCGAGCCTATGCCCCCGGCATGATTGCCGGCTGGAAATGCACGCACCTTCCGATTGATCTTGGCATTGCCCGGTTCTGGCGGTCAACTCGCGTGTTGCCGGCGGTCGTCGGGATCAATGCAGGCTGGAATGCGCGGCGGCGGGGTGGGCCTCGCCAGCGTCGGCGTGAGGTTTGGCCGGGCGCAGGGGCAGGCGGACGGTGAAGGTGCTGCCGTGCTCGGGCTGGCTATCCACGGAGATGGAGCCGTGGTGCAGCTCGACCACGGACTTGACGAAGTACAGGCCCAAGCCGGTGCCGAACTCGCGGCCGCTGAGCGGGTTTTCAATGCGGGAGAATTTTTTGAACAGGCCCGCGATCTGCTCGGCGGGGATGCCGACGCCGGTGTCTTGCACGGCGACAACGGCGGCTTGGTCCTGGGGGCGGGCGGAGATGGTGATGGCGCCGCCTTCCGGGGTGTACTTGATGGCGTTGTCCACCAAGTTGGCGAAGACTTCGCGCAGGCGGACGGGATCGCCCAGGGTCAGCAGCGTTTCCGGAACCAGGTCGAGGCGCAGATCCTGATGGTAGCGGTTGGCATGCGGCTGGAGGTCGCTGACCACCGCGGTCAGCAACTGGCCCAACTCCACCGGCTCCCAGACCATTTGCATGCGGCCCTGCTCCAGGCGGCTGACGTTGAGCAGGTCGCCGACCAAGGCGATCAGCCGCTCATTGGCGTCGTAGGCCCGCCCCAGATAGCGCTTCTGTTCGGCGGTGAGCGGGCCGAGGACCTCGTCCAGCAACAGGGACAGCGCGCCCTTCACGCCGGTCATGGGGGTGCGGAGCTGATGGCTGGCGAGGCTGATGAACTCGGTCTTCATGCGGTCCACTTCGCGTTCCTGGGTGACGTCGCTAAAGACCACCACGCAGCCGCTGACGCCGCCCTGGTCGTCGAGCATCGGCGCGGCATTGACCGCCACGGGCACCTCCGAGCCGTCGGGCCGCCGCAGGCGCAGGTTGTGCGTGAAGCGCACCTGGTGCCGATGCTCCAAGGCGCTGGGGATCAGGTCCAGGGCCTCGCGGCCCGTGGCCTCATCCACGAAGTGCAGCACCTCGGGATACTGCCGGCCCATCACCGCCGAAGCCTGGAGCCCGCTGAGCGCAGCGGCGGCGGGGTTGAACTCCATGATGCGCAGGCTGGTATCCACGGCGAAGACGCCGTCGCCCAGGCTGCTCAGCAGCGCTTCGGTCTTGCCGCGGCCGGTTTCCACCTCCCGCGTGTAGCGCATGTAATAGCGAAACGCCGCGCGCAGCAGCAAGCCGCTGATGACCGCCAGCAGAAAGACGATGATGGCGATCAGCGCCAGTTTGTCGTAGAAAACCTTGAGGAAATAGTTGCCCAGGCGCACCGGCCGCACCACCAGCACGGCTTGCTGCGCCAAGGGCAAGGGGGCGTAGCTGACGGACTGCGATTCCAGGTGGATGGGGGAGAGAAATTGCACGCGCCCGGAATGGCCGTCGAGGGCGGCGGCGATGCCGGGCATGCTGGCGACGTCGTCGGCGTCAGGGCCGCCGTGGGCGGGACCGGCGACGATGTGATGCAAGCGGTCCACGACGTAGACGTAGCGGTCATCGCCGGAGTGAACGTGTTCCACCCAGCCTTGCACCACGCGGGCCGGCAGTTCCGCCATCAGCACGCCGCCGGTCTCCGTGCCTTGCGTGACGGGCGCCGCCAGAATGAGTCCGGGTCCGACGCCGGGCAAATTGCGCAGCGGCGAAATATAAAACTCCTGGTGATCGTTGACGCGGTTGAACCAATGGGCGGTGTCCGCTAGGGCTGGCGCGGGCACGGGGTTAGCGCCGGGCGGGGAGCCCTCGGCGAGCAGGTCGCCGGCGGAATCGTACAGCGCCACCACGGCGAACTCGGTGCGGCGGCGGATCAGGATGGCCAAAATGCGATTCAAGGTCGCCGCATGGGTGGTGGCCAGCGCGGTGTGGAGATAGGCTTGGTCGGCGACCCCGGCCAGCGATTCCATTTCCTCCCGGAAGCTGGTGCGCAGCAGGACGGTGGAGAAGTCGCGGACCTCGATGTCGGTGCGCGCCGCCTGGGCGCGGGAGTTTTGGATGCTGGTGGAGACGATGTAATAGGTGAGCAGCAGGATGGGGACGAAGGTGAAAATGACGAAGATGGCGGTGGAGCGGAAAACGGAGGCGGTAAGCCAGCGGAGAATCCGTTCCGGCAGATGCGGCATGCGGCGGCGCCAAGGCATCGTGCGGAACCCTATTGGCGGCACTGCGGGCAGCGCAGGCGGACGCGAAAGCTGCGCGACCAGGGATCGGAGAAATCGCCGTACAGCTGCAACTGAAGGGTGCCTTGGCACTTCGGGCAGCGGTAATCGCGAGGATAGCCAAGCATGGCGGCCAGGGCCGCGGCATCGCCTTGCTGGCTGTCCACCACCAGGGAGAAATTGGCAATGGGCCGGGGGCTGCCGGCATCGGCCATTAGGCGCTGCACCTTGACGACGACGTCGGCGGGGGAGATTTCACTTTTGACCCAATAGTCCGTGGCGCCCAGCCGCGCCGCTTGGTGCTTGTCAATGTGCTGGCTGAGGTTGGTGAACAGCACGACCGGAGTGGTCAGAAAGCGGGGATCGGCGCGCAGCGCCTTCAGCACTTCAAAGCCGCTGAGGTCGGGCAGCATGGCGTCCAGCAAAATCAGCCGCGGCAACCCTTTACGGGCTTGCGCCAGCGCTTCCCGGCCGTTGCGCGCCTCATCCACCTGGTAGCCCTCATGGACCAGGCGGCGGGCGTAGGTGTCGCGGATTAGGTCCTCGTCTTCGACAATTAGGATGCGAAGTGGTCCGGGAAGTGGGGGCGTCGCCATGCTGCCTTTCTATTATCCACCTTGCGAGCGGGCGGGCGCCGCGGCTTGCGCGGCGCCGCGGCCAGCACGGAGGTTAGTGGCGGCGAGGCCGTAGCCAGTCGGCGCTGGGCGCGCCGGAGGGCGAACCGCGAGCGCGGCAACGCGGCCAGGGTGCCAAGGCCAACTCCATCGCGAGATGCGGACAGGGGTATCAGGACCGTTGCCGTCCGCCAGGACAGGCGCGCTGGGGGTTGCGGGTGGGGGAAAATAGTGTCTTCTTACCGGTTTTGCCCCATCGCCATGAGTGTGGAAGAAGGAGAGCAACTTTTAAGCCGCGGCCGCGTGGCGGAGGCGCTGACGGCGTTTCGCGCGGAACTCGCGGCGGCGCCTGAGGATGGGCGCCTGCTGCACCGGCTGACGGACGCCTTGGCCATGGCCGGCAGGCTGGCGGAGGCGGCGGAGCTGCAAGGCGAGCAATTTGACCGCTATTTGGCCGAGGGGCGGGCGCGCGAGGCGTGCGTGTTGTTTGCCCGCTTGCAATGGCTGCAACCGCAGGGAGCGGCGCGGTGGCGCGCCTATGCCGCCGCCCTGGAATCGCTGGAACAGCGCAGCGAGGCGGAGAAGGCCTATCGCCAGTGCGCCGCGGCCCTGCGCCGGGAAAAGCGGCCGGCCGAAGAAGTGGAGGCTTGGCGGGCGGTGTTCCGCCTGCATCCGGCGGATTATTCCAGTTGCTTGGAAGTGGCGGCGCGGGCCGAAGCCTGCGGCGATCCGGCCTTGGCGGCACAGGCCTATGGGCAGGCGGCGGCGCTGCTGCATGAGGAGCTGCCCTTGCTGGCCAAGGCCACGGCCCTGGCCCCGCATGACCGCAACTTGCAGCTGCGGCACACCAAGGCCTTGCTGGCGGCCGGGAAGGGCCAGGAGGCGCTGCAAGCGCTGGCCAAGCTGCCGGCCGCGGCGGC
>DAHUYO010000027.1 GCA_027315185.1 Acidobacteriota bacterium
CGATGCCCACCACCAGCATCGCCGTGATCAGCCCGGCGCCGCCCACCAGGCTGCCGCCGCGTTCGGCCCACAGCAGGGGCACGAAGGCCGTGACGCCCAGCAGCAGCATATTGCGCAGCCCGGAGTAGGCCAGCAGCCAAACCAGCGGCCGGCCCGCCGCGCGCAGGCCGCCGAGGGCGGAATGGGTATGGCTGCGGCGCGGCTGCGGCGGCAGCCGCCACCACATCCAGCCCACCGTCGGAATCGCCGCCAGGGGCAGCACCCACAGCGCGTGCAGGCCCCAGGTCGCGACCACCAAGCCGGCCAATAGCGGCCACAGCCCCCGGCCGATCTCTCCCCCCACCAGGAAGGCTGAGATCGCGCGCTCCCCGGAGCCGCTCGAAAGCCGGCGGACGGACGCCAGGGCGGGGGGATGAAACAGCGAATTGGCCACGCCAATCAACACCAGCGCGGCCAGCAGCGAGCCCAGGCCCTGCGCCCAGCCCACCCAGGCCGCGCCCAGCGCCGTTCCCGCCAAGCCCAGGACCGGCATGGCCCGCCCGCCCCAACAGTCCGACCAGGCGCCGCTCAGCGGCTGGAGCGCTTGGCCCACGATCAGCGTTGCAAGAATGGCGCCGGCATAGGCGATCGGCAGCCCCAGAGCCGCCAACACCGCCGGCAGCACCCCCGGCAGGTAGTTGGCCGCGCCGTCGTTCAGAAAATGCGCCCATGCCAGCAGACCGATCAGCCGGCCCGCGTCCGGCCGATTGCCGGGCGGCTGGGGCGGCGCGGACGGGTGGGTCGAAGCCGTGACGGTCACGTCTTTCCAGGCTACACGACCGCTGCCGCCGCCGGCCGCGCCGCTACTCTCCAAGCTAGGCCCGCCGCGAGGCGCGGGAGGCGCGCCGCAGCCGCGCCGAAGTCCGCGGCCGGCCGTGCAGGACGCCGGGGGTGTAGGCTAAGGTAGGCACCTGAGGAGGCGCACCATGGCTGAGAAGGCTACGTTGGCGGCGCAACGGCGTTCCCGCTTCGCGCCGCGGGTCGGCTTCACCCCGCAAGCCGTCAAGGAATTGTCCGCCGCCCTGAACGCGCTCTTGGCGGACACCTTCGCCCTGTACATCAAGACCAAGAACTTCCATTGGCACATGGGCGGACCGCATTTCCGCGACTATCATCTCCTGCTGGACGAGCAAGCGGAGCAGATTTTCGCCATCACCGATCCCATCGCCGAACGGGTGCGCAAGATCGGCGGCATTACCCTGCGTTCCGTGGGCGAAATCTCCCGCCTCAAGCGCATCGCCGACAATGACGCCGATTTCGTGGATCCCGGCGACATGCTGGCCGAGCTGCGCGAGGACAATGAAGCCCTGGCGGCCCGCATGTTGGAAGTGCATGGGCTCTGCGGCGCCCGCGATGACGTGGCCACGGCCAGCCTGCTGGAAGGCTGGATAGATGAAGCCCAGCGCCGCGCTTGGTTCCTCGCCGAAACCGGCAAAAGGCCCTAACCCGTCCGCGCCCGTCCTTTCCGCCGCTGATACACTGCCTGCATGGCGGCAGCCGCGACAGGAGCGTTTTTCGCCTTCGAGGGGGTTTCCAAGGCGTTCGACGGGAATCCTGTGCTCGACGGCGTCAACTTCGACGTCCGCCCCGGCGAAACCGTCTGCATCATGGGCCGCAGCGGCGTCGGCAAATCGGTCAGCCTGCGCCTGCTGATGGGCTTCCTCAAGGCGGATTCGGGCCGCGTCATCGCCGCCGGCGAAGACATCACCGGCTGGACCGAACCGCAGCTTCACGAACTGCATAAAAAGGTCACGCTGGTGTTCCAGTCCGGCGCGCTATTCGACTCGCTGACCGTCGGCGACAACGTCGCGTTTCCGCTCCGCGAGCAGAATCACCACTCCGAGCAGGAGACGGCCGAGGTGGTGGACCGGTTGCTGGAAATGCTGGAAATCAGCCGCTTTCGCGATGAGTTTCCCGCCTCCCTCTCGACCGGCATGAAGCGCGCCGTGGCCATCGCCCGCGCCCTGGCGGCGCGGCCGCAGGCCATTTTGTACGATGAGCCGACCACCATGGTGGATCCGATGATGGTGCACGTCATCGCCGACCTGATGCGCAAGGTGCGTGAGCAGGTGAAGCTGACCAGCGTGGTCGTGACCCACGACACGCGCCTGGCGCGGCAAATCGGCGACCGGCTGGTGTTTCTGCACGATGGCCGGGCCCGGTTCTTCGGCACCATCGCCGAGATGGAGGCCAGCCAGGACCCGGTGCTGCGGTCCTTTTTGCAACAAGACGAAGGCAGCCTGCTGCAGCCGCTGCGGCGCTGACGCGTTTACGTTAGCGGCGTCCGGATCATCAGGAAGAAGCTGCCCAGCGTGATGACGATCGCCGCCAGCTGAATGCCGCGCCATAGGCTCACGCTGGCGGCGGTCAATGGCGGCCGGTCGGAGATCACGCGGCCCAGCGCCGCGCCGCTCAGCAAGCCGCCCAGGTGCGCCGCCAGGCTGATCTCCCCGAACCCCAGGGCGGGCCCGGCGACGGTGAACAGCAGGGCGAAGATCGCCCAGGACCAGCCCTGGGAACGCACCTGCCGCGACATGCCGTCGTGCCGGCCCCATCCGTAGGTGATCATCAGCCCCAGCAGCCCGAATAGCGCTCCCGACGCCCCCAGGACCGCGGTGTTCGCCGCGCTGGCGACGATGTTGCCAATGAAGCCGGCGGCCAGGTAGATGCTGAGGAACTTGGCCGGCCCATACAGCGATTCGCAGGTCGGGCCCAGATAGTACAGCGCCAGCATGTTGAAGCCGATGTGCATCCAGCCGGCGTGCAAAAACATCGCCGTCACCCAGCGCCAATACTGACCGCTCGCCAGCATGAGCGGCATCGGCAGGCTCAGTCCCAGACGCACGATGGCGGTGTTGCCCACCGGCTGTAGCAAGGACCCCGTGTGGCTCAGCAGCATTTCCACGGCGAACATGAGCAGATTGCCGAGCAGAAGCAGGCTGGTCACCGGCGCGGTTTGGGGCAGGAAGCGCGACAGCAGACGGCCGGCGGGGCCGGTGCCCAACACCCGCAGCCGCTGGCCGCAATACGGGCATTGCCGGTCGCGGCGGTCCACCAAGGCGCGGCAGGAGGGGCACATCTTCTGCTCCACGAACACCCCCCGCGCCGATTCCCGCGCCGATTCCCGGGTGCGAAACCAGCGATTCTTCCATCGGTTCCAGCGGAACCGCATCCGGGGCGTGATCAGGTCCATGAGAATGACTCCGCGCCAGCCGGCGGGCTTAGGCCACCGTTTCGATGGTCAGCTTTTCGATCGTCACCGGTTGCTTCGGCCGGTCCTGCCGGTCGCGCGGCGCCTCGGAGATCCGTTTCACCACATCCAAACCTTCCACCACCTGCCCAAACACCGTGTGCCGATTGTCCAGCCACGGGGTCGGCGCGACGGTGACGAAAAACTGCGAACCGTTGGTGTTGGGCCCCGCGTTGGCCATGGACAGCATGCCCGCCTCGCCGTGCCGCAGGTCGGGGTGAAACTCATCCTGGAACTGGTATCCCGGCCCGCCGGTGCCCGTACCCAAGGGATCGCCGCCCTGGATCATGAAGTCGGGAATCACGCGATGGAATTGCAATCCATCGTAGAAGGGCCGGCGGGCTTTCTGCCGCGTCTTGGGATCCACGAACTCTTTCTGGCCGCTGGCTAGGCCGGTGAAATTCGCGACGGTTTCCGGCGCTTGCTCCGGAAACAAGCGCGCCACGAATGCGCCATGGTTAGTTTGAAAACGGGCGTAAAGCCCCGGCTTGAGCGGCATGTTCAGCCTCCAAAAATCCTCGCTTCAGTTTAGCAAGCGGGCCTGCCCCCGGCGGCCGGGGTGGCCCCGAGCGTGAGTCCGTGGGCGCCGTCCGCCCTGGTCCCTGGGGTGGTTCCTTCGCCGGCGCGCGGCGATGCGCCGCAGCCTACTGCGCCCATTCGATCACGGC
The DNA here is from genome assembly GCA_027315185.1 of Acidobacteriota bacterium. Lineage (GTDB taxonomy): Bacteria > Acidobacteriota > Terriglobia > Terriglobales > SCQP01 > JAKAUF01. The sequence continues at coordinate 3,958 of DAHUYO010000027.1, forward strand.
TTTGATTTCGTCGTCGGGATGCTGGGAAAATCCGGTCGCGAAGTCCTGCGCGGCATAGCGATGAGTGATCAGCTTGGCTACGTGTCCGGGCCAGCGCAATTCCGCCGACAGCATATCGTCCACCCCAAGCTGAAAATGATCGCGCGCGGCGTTGACGCTGCCCGCGATCGCCTGGTTGCCCAGCACCAGTCCGCGCACCAGCGCCGCGCCATTCAGCTCGATGGGACGGTCCCCGTCGGGTAATCCGGTGAGCACCATCACCCCATTCGCGCCCAGGGCATCGAGCAAATTGAACGACAGCGAGGCGATGCCCGCCGCTTCGATGATCACGTCCATGCTCCGCCGCAAGGAGGCGATCTTGTCCGGGGGAATCTCCTGCCCGTTGATATATTGCCCGCCGATGGCCAGCAGCCACTGCGGCCGCGCCGACGCCTCGGGAACGATGTCGAGGCCGTATACCGCGGCGCCGCGCACCCGCAGCGCCAGGGCGGCCAACAGGCCGATGGGTCCCAAGCCGGCCACCAGGCAGGGCCGCCCAAACCACCAATCCGGGGCGGCCGAGGCCTGCGGCAGGCGGCCGGCTTGAATGCGGCCCGCCTCGTCAATCGCCTTTTCCGCCACCGACATCGGCTCGGCCAGCACGCCGATGTCGGCGAGTTCCGGCGCCAGGCGGACCAAATATTGTTCCGGGTCCACCACGTATTCGGTTTGGTAGCCGTCCATGCCCCAAATGCCGCGCTCCTGATATTTGCCCGTCAGGCACATGTCGGGGCGGTTCATGGCGCAGGGCAGGCATTCGCCGCAGACGCGCCGCACGGTGAACACCGCCAGGTCGCCCGGCTTGGCGCGGGTGACCTGGTCGCCCACTTTTTCCACCCGGCCCAGCATCTCATGGCCGATCACCAGATCCTTTTGCCCGTCCGGCGCCTTCGACCGGCCGCCAAGGATCTCCTCCCGGTCAGTGCCGCAGATGCCGACGCGGAGCACCCGCAGCAACACTTGGTTGGCGGCGGTTATGGTGGGCTGCGTCCGGTCCACCCAATGGGGCTGGCCGGCGCCGGGCTGGATTGCGATTGCTTTCATACACTTATCCTAGTGCCCCCAGCCGCCGGGGACAAACTCCGGCGGCGGAATGAGGAAACTCTCATGGTGGGTTCCTGCCTGGATACCTGAACCAGATCGGCCAGTTGTGCGCTTCCTTGCAACTTTGCTACTGTCTTCCTACCGTTGTGCGTCGGGTATGAGTGAGAGGATCGAACGTGGCCGCCTGGCTCCAGGTGTAGGTCTGCCGGGCGCGGTGATTGACGCCGAATTGCGCCTGCAATCGGCGGACGCGGCGTTTTGCCGTTTGTTGGGCCTGAATGCCGCCGAGATCCTCGGGCGCGGCGTCGAGGAACTAGGCCGGGGCCGATGGGATGGCACGGGCCTGCGTTCCGCGCTGGCGCCGTTAGCCATGGGGCCGCCCGTCTCCGACACGCCGCCGTTGGACCTGCGCTTGGAACCGATGCTGCTCGGCGTCGGCATCCCTGCTTTGTGGCTGCAGGCGCAGCGCGAAGACGCCGCCGTGGGTATGAGCATCCGCCTGTGGATTCGGAGTCCCGTCGAGCCCGCCGGCGCGGCGCCCGACGCGGTCGGAGCCGCCGCCGCCGCATCGCCGGCGCTTCCAAGCGCCTCTGCTGGCACGGGTCCGGCCCCGGAAATGCTGGGGCGGGAAAGCTACCTATTGCAGTTGCTGATGCAGGCGGTCCCGGACTCCATCTTTATCAAGGATCGGCAACTCCGCTTCGTCCAGGCCAACCACGCCTTGGGACGCAAGCTGGGGCTCAGCGATTCCCGCCAGGCGCTGGGCAAGACTGACTCGGACTTTTTCACGCCCGAACTCGCCGAGGCGTTTCGCGCGCGTGACGAGCGCGTCCTGACTGAGGGAGAGGCGATCGTCAACTGGGAGCAGCGCGAAGTCTGGCGGGACGGGAGGGCCACCTGGGCGCTGGTCACCGAACTGCCGCTCCGCGGCGCGGACGGGGAGATTGCCGGCCTGCTCGGCATTGTGCGCGACATTAGCGACCGCCGCCAGGCGCAGGAGGCGTTGCTGGCCTCCGAGCGCATGTACCGGTCGCTGTTCGAGCGCAGTCTCTGCGGCGTCTTCCTGAGCACGCCGCAGGGGCGGCTGTTGGACGTCAACGATGCCTTTACCGCCATGCTGGGCTACGATTCCCGCGCCGAATTATTGGCCCACCCGGCGGTGGATTTATACTTCGGTCCCGCGGATCGCGCGTTGCACGTGGAGCAGCTGCGGCGCCAAGGTTCGGTGACGAATTTCGAGGTGCGCTTCCGCCGCAAGGACGGCAGCGAAATCTGGGTCTTGGAAAACACCGGCCTCATCCGCGACGAGCGCGGCGAGGAGTTGCTGCAAGGCACGGTGATTGACATCACCGAGCGGCGGCAATTGGAGGCGCGGCTGCGGGAAAGCATGAAGATGGAAGCCGTGGGCAAGTTGGCCGGCGGCGTGGCCCACGACTTCAACAACCTCCTGACGGTCATCAGCGGCCAATGCGAAATGCTGGCCATGCAAGCCGAGCCGGCGGCGCGGCAACAGGAACGCCTGGAGGCGATCAGCGCCGCCGCCCAGCGCGCCGCGGGCCTTACGCGGCAACTGCTGGCCTTTGGACGGCAGTTGCCGGTGAGTTTGGAGCCGGTGGACCTGAACGCCTGCGTGCGCTCCTGTTGGCCGCTGCTGCGCAGCGTGATGGGGGAAGGGGTGGAGATCCAGCTGGACCTGTCGCCCGGACTCGATTGGGTGCAGGGCGACCGCCGGGAAATCGAGCAAGCCCTCGTGCACCTCGCGGGCAACGCGCGTTCCGCCATGCCGGAGGGCGGCTCCCTGCGCGTGTCCACCTTCAACCGCGAGCTGGCCTCCGCGCAGCGCGAGGGCGCGCGCGCATTGGCGCCCGGCCGCTATGCGGTCGTGGCCCTCGCCGACAGCGGCGTGGGCATGGCGCCCGAGGTGCAGGCCCGCATCTTCGAGCCGTTTTACACCACGCAAGAGGTGGGGCGGGGTTCCGGCCTGGGGCTGGCGGGCATTCTGGGCATGGCGCAGTTGAGCGGCGGCGACCTGCGGGTGCGCAGCGCGCCGGGGCAGGGGGCGACGTTTGAGATTTGGCTGCCCGCGCGTTCCGCGCCGGAGGCGGTGGCCACGGCCCGCCCGACGGTGCTGTGCCTCCAGCCCGACGCCAACCTGCGCGCCGCGCTGCGCGCGGCGTTGGAGCAGGGTGGCTACACGGTGCTGGAAGCGGCTACGCCGGAGCAGGCGCTGGAGCAGGCCCGGGTGAATCCCCTCCCGATCCATCTGCTGTTCGTCGAACCCGGCGGCGCCAATGGCGAAGGCTGGAAGCTTTGCCGGCAGATGCGCGGCTTGCGGCCGGAAATCCGCTTTCTGGCCATTACCGCCTTTGCCGAGCGCCTGGCCGCGGCGCAGACCGCCTCCGAGCTGGGCGCCCACTTGCTGCTGAAGCCGTTTACTCCGGATGGGGTGGTGGACCGGGTGCGGGAGATCCTCGGCGCCGCGCCGGCCCTCCACTCCGCGCGGCTATAGGCTGCCGTCCGCGCTAGCTGGCGCCCGCCTTGGCGCCGCCAAACTTCAACAGGCGGTCGAGGACGAAATCGCTGCTCACCGTTTCTCCGCTGAGCGCCATGGCCAGGATTTCGCCTCCCAGCACCTGCGGCGCCAGCATGATGTCCGGCTGCACGCGCCGCACCCGGTCCATGTTCTTGCCATCGTTGATCGCCGCCACGGTTTTCACCTGGCCGCCCAGTTCCTTGACCGCCAGCACGATGAAGGCGTTTTCGGAATCGTCGGCCCGCATCGCCAGCACGGCGCGGGCTTGCGGCGCTCCGGCGCGCTGCAAAACCTCCAGATTATTGGCGTCGCCGACGACGATGTCGGCGCCCTCGAAGTCGCCCGGGGCGGGGGGCTGGGCGAAGATCAGCGTCACCGGCTTTTGGCGCTTTTGCAGCTCCCGGTAGGTGTTGTAGGCCAGCGAGGTGTTGCCGATGATGATGAAGTGGTCTTTGCGGTTCATATGCTTCTCCTCGCTGACAATGCGTTGCAGGCTGCCGCTGATCAGCGGGGCGACGATCGCCGTCAGTGACGTGGCGAAGACGGTGATGCCCAGAATGATGATGGACACCGTGAACAGCCGGGCATGCGGTGTCACCGGCACGATATCCCCGTAGCCCACCGTGGACATGGTGACCACGGCATAATACAGCGCGGTGGAAAGGCGGTGAATCGGCGGGTGGAACTCGCGCCCCAGGTACAGCGCGCCGAAGACCGCGTAGATGACCAGCAGCAGGCTGCTGGCCAGCGCGAAGAGCGTGCCGGCGGCCAGGCTGCTTTTGTTGAAGGCGCGATGGAAGACCAGCAGCGCGACCAGCAGCGTCACGTCCCAGCCCAGGGCCGTGGAGTAGAGCGAGCGGCTGAAATGGAAGGCGAAGGCGGCGGTCAGCACCATCAGGCTGAGCGCCACGATCCAACTGAAGCGCGAGCGCAGCAGCAGCCCGATCGAGGTCAGCAGCATCGCCAGCCCCAGCACCACGATCGGCAGGCCGCTCTGCGCCAGTCCGGGAATGCCCATCCCGCGGATGGTGTGCACCGCCAGTTGCGCGTGCAGCAGTTCGCGCGCCCCGGGCAGGCCCGCCAGCAGTAAGCTCAGCCCGACGAGGGCGACGCCAATGCCCAGGGGAATGTGCGGGAACCAGTGCGAGGTGTCCACGGCCCGCCGCACCCAGTCCCAGGCCTTGCGCCACGGCGCGTCCTTGCCGGGAAGGAGATGGAATTGATGCTGTGGCGATTCCGAGGGCATGGTGACTGGTTCAGGATAAAGCACCGCCTGCCGGAATTTGCCTCGGCAATGCGGCCCGCCTGGTGCATGATCGGTACATGCAGAAACGGCTTCCCTTTGCCTTGAGCGTGCTGGCCGCGTTGTTGGCGGCCGCTCCGTTGTTCGCGGCGGGTCCCGTGCCCGCTCCGCGGCGCATCACCGCCCCAGCCCTGGCGGCGCAGTTGCGCCGGGGGCAGCGGCCGGTGATTTTCCAGGTGGGCTTCCGGGAACTTTACGCCGCCGCGCACATTCCTGGAGCCCGCTATGCCGGGCCCGCGTCCCGGCGCGCCGGGCGGATGCGCCTGCGCCGCGCGCTGGCGCGCCTGCCGCGCAACCGCCGGATCATCTTGTACTGCGGCTGTTGCCCGTGGCCAAAATGCCCGAACATCCGGCCCGCGGCGCGCCTGGCGCGCCGGATGGGCTTCCGCCACGTGGAGCTGCTATACCTGCCGCACAGCTTCGCGCGGGATTGGGTGCGGCGCGGCTATCCCATCGCCGGCCGGGACGCCCGGGGTCTGCGGAGGGGCGGGCGCTAGAGCTTGTGGTGCTCCAGGCGGCGGTACAGCCCGCTGCGGCTCAGGCCTAGGGCCTTGGCGGCGTGGCTGACGTTGCCGCCGCAACGCTGCATCGTCTTCTGAATCAGCACCCGTTCCACCTCTTCCAGCGTCATCTCTTCGAGCTGGCGGTCGGATCCGCCGGGCAGCGGCGGCGGCCCGGCCAGGGCCAAATCAGCGGGCGTAATCCGCTCGCCGCCGGCGAGCAGGACGGCCCGCTCGACCGCATGTTCCAACTCCCGGACGTTTCCTGGCCAAGGATATTCCAGCAGCAGGCGCATGGCGGCGGGGTCAAAGCCGGCGCCCGACGCGGTGAATGGCTTGCCGTAATGGGCGGCGAAGTGGGCGAGAAAATGGCCCGCCAGCAGCGGAATGTCCTCGCGCCGCTCGCGCAGCGGGGGCAGGTGAATTTCCACCGTATTCAGGCGGAACAGCAGATCGGGACGGAAATGACCGCTGGCCGCCGCCGGCGCCAGGTTCATGTTGGTGGCGCTGACAATGCGCACGTCCACGCAACGCGTGCGCGAGGATCCGACCCGCTCCAATTCCCCGGTTTGCAGCACGCGCAGCAGCTTGGCCTGCTGCGTCAGCGCCAGGTTGCCGACCTCGTCGAGAAATAGCGTGCCGCCGTCGGCCATTTCGAACCGGCCCATGCGGTCGGCTTTCGCGTCGGTAAACGCGCCGCGCACATGGCCGAAGAGCTCGCTTTCAAAGACGCCTTCCGGAAGGCCGCCGACGTTGACCGCCACCCAGGGCTTCGCGGCGCGCGGCGACAGCGCGTGCAGGGCGCGGGCGGCCAACTCCTTGCCCGTGCCGTGCTCGCCGGTAATCAGCACATTGGCGCCCGAGGGCCCCACCCGCGCCAGCAGCTCCATGACCGAGCGCATCGGCCGGGATTCGGCGATCATCGCCGGCAGCCCCTCGGCGCGGAGAAACTCGTTTTCCGCCTCCAGCTTCAGTTGCCGCCGCATGGCGCGGCCCAGCTCGATCTGGGTCCGCAATATGGACAGCAGGCGGGCATTGTCCCAAGGCTTCTGCACGAAATCGCGGGCCCCGCGGCGAATCGCCTCCACCGCCAGGTCCACGCTGCCCCAGGCGGTCATCACCACCACGGGCAAGAACGGGTCGAGATGTTGCAGGCGGGTGAGCAGGTCCAGCCCCTCCGCCCCGGTCGTGGTGTCTCGCGCGTAGTTCAGATCCACCAGCGCGACGTCGAAATCGCGCGCTTCCACCGCGGCCACCACGGCCGCGGGCGAGGCGGCGGTTTCCGTCGCGTAGCCCGCGGGCTTGACCAGCAGGCGCAGCGATTCCACGATCGCCGGCTGATCGTCCGCCAGCAGAATGCGCGCCGGTGTTTCCCGCTCGTTCGGCGGGTTCTCCGGGCCGGGAGAATGGTCGCTGCGGCTCGTATCCCTGTCCTCCCGGCGCTTCTAGTGATTGGCCCCGGCCAAGGGGGGGATGCTCCAGTTCACCGGCGCCAGCGGGCCGCCGCGGCGGGACGGCGCCGCCAGTTGCGCCCGGCGCGGCGCGCGCAGTTGCACATGATATTGGCTGAGAATCGTGCCCGTGGCTTCCGCCAGCTTGATCTGCGCCTTGGCGTAATCGGCCCGCGCCTGAATGGCGGCGGTTTGGAGCTGCAATAGCGCCTTTTGCGCATCAATGACCGTGAAGACCGTCGTGGCGCCCATCTGGTACTTGGCTTTGGCATTGGCCAGTGCCTGCTCGGCCAGCTGCCGGGAGGCGTTGACATCTTGAAGTTTCGCCACCGCGCCATCCAGGGCGATGAGGTCGGAATCCACCTGCTGCGCCAATTTGTTTTCCTGGTTCCGGATGACGACCCGCTCCTGCGCCAGTTGCAGCTCGGCGGTGGCGTGGTCGGCGCGGCCGACGTGGTTCACCAAGGGCACCGCCAGCGAGAAGCCGACCGCATAGTCGGGATAGGTGACGTGGAGGGATTGCGTGAATGCCTGCGTGATGCCGCCCGGAAGCGGCGCGCGCAGCTCGCTCGCGGGGCAGGGAAACTGGTTGACCGCGCAGTTGACCTGCAATCCGGACAAGCCGCTGGCCGAGATCGAGGCGCCGACTTGCAGCGTCGGCTGTAGCGCGATCCCGGTCACTTTGGCTTCCAGTTCGCGGGTCTTGAGGTTATAGCGGTCCTCCTGAATCTCCGGGCGGTTGCGCAAGGCTTCTTGGATCACGGCCTGTTCACTGAGATTGGGAGGGCCCTGCGGCGACGGCAGTTCCTCCGTGGTGCGGAGCCGCGCGGCGATGACGGCGGGGCTCCAGTCCCGCACCAGATACAGCTTGAGCTTCGTCGCCTGCTGCTGCGCCTGCGTTTGCAGCGTCAGTTCATTCTGGCGCAGCGTCGTGCTCTGACTTTCGACTTCGATCAGCTGGCTTTCCGGCGCCTTGCCCCGCGCCACCAACTGCCGCGTGTCAGCCAGCAGTTGGCCGGCATATCGGCTGGTTTGGCGCGCAACCCGAACCTCCTGCTGCAACTCCGCCAAGTCCCAGTACTGCTCCGCCGCCTGGGCGACGGTCTGGATGACCTTTTGCCGGAAGACGGCATCGGCGACGTGGCGGTTGTTCTCCGCCACGATCAAGAATGCCCGGTTGGCGACGGAGTTAAAGCCGCCGGGGAAGATGTTTTGGCCGATGCCGAGGCTGACGCTGCTAATCAGCTCGGGATTGAAAAACAATTCGTTGCTGTTGATGTACTGCCGGACCCCGACGCCGGACACGGAAATCGAGGTTCCGGTGGCGAAGCCCTGCGTGAACGACGCCCCGCCAACCGTCTGGTTGACCTCGCTGATCGGCGTGCCGTAAATGACCGGCGAGTTGAGCGGGGATTTCGAGTGTTCGTCAGAAAAGAAAAAGTTGAGTTGCGGATCGGACAGCCCGCCGCCCAGGGCCCGCAAACCCCCGCCGCCGCCGACCACGCCGCCGGCGCCCCCGGTGCTGGCGCCGCCGCCGATACCGCCGCTGGCGCCGATGGCGCCGGAGAACAAGCTGGTGGTGCTGACCGCGCCGGAGACGCCGCGGGCCGCCGCGCCGCCCTTGGTGCGCATTTGGTCGGCTTGCGCGAACAAGCGTTCGTAGTCGGCCGTGGCGATGTCTAGATTGTCCGCCAGCGCCAGGGCGATCACCCGGTGCAGCGAAAGGTTGATGGTGCCGTTCTGAGCCGCTCGGTCCAGGGCCTGGGGGTTGGCCAGATTCAACGCCGGCACGTGCCAGGGCTGGTAGACGCGCCAGAACCTGGGAAACAGGGAGACGTTGGCGAAATCCACCTTGGCGGGCACGGCGGTGTTGGCGATGGTGACCGCGGCGACCGCCCGGTGGTGTTGCGCCGCGGGGGCCGCGCCGGAAGTCTGCGCCGCGACGGGAAGCGCCAGCAGCAGGAGAACGGCGGGCAGGACATGGCGCCGCGGCCAGCCATGGCGCGCCCGCAAGGGGATGGGGCCGGCCACGGGCTGTGCCGGCCGGACGCCCTGGCGCTCGCGGCCAACGGGGGTGAATGCCGCGCTCATTCCGGCGCCCCTTGCACCTGGGCTCCGGGCTGCGTGTCTGCCACCACCCAACCGTCCTTGAGTTGCACCGTGCGGCCGCCGTAGGCGGCGTTCGCCTCCGAATGCGTGACCTGCACGATGGTCGTACCGTCCGCGTTGAGGCGGCGGAATAGCTCCATGATTTCCTGGCCTTGTTGCGAGTGGAGGTTCCCGGTGGGTTCGTCGGCCAAGATCAGCTTCGGATTGGCGATTACCGCCCGGGCGATGGCGACCAACTGCTGCTGGCCGCCGGAGAGTTGATTGGGGAACAGGTCTTTCTTGCCGACGATATGAAACCGGTCGAGCGTGTCGCAGACCATGCTGGCCCGCTGCGAGCGGGGAATATTGCGATAGGACAGCGGTACGTCCAGATTTTCATAGACCGTCAGGCTGTCCAGCAGGTGATAACTCTGGAAAACGAAGCCGATGGTGCGCTTGTTCAGCTCGTTGCGATCCTTGATCTTCATTTGGTGCACGGGATGGCCCAGCAGAAAATACTCCCCGGACCAGGCGCCATCCAAAAGCCCGAGAATGCTGAGCAAGGTGGATTTGCCCGCGCCGGAGGGGCCCATGACGGTGACGAACTCTCCCTCCTGAATGCGCAGGTTGACGCGGCGCAGCACCCAGGTGCGCTGGGCGCCGTTGGCGTAGCATTTTTCGATATGGTTCAGCTCGATCATGATGCGCGCGGACGGCTGCTGGGCCGGGCCGCGGCCGAATGGCGCGGCGGCGAGGCGGAACGATGGCCTCGGGTCTAAATCGTCTGCCCGGAACTGGCCTCCAGCGCCGCCAGCTCCTGTTCCTCGACCACGCGGCCGTCGAATAAATGGACGGTGCGGTCGGCATGGCGGGCAAAACGCGGATCGTGGGTCACCATGCAGATGGTCGAGCCTTCGCCATGCAACGTCTTCAGCAGATCCATGACCGCGTCGCCGTTGCGGGAGTCCAAATTGCCCGTGGGCTCGTCGGCCAGCAAAATGGACGGCTGGCCGGCCAGGGCGCGGGCCACGGCCACGCGCTGCTGTTGGCCGCCGGAGAGCTGGCTGGGCAGGTGGCGGGCCCGGTGGCCCATGCCGACCTTCTCCAACGCTTGGTTGGCTCGCTCCTTGCGTTCGGAGGGCCGCATGCCGCGGTAGGTGAGCGGCAGTTCGACGTTTTCCAGCACGTTCAAGTCGCCGATCAGATTGAAGCTCTGAAAAATGAATCCGATCTCGCGGTTGCGGATGCGCGCCCGCTCGCCCAGTTTGAGCGACTGCACCGGCCGGTCATTCAGCGTGTACTGGCCATCGGTGGGCGAGTCCAGCAGGCCCAGGATGGACAGCAGCGTGGATTTGCCGCAGCCGGAAGGCCCGGCGATGGAGATGTACTCGCCGCGGCGGATGACCAGATGGACGCCCGAGAGGGCGTGCGTTTCGACTTCATCGGTGTAGAACACCTTGGTGATGTTGTCGAGCGAGATGAGCGCATCACCGTGGCCCTTGCCATTGGTTGCGCCGTTGCCGTTTGCGGGACTGGTTGCCGCCATTGCTTGCGATCCTCCTCCACGATTGCGCGCGGCCGCCCTACTTCAACGCCACGCGGTTGTAATTTTCATAGGCCGACATATCGGACAAAATCACCTGTTCGCCCGGCTGCAAGCCGCGCACAATCTGAATGTCGTTGACCGAAGTTTGGCCGACGTCCACCTTGGTTTGCACCGCCTGCCGCCCGCCGTCCACCAGGCGGTACAGCGTGATCTGGCTGTTGGCTTGCCCAAATGCCGGGCGGCCGACATAAATGACGTTTTTCAACAATTGCAGCTGAATGGTGCCCTCGACGCTGAGGTCGGGCCGGGCGCCCGGGGGCAGCGGGCCGAGCAATGCACAATCCACGGTGACGGTCCCGTTCTGCACGGCGGGGTCTATGCGCGTGACGCGGCCGGGGATGATCCCGTTATGGGTGTCAATCTTGGCCGGCTGGCCCAGCGCGATATCCTTGGCGTCGGTTTGGTCAATTTGCAGCTGCGCCTTCAGTTTCTGCGGCACCGCGACCTTGGCGAGCACGTCTCCGGCATGCACCTGCTGACCGACCTGCACGGGCAGATCTTGTAAAACGCCCGCGATGCCGGCGCGCACGTTCAGGTCGTCCACCAGGCTGCGCTGGAGGTCGTATTCGGCCTTGGCTTGGGCGATCTTGGTCTGCGAGGCGGCGAGCTGCGCCTGCTCGGAGTTCCGGTCGGCCACCAGACGCTCCTGTTCCATCTCCGCGTCCGTGGCCAAACCTTGATTTTTCGCTTCCGAAACCTGGAAATCCACCTGCGACACCAAGCCCTTTTTGGCCAGCGCGCGGTCGCTGTTGAGCTGTACCTGCGATTGCCGCAGGCTGGCGATGGCTTGCGCCAGCGTGGCCCGCTGGGCCATCACCTGGGCGTCGAGCTGGGCTTTCAGGTTGTTATAGTTCGCCTGCGCGGCTTTGTATGCGTACTTGGCGCTCAAGGCCTGCTGAATCAGGCTGGGGTTGCTCATGACCAGCAAAACGGTGTTGGCTTGCACCGCGGTGCCCGGCAGCACCAGGCGTTTTTCAATCCGGCCGGCGCTTTGCGCCGGAATCCAGCTAATTTCCTCCGGCACCAGCGTGCCCAGCCCCCGGACCTGGCGCAGCATGTTGCCGCGATGCACGGTGCCGATGTACACGGTGCCCTTGTCCACCGTGGGCGGGGCGGGCTGGAGGCGGCTGACGGCAAGGGAAATGGCGGCCAGCACAACCACGGCGGCAATCGAGTACAGAATCCGGTTTCGGCGGCGCTTTTTGCTTTGATCAGGGCGTTGAATGTCCATGGAGGTAAGAAAGATAACGCCTTCAGATTAGCAGTTCAACGCCTCCGCGGCATTTGGGCTGCCAAAGCGGCGGAGATCGAAGTGTCCCTGTGCAAACAAGTTACGCAGCAGCCGGCCCCACGGTTCCATGTCCAAGTGTTCGATTGCGGGACACCGATGTCCGCATCCGGACACCCCCGACGCGCCCGCTGGGCCGGGGCGAACGGGGTCCCCGGCCCAGCGGGCGCGTAAGCGGGACGCCCCGCCGCCGGCGGGGCTGGGGCCCGCGCCCATCAATGGCTGTTCGGAAACACACTGCCTTGGACGCCGTCCGCGCGGCGGCGTGAGCGTTGCACCGGCCCCGTTCGGCCCGGTGGAGTCTAAGCTTGGGCAGTGGTGGCCGCGGATGCGGCCGGATCGCGGTCGGCGGCCGCCGCCGGCAGATACAACGAGACCGTGGTTCCCAGCCCCGGGGTGCTGTGGAAGGAGACCGCGCCGCCGCTTTGCTGCACGAAGCCGAAGACGGTGGATAATCCCAGTCCCGAGGCGCTGTGATGTCCCTTGGTGGTAAAGAAGGGCTCGAAGATGTGCTTTTGCAGTTCCGTGTCCATGCCCGCGCCGGTGTCGTTTACCGTCAGGGTCACGTAATGGCCGGCCCGCACGCCCAGTTCCGCCGCGGCGCCGCCCGCCAGGCGCACTTCGGCGGTGCGGATCTCTATGCGCCCGTCCGCGGCGATGGCGTCCGCCGCGTTCAGAACCAAGTTAAATAACGCTTGCTCGATTTGGTGCGGGTCGGCTTTGACCAGGGGCAGGCTGGAGGCGAGCACGGGCTGCAACACAACGTTCTCGCGCACCAGGTGGCGCAGCATGGTGATGCAGGCCTCGACCGATGCATTCAGTTGCAGCTCCACCGGTTGCAGCACCTGTTTTCCGCTGAACGCCAGCAAGCGGCGCGTCAGTTCCGCGGCACGACGGCTGGCATGCTCGATGCTGCCAATCTGGCGCAGCGTCGCGCCGTCCAGGTCGTTGCGTTGGCGCAGGAGCTCGGCGTGGCCGGAGATCACGCTGAGCAGGTTGTTGAACTCATGGGCGACGCCCGCCGAAAGACGGGCCACGGCCTCGATCTTCTGCGCGTGGCGGAGTTGGGTATCCCGCTGCCGGCGTTCGGTGATATCCCGCAGCACCACGACCGCTCCCAGCATCTTTCCATCCCGCGCCATGGGGTTGACGCGTAGGTCGGCCCAAAAGCTGCTGCCGTCGGCGCGCCACAGCAGTTCTTCGCCCTGCACGATGCGCTGGCCGGCGAATAGCTTCTCCAGGCCCGTGCATTCTTCCAACGGGTAGGGCGAGCCGTCTGGCCGGGTGTGGTGGATCAGCGCATGCATCTGCTGGCCGATCATCGGCTCGGCGGAGGCAAAGCCAAAGAGCCGGGCGGCGGCGCGGTTGGCCCACAGGCAATGGCCGCCGGGACCCAAGGCATAGATGCCGTCCTCGCTACAGTCCAGCAAGAGGCGGGTTTGAAACTCGGAATTCCGCGCTTCTTCTTCCGCTGCGATGCGGCGCCGTAGTTCTCGTTTGGCGGCCACGGCCATCCACCACGCCAGCGCGGCCAGCGACAGAAATAAACCCGCGGCGGCGGCAAGCCACAACTCGGGGTGAGCGGTCTGGACCAGCCAGAGGGCGGTATACATAATCCTCTTGCACGCGACGGTCCCGAACCGTCCCGAGCTTCACTCAGATTTCACTCAGAATTGCACTCACCTATCCGCTCGGTCAATGCCGTGGGCGAAATATCAAGGTTGCCGTAGGAGATTCCGCAAGAACTAAGGCTTTTCGAACCAGCGCAGGGGAACGGCGACGGCCAAGCGGGCATAACCCGATGGCTGGAAGTGCAGGTGGTCGCCCAGGTCGTCCGCCGGGCGCAAGCGGTTGGGGTGCGCGGGATCGCGGGCCAGTGCGGAAAAATCCACGACGCCGTCGAAGGCCCCGCTGTGCCGAATCCAGTGGTTGACCTGGCGCCAGTCCGCCCGGTGGGCGGGGCTGTCATAAAACGACTTGCCGAAGGGCGTGATGGTGGCCGCGTAGATGCGCAGGTGATGCGCGTGGGCCAGGGCGATCAGATGCCGGTCCGCGGCGATCAAAGCCTTGGCGACCGGAGCGTGCGAGGTGCCGATATCATTGACGCCCTCCCAGAGGATGACCCAGCGCACGCCGGCTTGGTCCAGGACGTCACGGCGGAAACGGGCCAGGCCCGCGGGACCGAGGCAAGGCCGGAGCGTGCAGTTGCCGCCGATGCCCTCGTTGAGAACCGCGACGTTGCGCGTGGCGCGGTGGGCCAGCAGGCGGCGCGCCAGATCATCGGTCCAGCGGTTGTTGCCGTCGGTGGTGGTGCCGTGGCCATCGGTGAGGGAGTCGCCAAAAACCGCGACGGCGGCGGCGGGCCGGCGAGTGCGTACGTCCAAGCCGGTGATGACGTACCAATGCACGGTCTTTTTGGGATCCGGAAACGTCGCCGCGGCGGCGACATCGCCGGGTTGAATGAAGGAAGTCTGCCGCGAGCCGGGGTGGCCGCTCAGATGATGGGGCACGGCGCCGAAGGCCAGGGTGATCGTCACCTGCGCCAATGGCCGGAGGCGGAAATGCAATGGATCGGAGACCGCGGTGGCGCCGGGCGGCAGCGTCAATTGCCGCCGGCCGTGAAACGTCAGCACCCGGTCCGTGGCGCGGACGATGGCGCCGGGGCCGGCGGGCAGGGCGATGCGCGCCGCGCGGATCACCATGGGGCTGTGGCCGTATTGATTGGACAGATGCAGGCGCAGCACCCGCCCGCCGATGCTGACCTCGACCCTCTGCCGCAGCGTGGTATCGGTAAGGCCGGGCTGAGGGGGCATATTGCGCGGCTCGACCAACTGCGGCGAGCTGGACCAGGTGCCGACCCATCGCGAGGACCGCGCGGCGTCGCCGCGCTGGGGCCCGCGCGCGGCAATATGCGCGGCGGGACGGCGCGGCGCCGGCGCCAACGCCAAGAACAAGGCTATAGCCAACATGCCGCCATTGTGCGCCGTCCCGGCGGGAGGTGTCACTGTATTTCGGCCCTCGGCTTAGTGGGGCACAGACCCGCAGAGTTAGGGTATGCTGGGCGCGGTCCCTAGCCCCGCAGGGCGGGGCGTCCAAGTAGGCCCCGCAAGGCAGGCAGCCCAAGAACGGCTCCGCAAGGCGAGGCGTCCAACCAGGGGCGGCCCAGCCGCGGTTACGAGGCTTCATGATCAGACTTCGCATTGGCTCTCTTCTGGCGCTGGCGGCGGCCCTGGCGGTGGCCGCGGCGGCGCAGTTCCCGGGCATGCATCTCAGCGCGGCGCAGCGCGCGCGGCTGCGGGCGCAACAGCGCGCCACCATGGCGGGCCACCGCTACATGATGGACATCCTCCATATCCGCTCGCTGCGGCCCGGGGCGGACGGCTTCAATTCCAAGGCGCCCAATTACCAGAACACCAACGAGGCCACGGCCAATCCCTATCCCCATCTGCCCAATCCACTGATTTCCAACCGCGGCATCCGCATCACCACGCCGGCGCAATGGTGGCGGCTGCGGCGGCCGGAGATCGAGCAGGACTTCGACCGAGACGTTTATGGCTACGTGCCGCGCAACGTGCCCAAGGTGAGCTGGATTCTGCTGCGGACCACGCGCGCCGTCCACGGCGGCATTCCCACGCTGACGCGGCACTTGATCGGACATGTGGACAATTCCAGCGATCCGGCGATCCAGGTCAACATCCCGCTGACGGTCACCGTGCCCGCCGATGCCAGCGGCCCGGTGCCGGTGCTGATGCACCTTTCCTTCGGCTTCAGCCCGGCGGCGATGAAGGCGTTCGTGGCCATGCTGAAGGCGCATCATCTCCCCGTGCCGCCGCCGCCGAAAGGCCCCAGCTGGCAGCAGCAATTGCTGAACGCGGATTGGGGCTATGCGGTCCTGACGCCGACCAAGTTCCAGGCGGACAACGGCGCCGGGCTGCGGCGGGGCATTATCGGATTGGTTAACCATGGGCATTACCGGCGCCCGGAACAATGGGGGGCGCTGCGCGCCTGGGCTTGGGGCGCGAGCCGCGCGCTGGATTACCTTGAGACCGACCCGCGGGTCAACGCGCATGAGGTGGCCATCGAAGGCTTGTCGCGGCTGGGCAAGGCGGCGTTGGTGACGATGGCCTATGACCAGCGATTCGCGATTGGGTTGATCGGCTCCAGCGGCAAGGGCGGGGCCACGCTGTTCCGGCGCCATTACGGCGAGGAGATGGGCAACTTGGCCGGGGCGGGCGAATACCATTGGTTTGCCGGCAACTTCATCCAGTTCGATGGCCCGCTGAATGCCGGCGACCTGCCGGTGGATTCCCATGAGCTGATCGCCATGTGCGCGCCGCGTCCCATCTTCATTAGCTACGGCTCGCCGAAGGTGGAGGGCACCTGGGTGGATTCGCGCGGCTCGTTCATGGCCGCCGTAGCCGCCGGTCCGGTCTATCGGCTTTTGGGCCAGCACGGGCTGGGCACCGAAACGTTGCCGCCGCTGGGCGTGGCGCTGCTGAAGGGAGATATCGGCTGGCGGCGCAGTCACGGCGGACATACCGATCTGCCGAACTGGCCGGAGTTCATGCAATTCGCCGCCAAATACATCCACGCGCCGCCGCGCAAGTCGTAGGCGGTCCGGATCGGCGTTTTGCACGGCGCGGCCGGCAGCGCCGTGCGCGCCGCGGGCCGCGGGCCCGGGGGAAGATCACTCACCGGGCAGGCGGTAGGCCGCGAGGCGGCGGATGACCGGGGGCGCCGCGGCGTGGCGGACGCGGAGGCGGATGGCGCTGAGCGGCAGTTCGGGAATGCGTTGCAGCCGCTTGCGGCCGATGGACTGGCCTGCTTCCAGCGGCTGCCATTCGCCGGCCACATGGCCCTCCACAACGTAGGCGCGAACGCGCTGGCCGAAGGCGAGGTCTTCTTCAATCAGGATGCAGTTGACCGGGCGTGGGGCCGGCAAGCGGAGCATGGTGACGTCTCCGCGGCCGGCGCCGCCGGCCAGCGGCGCGGCGAACCATTGGCGCAGGCGC
This sequence comes from Acidobacteriota bacterium, assembly GCA_027315185.1. Lineage (GTDB taxonomy): Bacteria > Acidobacteriota > Terriglobia > Terriglobales > SCQP01 > JAKAUF01. Next base: position 20,822 of record DAHUYO010000027.1, read on the forward strand.
GCACCGAACTGGGCCAAGCGGCGGGCATCCGGCGCGGGGACGCGGCCGTCCGGGCCGATGTTGGCGTTGAGAATCAGGTTGGTTCCGCGGCCGACGGTGGCGAAATACATCTCGGTCAGGGCCGGGACGCTGAGAATATCCTGCGCGTCATCGGGCCGCCACATCCAATGGTGGAACCGCAGCGGGACGTCCGCTTCCGCCGGAATCCAGTAGCGGCCGGAGGGATCGCCCGCGCCCGGTTCGGCGTTGGCGTCGTCGCTGGCGGCGGTGCACCAGCACGGATACGGGGCAAAACCGCCTTCATCGCCGATCCACCGGGCCAGGCCGCCGGGGGCGTCCGGAGGCCCCTGAAAGCAGACCATGTTGGGCTGCCAGCGGCGCAGCAGCGGCAGCAGGTGGGGACCGCCCTGCTCCGGCGGCAGCAGGCCGCCATCGAAATACATATAGGCGAGCGGGCCGTAGCGGGTCCAAAGCTCGCGATAAACCTGCTCGATCAGCGCCAGCCGGTGGGCGCGCTCGGAGGCGGAAGCGCCGGGAAACCGCCAGGCGGTTTCGCCTAGGTAGGCGTTGGTCCCGCCGCTGCAATACAGGCCGGGCGCGATGCCGGCGCGATGGCAGGAGGCGATGAAGCTGCCCACCACGTCGCCGCGGCCGTGGCGCCACGGGGCCTGCTTGACGCCGTAGGGATAGGCGTCGCTGGGCCACATCAAAAAGCCCGTATCGTGCTTGGCGGTGAAGACCGCGTAGCGCGCGCCCAGCGAGCGGGCGACAGCCAGCCACTGGTCCGTATCCAGGCGGGCGGGGTCGAAGATGGATGCGGGAATGTGCTGGCCTGGCGGCACGCGGCGGCCGGCGGCGCGGGTGAAGACCTCCAAATCGAAGTGGAAAAACATGCCCAGCTCGGCTTCTTGCCAGCGCAACTGGGCGGAGGTCGGGAGTGGCAGCGGCGAAAACGCCGCAGCGCGGCTGCTCGAAACCGGAGCCGCTGCCCAGGCGCTGGCGGAGGGCAGGGAAGCGGCGGCGCCCGCGGCTAAGGCACCGCGCAAAATCGCCCGGCGCGGAATGGCGCCGCCACGGAGCGCGCCGCCACGGAGCGCGCCGTGATCCGCTACACCTTCGTGACAGGCGCCGCGATGGACGGTCGGTTCCGATCCCATGACCGCTGCATTGTACTCCGGCGGGCCACATGCGCGTGCCCGGATCGCCGCCGCCCGGCGCGCAAACAGCACCGTGCCCTGCGGGCGCGACGGCTGGGCTGGGGTCCGCGCCAATCGTCGTTGCTTGCGGGGCCGCACATGGCAAGGGACAATGACGAGATGCGGGGCCGTAGCTCAACGGTCAGAGCAGCGAACTCATAATTCGTTGGCTGTTGGTTCGAATCCAACCGGCCCCACAGACCGGCGTGCGCACCGCAGGCCGCTCGCCCCCGGTTGCGGCCATCTGGACATGGGTTGTGCACATGCGGGCGCCCGGCGTGGGTGGCCGCTGCCGGCGGAGCCTATACGCCGGCTTCCGGAATGCTTGCGCCGGCGATGCGGCTGCGCCGCGCTTTGGCCCGCCCGTACCGCACCCGCAGCATAATTGCCGCCAGAACGATCAGCAGGCAAATCTCGATGTAGACTTTTCCTCCGTCGAGGTAGTTGACCGGCGCGGCGTTCAGGTGCGGGTTCGCGAGGATGCCATGCACGAACGCGCAGCCCGCTACGACGTAGGTGGTGAAGTGCAGCGCCTTCCAGGTGCGGCGGCCGATCCGTACGCGGTAATAGGAAGTGACCAGTACGAAGGCGAGCATATAGAGCGCGGCCGCGCCGATCAAATTGACCGTCGGTTGCTGTGGCGACCAGGCGGGAAACACCACATCCAAAACGCGAAACTTCACCCGCGTGGCCAGCAGGAGCGCGGGGTGCAATACGGAGACGCACAGCGCCGCAAGCCCGGTCTGGTTGTGGATCCAGAAGATGTTGATCTTTCGGTGCGGCCAATAGCGCACCGGGCTGTAGCGAGCGGAGATGAGCAGGCCCAGCAAGATATTGGCGGTGAGCAGCGTAATCGCCGCCTGCGCGACGTCCGCGGACAGGCCGATGGCGTTCATGGTTCTCCGCCGTCGCGCTGCGCCCAAGCCGGGGAGGTCGGGCTGGATTCCGGCGGATGGTTGCGGTTTACAAACGCTCGCCGGGTGGCGACTTCCGAATGCGCCACCCGCCATAGGCGGCAGCGACGGCTGGAACGATCGGGTCGTGGGAGGGACGGCTCCGCGGTGCGGCTGAGAGCGCCGCAGTAGCAACACGTCCGGGTTAGACAACTGCGGTGCGGGCCAGCGTTGGGCAAGGGCTTGCGGACCTGGAGCCGACGGCCAGGGTCGAACCGGCGACCTGTTGATTACGAATTGAGCCAACGGTTACGCATCGTCGGCTGCGTAGACCCAATAATAACCCGGGCCTTGCGCCTGTTTCCGCCCGCACGGAGAGGGCCGCCACGGCCTACGCGGCCGATGCCCGCCGCCACGCCCGCCATGATGCTGATCTCGTTGGCGTTCTGGCAACGCCTCCCTGAACCACGCGATCGGCGGCGGAACAGGCACAAGATTCTTGTTACACTTGCAACGGTTGAACCGGGCCCGGAATGCAAGCATCCATGGCCAGGGCGCATACCCGCCCAGAATAGGGAGATTGAATTATGGAAAACTCACTCTACCCGGAAGCGACGCGTGAAATCGCCAAAAAGCGTGAAGAGCTTGCCCATGAAACCTTAAACGCATGGCGCGGCTTCAGCCGTCAGGTTTTTGCCGACGGCGCGCTGCCGGCGAAGACCAAGGACCTTATCGCGGTCGCGGTTGCTCATGTCACGCAGTGCCCCTATTGCATCCGTGCTCACACCAAGAGCGCGCTGGCGAAGGGCGCGACGGAAAACGAGATCATGGAAGCGATCTGGGTCGCCGCTGAAATGCGGGCCGGGGCGGCAGTGGCGCATTCAGCGCTAGCGATTGACACAATGGCAAAGCACGCCGCCTCGATTTGAGCGCAGATGCCCGTTTCTGACTCGAACGCCTTCGTGCCCGAGTCCACAAATCTGCCGAAACAGCGCGATCACATTTGCAGGAGGGCGAGATGGCGGCAACAACCCGCGGCGAACAACAGGCATTGGTGGAACGGCTGATGTCCGCCTGCGGAGGCAGTTATTCTCCGGAGGTTCGGCGTAAATTTTTCATCACCGGACCTCAATGGGCAGCCGCTTACCAGGGACAGGCGCTCTTTCACGCGCCCACACGCCAGCCTGTCACACCGGCCGAAGTGATCCGCCACTTTGCGCGGATCGGGATCGGGTGGTGGACCACTCACGACTTGGACATCCTTTCTCCCGAAGAAATGATGACGCCAAGGCAAGACGAAATTCTTGGCGGCATTGAAACGTCGCTGAAGCAGCATGGCGTCCAGTGTTCCATGGTCACGTGCGAGACATTCTTCAGCCCGGTATGGGCGGCAAGCCCAGCCGGAGAGCAGCCGGAAGTTCGTGCCCACGCCGCGCTGCGGTTGGAGAATCTGGTTGCGATCGGCCATCGGCTCGGAGCCCGGTTCGCCGTTTATTGGCCCGGAACGCTGGGATACCAGATTCAGGGAAGCGTGGATGAAACGGTGATGTTGAAGCGCTATGCCGACCTGATCAACGCTGCGTGCGCCAAAGACATCGCCCTCTCCCGCGCCAATCACGGCGCGACCCTGCGCCATTGCCTTGAGGCAAAACCCTTCGAGCCCCAGGCCGAGCTGGTTCTACCGACAACGGATGCGATGCTCGGCTTCATCCACTCAGGATTGTTGCAACATCCCGAAATGGTGGGCGTGAACACCGAATACCTACATGAGCTGATGTGGGGCGGAGCTCCGCGAGCTGCCCTCGCGCGGGCCCTGGTAGCAGGGAAGCTGTGGCACTTCGATATCAACGATGGTTACAGGCTCAAACACGACGTGGACATCGGCGTGGGCCTGGTCAATCCGCTGGATTGGCTTAATGTCCTGATTCTGCTGCGCGCGCACGGCTATAACGGGCCTTTCAATCTCGATTACAAGCCGCCTCGCACCACCAGCAACCACGGGGTTTTCCAGGTCAGCCTTCCGACCGCGGTCGATCGCTTCATCACGCTGTGGGAGATGGCCGGCGAGGCGATCGCCGATCCCATCATCCGCGAGGCGACGCGCGCCCTCGAGGCCGGCGCAGGCATAGCGAATGTCAACGATGGCGATGCGGTGTTCGAGGCGAACAAGGAGATTTGGACCCTTCACGAACTCATAGGGCATCGGCTCTTTCAGATTCTTTTGGGTCAACACCGCGGCAGGCTGTTTGTGGATATGAACTGACGGCTTGCGGAACAGGAACACGTCGGGCGCCGCGACGGGGAACCTGAGTGCCCCCGGGCGCAAAGGACGAATCGTGGCGCGCTGATCCAAACCGCGAAGCGTGGCGCGTACGGCGAGCGGTTCCGGCTTGCCTTAACCATTGAGGGACCTGTCCCCGGTGCAATTTCGGCGGATAGCCTTCACGTCTCATCCGCAAAATACTGAATGCGGTGAGCCAGAACAGGGGCCACATGATCGCTCGAAGGCCTAAGAGCAGGTGCTGGCCTTATAGAGCTTGGCGCAGCGGCCGTTCCCGCCTCGCTTACTGACGTCGTGGCCGTCGCTTGGCGTTATCGGGTTTTCCGAGGCATCGCTGGCTACAGCGGTTCGATGGCGTCGCGGCTTGAACCGCTGGGCGGACGGCGGCGCCGCTATCTCTGAACGTCGCTTCCTGGCCGGCCCCTTTTCGGAATGTTGCTGGCGCCGTCCCCGGTTCTTCTCTGAGCGGGATCGTAGGTCCCGGGTACAGTCCGGAAGCCGATTGCCAGGCGGTTCCACCCATTGATGGCAATAATGGCGAGAGTGAGGTCCACCAATTCCTTCTCGCTGAAATGCCGGCGGGCTTGCTCGTACACGGGGTCCGGGGCATGTCCTTCGCCGATCTTGGTGATCGCCTCGGTCCAGGCGAGCGCTGCACGTTCGCGGTCGCTAAAGAACGGTGTCTCTTCCCATGCGACCAGCGCGTAAAGCCGCTGTTCCCGTTCTCCTTCCGCACGGGCGTCTTTCGTGTGCATATCGACGCAATAGGCGCACCCGTTGATTTGCGAGGCTCTGAGCTTCACCAATTCCAGGAGAGGGCCTTCCAGGCCGCAGTGCCGGACGTAGCTTTCCAATCCCAGCATCGCCTTCAGTCCCTCCGGCGCAGCTTCGGCGTATTGAATTCGCGGTTTCATTGGCAATCCTCCCTGTCGTATCCGATGGACGCGTTTTTCGTTCACAAGCAATGGCGCCACCCCCGGCCACATCTCTCTGGCCGGCTCCGGCTGGGACAGGAGCCGTGAGTGCGCGTCGAGCGGTGATCTCGCGAGGCGCGGCGCCGACAACGATAGCCCGCCCCCGTCCAGGAAGCGCGTCCGGTCGCGGAGCGGCTCGGCGGCTCGGCGGTCGCCGGTCAACGGTCCGCTCAACGCAGCGATTGCGCCTTGCCCAGGCTGCGTATGTAAGCGACGAGCTGCCAAATCTGCGCGTCGGAGTTGATGTGCGCGAAGCCGGGCATTCCGGACAAACGGATTCCATTCTTGACCACCGCAAAGATTTCGCGGTCCGAGAGCTTCTGAACCGCGGCCGAACCCAGGTCGGCGGGACGCGGGTACATCGAGCGCCCAATCGGCGACGGTTTGCGCCCAGTGTGCCCGTGGCAGCTGGCGCATTCCATGCCGAAGAGGCCGCCGCCGGCCGTGACGTCTCCGGGCGCGCGCGGCGGCGGCGGTGGAACCTTGTTGGCCTCGCGGGCAAGATACCAATTCCTGGCCGTCGTGGCGAAGGCGCTCTCGACCTTACCCGGCACAGGCAATGCACTGATCCCGTAGCCAAACATTAGGTAAGCCGTGATAGCCATGATCACGGCAACGATGAGAATGACAATCCGCCAGCCCCAGGTCATAGCGTTGACTGACGCCGGCTCCAGCGCGGCTGGGTGGTGCATGCAGCCGCGCTTGGCGCTGCGCTGCGCGTGCCTCCTGCTCGCGCCGGCTGAAGACGCGCGCCGCATTGCGTCTACAGCGCCTGCCGGTGTTTTTCACCTTGCGGACCGGATCCGCAAGGGGTCACGACGCGGGCGCCGCGGCCTTTCGCGCCGACACCGCCCGCGCTGGAACCAGCGCGGCGCAAGCAGGCGGGGCGGTCCCGCCCTCAGCAGCGCTAGCGAACCCGCGCGATTCGCTCCACGTGAATGGTCTTGGTGGCGGCGTCGTAGGTGCCGGTAATGCGCACATTTTCACCGGCGAAAGCGCGCGGTTTCTTTTGATTGTCAAGCTTGTAGATCGTTTTGTGCGCGGAGTTGTACAGCACGAATTTGCTGCCAGCCTTGACGCAGGCCAAGGTGCAGGCTCGCGGAGTGTGGGTGCCGGTCATTTTGTAGCCGGCGGCGTGGCTGCCGGTGGCGGCGCAGGCGCTGTCCATGATTTGGCCGGTAAAGGCGCGTGCGCGTGTGTGAGTCTGCGCCAGCGCCAGGCCCGCGGAGATTACGATCAAAAAGATAAACGACAATGCTTTTCTCATCTGTTCTCTCCTTTCTATTCAGCACCGGTCGCGCCCTCCGGAATTGCCAGCTGCATGAGGACGGCGAGCGGCTAAACATCAGAATATCACGATTAGATATATTCGGCAGGGCGTGTGCGTACTTACCCGCCCCACGCCAGGCGCCGCTGACACCGCCGCTCCGCCGAAAAGCGAAAGCGGCGGCTGGGTGGCTTCAGATTTCCGGACAGGGGGCACAACCCGGCGATGGTCCCAATGTGATTGGGCACGAAAAATAGGAGGTGATCAATCGCCCTCGCATTGACCAGCGCGGCGACGCCCGCGGATTGCTCGAACGAGTTGAGGCCGGGACGTTCCCGGATCTTTGGTGCTGTGGGGCGACCCCAATCCGACCACCTTGGTAGCCGCAAAGCGATTTGAGGAAAAGGCCCCGCCAATATGAGCGCCACAACCACGGCGCAATTGGCGCCGTTTGCGGCGGGGCGTTTGGCAAGCCGTTGAAAACGCTGGAGCCGACGGCCGGGGTCGAACCGGCGACCTGCTGATTACGAATTGAGCCAACGGCTACGCATCGCCGAATGCGTAAGCCTAATAATAACCTGGGCCTTGCGCCCATTTCCGCCCGCACGGAAGGAGCCGCCACGGCCTAAACGTGGCGTTGGTCTTGTTGGGTTTTGGGGAGGACGGGGGAACGCGAACGCCACAAACACGCCACAATCCGCTGCGACAGGCGAGGGCGCGGCGGGTCGGCGGAGCGGTCGCTCAGCCCAAGTCCGCAAGCCACTGCTCGATTTCGGCGCACAGCCTCGGCAGATCGCCTTGAATGACGCCCCAAACCACCTCGTGGGACACGGCGCTGTATCCGTGGATGAGCCGGTCGCGAAACCCGATGATTTCGCGGCAATTGGTGATGCGGCTCCTGGTTTCAGGAAACCGAGCAGATGCCTGCCGCAGCGCCTCGCCAACGATCTCGAACTGCCGCTCCACTGCCGAGCGCAGCAATGGGTCGCCGCGATATTCTTCAAGCGTTGTGCCCTGCGTAAAAGCAATGAGAAGGCGGACGGCCTCGGCCGCATCCCAAACATAGGCGCGAAGGTCACGCGGCATGGTCAGGCTGCAAAGATGGGTTGCTGCGTTGCCAGGATTTCGCGGCGGATATAGGGATTGCGGATCGCCGACGCCTCAGCCAGGTCCACCCGTGCGCCGAGCAGTTCTTCCAGCGCCGCCGCCAACCCAAAATAAGCATGGGCATGTTCGGTGGCGGGCATCGGCTCGAACTCGACCAACAAGTCCACGTCGCTCCGGCCCGGCTGAGACTCCGCGCCCAGCGCCGAGCCGAATACCGCTAGCCTCCGTACGCGATAGCGGCGGCAAAGGGCGGCAAGTTCGCCTAGTTTCCCGTCAAGCGCGGCGTTCATCGCGTTTCCCCCACTGCCTATGATAGGCGAACCGGCCGCGCCCCGCCCACCGCCGCTGCGCGGGCGACGCGAAGCACGCACCGCCCGCGGGTATTACCGGCCTACGCCCCGGTCCTTTGGGCCTGGCGGGTGCCAGCGGGCTAGGCCGCCGCGAACGGGTCGGGCGTAACCGGCGTTAATTTGAGACGCAGGGGCTGCCCATCGCCGCGAACGTTGAATTGAGCCTGTCTAACGGTTTGCTGGCGGAGTAGCCAAAACAAAAGCCGGCGCGTTGCGCCCATTTCCGCACGCACGGAAGGAACCGCCACGGCCTAAACGTGGCGTTGGTTTTGTTGGGCTTTGGGGAGCACGGGGGACGGCGAACGTCACAGACACGTCACGGCCCTACAAGAAGCCTCCCTTGAAATGGGAAGGTTGGGCCTCTGGCGGAGCAGGCGGTCGCCCCTATTGGCGCCGCCAATCGGGCCGGGTGCGCTAAACTCTATCGTTGTCGCCAATCGAAAGCGGCCAAATGCGCCTCCAGTTGACACTAGACCCCGGTGCGGGCAGCGACAAAGATTTGGTCAGGGCCCTCGCTGGGGCGCTCCCCGCGGAAGAGGGGCTGGATGTCTCTACCCGTTCTTTGCTCTCGGAGTCCGGCATAGGGGCACTGGCCTTCCTTGGCGTCACCGCGTGGATCGGCAAACGCGTGCTCGGGCCCACCCTAGACCAACCGGGGCAGTGGCTTCGCGACCTGCTGCTGGCCTACGTCGAGAGGCGGGGTGTCGGGCCCGTAGTGACCGTAACCTTGCAGCCGGGAAACGTAAGGATCGGCGTGCCAGTAGAGCACCTCGAAAGTTTGCATTTCCGCCTGGGCGGTGTGGCGGGTCTTCTGATGGAAATGGGGAGTCTTCCGTGTATCAGCGACGCAGACAGGGTCGTCATCTCCGCGAAGCCTGCCGGCGGTTGGACTGCGGAAATCTGGCCCGCCGACATGGCGGCAACGGCAAGATATTGGCTTTACGACTCGGAATCCAGGTCTTGCGAGCCGAGATGGATGTGATCTCCCCCAGCCCGGATTTTATCCCGTGGGCCTCAAGACTGACCGCTGGGCGCAAGGGCGTCCAATAGCTCGCCCGTGATGATCCATTTAGCGGCGGGATGAGCGGAAAACGTCACGGATAACCTGAACGGCGTACTCCAGCCGGTACGTCCGTCCGCGCCGCGATGCTGGAGGCGCACGAACACCGGCCGCGAGCTAATCAGCACCAGCATTTGCCAGTCCATTCCCGTGGGGTCCAGCCCGAAAAGGTTTAGCAGCTCATTCTGGATGTCCACCCGCACGGACTCCTCGGCCCTAATAACCGCGTCGCGGAGGTGCGTGGGCGCGGCAAAAGGCGGTGGCATTACGGAAATCTCGAATCCGACCAAGCGAACGGCGTGCCGGCCGTAATTCCAAACTTCGAGGGTCGCCCGCTCGAACTGGATGCTTCTCACGTCCGTCAAACTGTGGCGGATTTGGGCGGTGCCGGCGATCCCGCCACGCGGCCATAGGTCGAGATGAACTCCCTGCTCCTCTGCCCACCGCGCCTGAAGTACGGCGAGCTGCTCCCGGGCGGCTTCCGCCTGCTCGGCCAGGCTCCTGCCCTGTTTTTCAAGCGACCTGCCCTGCTCCTTGCTCGCCTGAAGCGCTTTCCAGGCGGCAAACGCCAGGACCGTTGCTGCAATGAAGCTAAGCGAGGCGGCGGCAGCCTCGGTCTGCCGCGGCCAGCGGGTTGAGAGGGCCGTCGCGGCCAAAAACACCCCGACTGCGGACGCCGCAGCGACGGTGGCGCGCCCGCCCGCCGTCATGGGACCAGCCCGCGAGCGCCGGGCAGGGCGGCCAGGTCGGCAAGACAGGAGGGGCGCAGGGCCTCGAAATCTTTTTGCGGGATTTTGGCGTAGCGCCAGGGCGTGCCGGTCAAAGCCGTCGCGTTCTCGCACCACTGCTCGGCGGCGGCGTCCTTGCGGGGCACGTCCGCCGTTTCCTGACCCTTGGTTTCGAGCAGCCGATGGCCGCCGCTCCCGTCCACCGCGACGAAATCCGGGTAATAGGACCGCAGGTTCATGGCGGAGTTATTTTACCCGATGCAGAAGCCGAACGATTCCGGCAGCTCGGCGAACGCCTCTACGTCAGTGGCCGTTTCGCTGTCCAGAAATTGCGGGCCCGTTCGGGGCAGGTCGAATAGACGGCCCGGCCATGTGAGCTGGGAGGGCCGCACGGGAACAGGGGCCCCGAGGCCCCATTTTCCGGTCTCCGCGCGCGGTGACGGCCGCTGGGCAAGGCGGCTCGCCTGCCCAGGATAGCGGCGGGGAATGGGAACACGGGACGGGCGGCACACCCGGTCCCGGCGCGACCGACAGAAACTAATTGAAAACGCTGGAGCCGACGGCCGGGGTCGAACCGGCGACCTGCTGATTACGAATCAGCCGCTCTACCAACTGAGCTACGTCGGCCTTGGATTTTCACAGATTAGCACGGCGATTGCGGCGTTTCCGCCGGGGAGCGAGCCGGGGTGGGCGGAGCCGCGGGCGCCGAGAGGATAACGAGCGGCGACGCTGGCCCCGGGGCCTCCGGGCGGCGAAATGTCCAGCGGAATTTCAGTTGTATTCAATGTAACAGGGGTACACTGGGCGCGTTATGCGAGTAGCGGGCCGCATTGCGATGTTAGCGATGCTGGCTCCAGGGCTGGCGCTGGCGCAGGCGCCACCGCGCAGGATACCCTCGTTCCGGACCGCCGTGCGGCGGGTGCTGGTGCCCGTCACCGTGCTCAACGGCAAGGGTCAGGTGGTCCGCGGGCTGCGCCGGAAAGATTTCGAGTTATTGGTGGATGGGCAAAGGGTGCGGATCCGCAGCGTGGATTGGATCCATGCCGCGCGCAGCGCGGCGGGGGCGCGGGTCAACGGCCATGCTCCCGGCGTGTTCACCAACCGGCCGCATCGGACGCCGCCGAGTTGGGTGGTGCTGCTGATTGACTTCCAGAACACGCCGCTGGAGGACATGATGTGGATGCGCGCCGGCGTGCTGCGCTTCCTGCGCAGCGATCTGCGGCCGGGGCAACCGATGGCGATTTTCGGCGTGTCCGACGGCTTGCTGATGTTGCAGCCATTCACGTACAACCGGCGACGATTGCTGATGGCGGCGGGACAATGGATCCGGCCGCGGCTGGATTATAATCTCGCCTTTTCGCCGCCCCGCATTTCGGCCGTGGGCGCCAGCCCCTCCGGGGTGCCACGCCGGCAAAATACGGAGTGGGGAGACATCCATGCCATGGACCGAGGGGCTGGCATCTCAACCACCGATGGCGTGTTGCGGCAACTGGCGGCAACCTTATCGCCGCTACCCGGGCGCAAGGTGGTAATTTGGGCCGGGGATGGGGCTCCGTTGGCTTGGAACCCGGCATGGAGTTCGTCGTCGCCGAGCGAACTTCTTCAGGCGCTGCCGGAGGCCAACGAGGATAGATGGCGCGAGAACGCCGGCACCTATCAACTGCTGAACGAGGCCGACGTTGAACTCTTCCCGCTGGACCCGCGCGGCGTCTGGCTGGCCATGCCCGCCGCCTACCGCGCGGGCCTTCCCGGGCGGCGCCAGTCCGTGATGCTCAATACCCCCGGATTGGGCTCCGCGCGCGGCGGGCAAGGAAAGAACCCGGTCCGTTCCGGCGGGCAGATGCTGAGCTGGAGCGCGATGCAGGACGCCGCGCACAAGACCGGCGGGAAGGCGCTGATCGGAGACAATTTTTTGTGGCAGTCGCTGGGACAGGCACAGCGGGAATGGTCCAACTATTACCTGCTCAGCTTCCAGCCGCCGCGCGATCCGCGCGGCGAGGTGCGCTACCACCACATCCGCGTGGCGGTGGACCGGCCCGGGTTGTCGGTGCAGGCTCGGCAGGGCTATATCACCCGGGCGCCGCAGGTGCTGCGCGTGGAGCATCCCCGGCCGGGTTTCGAAATGGGCGCAGCCAGCATGGCGGATGTCAGCGGCATTCCGTTGCAGGTTCATTTGGGGGGATGGTGGGTGCAAGGCAAGCAGCGCTTCCGCGCCTACCGGTTCAGTGTGCCGCTGGGCGGCGCCGGCTGCCGGCACGGGTCGCCCTGCCAACTGATCGCCGGCGTGGTGGTTTCCGGCCCGCGCGGCCGGGTTGTCGGCCAGCGCGGTTATTTAGTGAAGCTACGGCGCGGCTTGCGGTCCTCCGGACGCATTGGGCTGCGCGGGCGGATCACGGTCCGGCGCCGGCCTGTCTACCTGGTGCGGTTCATGGTCCGGGCCGTACCTAGCGGCCGCTTCGGGGAAGTGGTCATTGCCGTCCATCCCCCGAAGCGCTAATCCGCTCCGGCGCTAGTGAGGCTGGAGGAAGTAGAGAATCCAGCCGGCGATGACGGTGCCGATGAGGAAACAGGCGAAGCAAAAGGCGCCGTAGCGGATTTGGGCGCGAGGCTCCTCGCGCAGGGTGATGGCGAAGACCACCGAGGCGAACAACGCGAAAACGATGACGGCGGTGAACTGGGACATCACCACCACGGCGAGAGGCGCGAGCAAGGCGAGGGAGAGGCCGGCGACCATTAGGGCTTTCTCCCCAGCGCCACGTCGCGGACATCGGCGGCGGCCAGAAGATTGAGCAGGCCGGAGGCGACCAGGAACATGGAACCGTAGTCGCCGGTCACGGTGTACAGGTTGCCGGCGCCGCCGCCCGCCATGCGGGCGATCATATAGGGCAGGCCATTGCACAGGTCGCCGATCCAGCCCAAGATGTCGAGCAGGTTCTTGCCATTGACGGCGAAAAGCTGACCCTGCATGCCCAGCCCGAGCAAGAACATGGCGAAGATGCTGACGGCGATCAACGCGCCGCGAATCCACTTCCGCAGCAGCAGGTAGCCGAGGCCGGGCACCAGCCAACTGGCGACGCTGAGGGCGTTGGCGGCCGCGACACTGACGGGCTCAAACGCGGGCGGCGAAGCGGGAGTGGTCTCGGTGGAGGACATCAGGCGGGCGAACAATTATTGTCCCATGAATGCGCCGGCGTCCGGCCTAGGCGCCGGTGAGGAACAAAGCGGCGACGATCTCGGTGCGCATTCCCGCCGCCGCGGCCCGGGCTGCTTCCAGCGTTTCCGCGTAGCGGTTTTCCCGCTTGGCGCGGTTGCGGCCGGGATGGTCATCATAGGCGGGCCCGACAATCGGGAGCTGATGCGGGTCCTTGGTCTTCCATTCATAAACGGCCCGGCCGGCGGCCAGGGCGGCGGGAATGTTTTCGACTTCCACTCGCTCAATAAACATAGGCTCTGGGGAGTTTAGAAGATTTCGAACTGCTCCTGATGGACCATGGGATCGGCCTGAATGGCGATCATCTTGCCGGTGAGCTGCTCCAGCTCATTGAGCAGCTTGGCATTTTTCGCCTTGAGGGCCTTGCCCACCTCGGGGTTCACGCGCAAGACCATGTCGTCACGGTCAATGGAGCGGGACATCTTGCGCACTTCGGTGTAAATCTCATTGCACACCGTGGTGATGGATTTGACCAGGCCGACGCCGGCGCAGTAGGGGCAGGGAGTGCCCAAGGTGCGCTCCAGGGACTGCTTGACGCGCTTGCGGGTCAAGGCGACGAGGCCGAAATCATTGAAGGCCAGCACCTTGGAGGGCGCGCGGTCGGCGCGCATGGCTTCCTCCAGCGCCTGCATCACCTTCTGGCGATTCTTGCGCTCGTCCATGTCAATGAAGTCCACGACGATGATGCCGCCGAGGTCGCGCAGGCGAATCTGGCGGACGATTTCGCGGATGGCGTCTACGTTGATTTTGACAATCGTGTCTTCCAGGCGATTGGACTTGCCGACGTACTTGCCGGTGTTGACGTCAATGGCGACCAGGGCCTCGGTCTGGTTGATGACGATATAGCCGCCGCTTTTGAGCCACACCTTGCTCTTGAGCGCCTTGTCAATCTCCTCCTGAATGCCGAAATGATCGAAGATCGGCTCGTCGCGCGTGAAGAGGCGCACGCGGGAGGCGAGGTCGGGCATGAAATGGCCGACGAAACGGACCACGGCCTGATACTGGTCCTCGGAGTCAATCCAGATGTGGGTGAAATCGCTGGAGAGCTGATCGCGCAACGTGCGCTCGACCAGCCCGAGGTCGTGATGCAACAGGGCGGGCGCCTTGGCGTGATCAAAGTGCTGGCGGATATCGTTCCACAGATGGCTGAGGAAACGGATGTCGGCGATCAGGTCCTCATCGCTGGCGCTTTGGCCCGCGGTGCGGACGATGAAGCCGCCGGGCAGGTCTTGGGTGTTTTCCAGTAACAGCCGTTTCAGGCGGGCGCGCTCTTCGTCGGAAGCGATCTTGCGGGAGACGCCGATGTGGCGGACGGTGGGCATGTAGACCAAATAGCGGCCGGGCAGAGCCAGATGGCTGGTGATGCGCGCGCCCTTGGTGCCCAAGGGTTCCTTGGCGATTTGCACCAGGATCTCTTGGCCGCTGTGGAGCATTTCGTTGATCAGTTTGGGACCGTGGGCGCGCTCGCCGTCGCCGGCGGCGCCGTTCAGGGCGGGCTCGGCGGCGTTGTCGCCGGCGCTGTCGGGAAGGCGGCGGGGCGCGCGGCCGCGGCCGCCGCGCCGGCGGCGGCCGGCACGGGCTTCGAAGCGGGCGGTTTCCGCCGGCGGGCGCAGTTCCGCGTGGCCGGACGCGGCTTCGCTTTCGGCGTCCCCGCCGGCGCCGGCGTCCGCCGCCTCGGTCTCACCGGCCGCGGGGGCGGGCTGGGCGCTGACGCCGTCATCCTTGGTGGAAGCGGCGGAGGGTTCGGAATCCGAGCGCACGGCGGATTCGGCGGCGCGGGAGATGTCCTCTTCGGCGGAGCGTTCGAGCCGCTGGGCGGCATTGATTTCGCGGGGCGAATCGGGTTGGATGCGAGAGCGGTCGAATTCCTGCCCGGCTTCGGCTTCTTGCTCGGGCTCGCTGGGCTCGCTCTCGCCCGCTTCGGCGGCGGGCGCCGGGGCGTGGCGATACTTGGCCAAGGATTCACCGGGAAGAGTGAACGGATAGGCTTCCCGCGACGGGCGGGCATGGGATGGCGGCGCTGACGGCTGCCGGCTGGGCGCGTGGATCGGCGCCGGGACGGCGGCGGGAATCGGCTCGGGGCTGGCGGCGCGCTCCGTCGGGGTAGCCGGCGCGGCGGCGGCTTCCGGGGATGTGTCGCCGGAGGCTTCGGCGTCCGGCGCGGCGGTGCTGGCGAACTTGGAATCGGGAATGCCGCCCTGCTCGCGATGCCGGCCGCGGCCGCGGCGGCCGCGGCGGCGGCGGCCTTCGCGGTGCGCCGGCGCGGCGGCGTCGCCCCCCGCTTCGGCCGGTGGCGCCGATCCGCCCTCCGCGGCCGGCGCCGCGGTTGCATTTTCGGCGGGCGGGGTGGGGCGGCGGCTGGGAACGGGAGCGCCGCCCTCGGCGAGCTGGTCGAATTCCTCCATGTCCTCGAAGAAATCGGAGACGTAGAGGAACGCGTCGCGTTCCAGGCCGATGTCCACGAAGGCGCTTTGCATGCCGGGCAGGACGCGCGTGACGCGCCCCTTGTAGATGCTGCCGGCTAGCGAATATTCGCGCTCCCGCTCGTAATAGACCTCGGTGAGTTCGCCATCCTCGCTGAGCGCAATCCGCGTCTCATGCGGGTTGGCGGAAATGTACAGTTCTTTGTTCATTACCTCTCCCATGCCCGGGAGAGCGGAGAGGACATGAGGCGCGACGATCGCACAACCGCGATGCCCAAGGGCGGTGGTTGCGGATGCGGATTTTCAGCCGAACCCTCATGCGAGCCCACGGACCGTCCCATGGCCGGCGGCATCGCCGCCCCGCCGTATCCCGGTCTGGCTCTCCGCCCTTGCGGGCGTTCGCAAACTTGTTGTCGCCCGCCGCGCGCCGCGGCGGCGGGTACATCCACGCCAATGCTACGAATTCACGAAGCGGCTCATCCGGACGTTCATGGCCACGCCCAAGGCCGCAAAGGTGAACAATAACGACGACCCTCCCGAACTCATCAGGGGCAGCGGGATGCCGGTGACCGGCATCACGCCGACGGCCATGCCCACGTTCACCAGGACATGGAACGCCAGTACCGCGACGACTCCCATAATCAACAATCCGCCGCCACGATCCGGAGCGGACTGCGCATCCTGAATCAACCGCATCAGAAGCAGCAGGTACAGAAACAATAAAGCGATGCCGCCGAGAAAGCCATACTGTTCGGCGTAGGCGGCGAAAATAAAATCCGTCTGCGGCACGGGCAGAAACGCTCCGCGGGTTTGCGATCCGTGCGCGGCGCCGGTTCCCCATAGGCCGCCCGAACCCACCGCGATCTTGGATTGCAGCAGTTGGTAGCCGGTTCCCAAGGGGTCGGCCTGGGGGCGAAGAAAACTTTCCAAGCGTGCCTTTTGATAGGGGTGCATATGGCGCCAGGCCAAAGGCAGGACCATGAGCCCCAGGAGGCCGAGGATGGCGAAATGGCGCCACCGCAGGCCCCCTAACCACAAACCCATCGCGGCGACCGGCAGATAGGTGAGCGCGGTACCCAGATCCGGTTCCGCCAGGACCAAAAGCATGGGCACTCCGACCAGCAGGCCGATGCGAATGGCGTCACGGAACCCTGGCAAGGCGTTCCGCGTACCCGCGAAATACCTTGCCACCACGACAATTATAACCAGTTTCACCAGCTCGGAGACTTGCAGGTGCAAGGGCCCGAGGGGGATCCAGCGGCGGGAATGGAAGATGGCGCGGCCGACGACGAGCACCAAGCCGAGGGCGCCGACCGAGAGCAGGTAGAGCCATGGAGCGGCGTCCAGCAGCAACTGGTAATCAATGCGGCTGACGACGAAGAGGAGAACGACCCCGGCAACCAGGAAGTAGATTTGCTTGACGTAAATGCCGGCGAATTTGGTGCCCACCGTGGCGCCATGAATTTCCAGAATGCCGATGCAGGCAATCAGCAGCGCCAGGCCGAGAGCGATCCAGTCGAGGTCGCGCCAGCGGCTCATGGCTGAGAAGGGGCGGAGCGGCGCGCCGGCGGCGGGGGCGGGGCCACCAGCGCCCAGTGGCGCGGGGTGGCGCCGAGGGCGTGCCGCAGGCGCGCCGCGATGGTGTTTTGGCGCTTCCGCCGCTCCCGAGCGTAGGCCGCAACCACTTGGGAGGCGATGTTGGCGGCGTAATAACTCTCGGACCCATGCTGATACAGGACGCAGATGGCAAGGGTGGGATTCTGCAAGGGGTAGAGGGCGACGAACCAGGCGTTGTCCATGAAGCGCCGGCGCAGCTTGCGGCCCAGGTGCTTGAAGGTGGTGTCGGAAACGGTTTGCGCGGTGCCGGTTTTCCCGCCCCAATCCAGTCCCGGAATTTCCGCGGTGGCGGCGGTGCCGCCGGGCAAGACCACGCCGCGCAGGCCGGCGTCCACGGCGCTGACGACTTGGGCGGAAAGCGGGAAGGTGAACTCCTTGGGCGCGTGATTGGGGGGGTGATCGGCGGCGGGCACTTCACCATTGAATGCCAAATGCGGGCGCATGAACGTGCCGCCGATGGCGATGCCGCCGATGGTATGGGCGATTTGCAGCGGCGTGGTTTCGATCGGCCCTTGGCCGATGGAGACGATAATGGTTTGGCCATTCCACCAAGGTTGGTGGAAACGGCGCTGCTTCCAGGCGGGCGTGGGGATCAGACCGGGTTCCTCGCCCGGCAAGTCAACGCCGGTGCGCCGGCCCAGGCCCAGGGCCTTGGCGTAATGGGCGATGGTTTGGATGCCAAGCTTGTTGCCCAGGGTGTAAAAGAAAACGTCACAGGACTGGGTCAGGGCCTTGGCGAGGTTGGTGATGCCGTGGCCGGTCGGAACCCAGCATTTGTAGTAGTGGCCATAAAATGTGGCGCCGCCCTTGCAGTCCACGACTTGGTGTTGGGCGATCCCTTCCTCCAGTCCCGCCACCGCCACGATGATTTTGAACATCGAGCCAGGAGCGAGTTCGGCCTGGATGGCTTTGTTCAGCAAGGGGTGGTCGGGATTGTCGAGCAGCGCTCGCCACTCCTTTTCGGTGATGCCGAAGGTGAAATCGTTGGCGTTATATGCCGGCGTGCTGACCATGGCCAGAACCTGGCCATTTTGCGGGTTCAACGCGACGACGGCGCCGGGGCGGTCGCCCATGGCCTCTTCGGCGGCGTTTTGCAGCGTGGCGTCCAGCGTCGTGCGCAGATCATGGCCCGGCGTGGGCGGGACGCCGGGCAGATGACCCATGACCTGACCGCGGCTGTTCACCATGACGCGGCGCAGCCCATCCTTGCCCATGAGCCATTTGTTGTAATACGCCTCCAGCCCGCTCTTGCCCACCAGGGTGCCGGCGGCGACATGGTAATGGGCCATGTCAGCGGGGGTCGCCTCGCCCACATACCCCAGCACCTGGGCCGCGTAGCCGTCGCTGGGATAGAGACGGCGGCTGATGGTCATGGTCTCGAGTTCGGGGAACTGGTCGCGATGCGAATCAATGAAGGCGACGTCGGCGGGGGTAATGTTGTCCTTCAGCAGGATGGGCTGGTAGGTCGGGGTGCTTTCCTGGCGGCGGAGACGCTGCTGCAGTTGGGCCAAATCGAGGTGCAGACCGGCGGCGATGGCGGGCAGATCGGCGCGCCAATGCGGTTCCTCCTGGCGCACCAACAGGGCGCTGAAGGAGGCGTAATTGCCGACGAGTACGCGGCCGCGGCGGTCCAAAATGCGGCCGCGGGGCGCGGGAATCGGCTCGGTGCGAACGCGGTTGTCCCGCGCTAGTTGCTTCCAGTGGCGCTGGTGGAGAATCTGCAACTGCCACAGCGCCAGGACCAGCACTAGAAACGCCGCGGCTAACAGAAACTGCACCACGCGGATGCGGCTGCCGGGCAGGACGTCGTCGGAATGATAGCGAATGGCCATGCGTTAGCGTGCCTGGCGGAAGCGGTCGAGCAGGCGGAACACGGGCACCGCGGCGGCGCCGTTGAACGCGGCGGCTAGCGCCAGCCGGCCGCCCCACCAGGGAACCATGCGCGCCATCAGATAGCGCTCCATCAGGAAGATCAGGGCGACGTTCATGGCGTACAGCCCGGCGACGACCAGGAAGCGGACGCCGGCGTTATCACTGTCCAGGCGGCCGCCGATGCCGGCGGCGATGAAGCCGGCCAAGGTTTCGGCGATTCCGTTCAGGCCCAGCGCCAGGTGGGAAACGCCGTCTTGCAGCAATCCCATCGTGGCGCCGGCGACGACCGCGCCGGTGGCGTTGCGGGCGCAAAGGCCGTAATAGACGACGACGAACAGGGGCAGGTCGAGGTAGACGGCGGCATGAAACAACAGCGGCAGATAGGCTTGCAGCGCGAGTGCGACGATCGCCGCGATGGGATAAAACAGGGAAGGGAAGCGATAGAGGGCGATCTCCGCGTGGGGAGGAGCGAAGTAGTCGCT
>DAHUYO010000028.1 GCA_027315185.1 Acidobacteriota bacterium
CAATGGCTGGCATGATGCAGCAGGCGCACGGACGCGGATCCAAGGCGACCGGGTCCGCACTGCCAGGGCGGGATGGCGCCGGGCAAGCCGGAAAGGATGAGGCAGGCTTCGCGGCCGCTGTCGTCCCAGGCCAATGCCCGCGGCGCGCCCAACTCCAGGGCATGGGAGTGCAAGCGGCGCAGGACGGCGTGCTCGCGGTGCAAGGCGGCGCGGCGGGGCTCATCACACGCCAGCTTGGCGACCCAGGCGGGATGCCGCTGGCCGGCGGCGAAGCAGGCGAGAAGGGTGGTGTGCGGCGCCGATTGCAGCCGCGCCAGCGCCTCCCGCCGCGGCGTTCGCGCCCAATATTCTCGGACCAATTCATGCATGGCGTCTGTGCAACGCGTCGGCGCTAGGCGGCGGAATCCGGCGCATTCGGGGCAGGGAAAGCCGCGCGGCTGAGGGGGATTGGCGGAGGATGGGAGGAGGCGGCAACCGGCGGGGACGGCGGCACCCCCCCGGCCGCGCCGCGAACGGGACGTGGTGGCGCCGCGACCAGCAAGAAGGCAAAGTCGCCGCCCAAGGTGGGCCAAAGCCAGGTGCGAGCGCAAATCCGGTGCAGCCAAGCGCGCAAGGGGCGATGGGCCTGCCAGGGCTGGTGCCGGGCACGGAACGCGAGCGCCGCGGGATGCCGCGGCACCATCTCCAGCGCGCAGCGATGGTTTGGCAGGCAGAGGTAGGCGGTCTGGAGGCGCAAGCCGGCGCGGCGAAATAGTCGCCGATAACCGAAATAGGAATGGGCGCGGATAGGGCGCGGGGGCTCGCAGGCACGGACGTGATTCGGTCCTCGCCGCCGGCGTAAGACCCAGTGATTGGGGGCGGCCAGGTAGAGGATGCCTGCGGGCGCGAGCAAATTTCGGGCGGCACATAGCCAGGCCAAGGGTGTCGGGCGCGGCCGATCCGAGCCGTTGGGCGGCGCCGGCGCCATCTCCCATGAGGACGCGATGATCGCGTCGAATTGCCCTGGCTGCAAGCGCAAGCGCTGCCAGTCGGCCCGGAGCACGAGCAGGCGATCCAGGCCGTCTTGGCGCGCGCGGAGGGCAAGAAACGCCGCCGGCTCGGGCGCAGCCTCCACCGCCACCACGGAGAATTGGCGGGCCAGAGGCGCGGCGATGCCGCCCAGTCCGGCGGCGAGGACCAGTACGCGCGCTCCTGGGGGCAAGGGCAGCAAATTGCCACAGGCGGCGCGGTTGGGATGGCAGGCATCGTCACGCAGCGGCGGGGGCAGGCAACGCTCCGCAGCCTGCCGCCAGTGGGTTCGCCGCGCCTCCGCCAACAGGTGGGGCCACCAGAGGGGGGCTGGGTGGGATGCGGCGATGGCCGGCGCAAAGTCGGCCAGTCCGTGGCGGCAAGCGGCCAAAACGTTGCCGCACTCGCAGGAGATGTTCCCCGCGTCGCGGCTCGGCTGGGCGCGCAGCGTGCGGCCGCACGCACAGCGCAGCTCGAGCCACGGTTGCCCGGCGGGCGGGGGATGGCAGCCATTTGGCGCGGCGGCGAGGGCGACCGAGCCGGTGCCCAGCGAAGCCGCGCCGCGAGCGGTGGCCGTGTCCGGAGTTGGGCGGCCGCGCCGCGGCGGCGAGAGCGCGGGGGCGATGCTTGCTGGAGCCATCGCCAGAGTAGATGCATTCTGGATGCCGGGCGGCGAGATCCCGAAATACACAATTCGTCGCGGCGTGACGATATCCGGTCCCAAGCGGCGTGACGATATCCGGTCCCAAGGCGATTGGAGCGGCGAGTGCCGGCGGAAGGCTGCCCGACGGCGACTGGGGCGTTGGCCGGGGCAGTGGCGGGCCAGCTACCGCTGGCCTTTCGGCCGGTGGCTGGGCGCGAGAGCGAACGGGGATAATAGAGCGTGCAGCGGCGGGGCTCAACCGGCGCGGGGCGAAGCTCCGCGCGCAGCGAGGGGTACTCTGAACGGGGGCAAATCGTGCGGCGGACAGGGGTTAGCGCGCGGCCCGGCCGCGGGTCGCGCTGGAGACGGGTGCGCTGGTTGGCGCTAGGCGCACTGGCGGTGCTGGCCCTAATCGTCTTCGACGTCGCGGTCCCGTATGCCGGCTTCCACCATCCGGTGGTGGTGGAGATTCCGGAGCATTCCAGCCGCTGGAGCATCGCCGAGCATTTGGCCGGGGCTGGCGTGGTGCGCAGCGCGGTGGTTTTTACCGCCTGGGCGCTGGTTCATCCCGGGGTGACGCTGAAGGCGGGAGCGTATCGCTTTGCCGGCGCCAATTCGTTGCCGGCGGTATTCGATCGGCTGGCCCAGGGCCGGATCTTTGCCTACAGTTTCGTCGTTCCGGAGGGCTTCGACCGCTTTGCAATCGCCCACCAGCTGCGCCGCGGGCACATCGCGTCCGGCGCGGCATTTTTGGCGGTCACCGCCAATCCCGCGCTGGCGCGCCGCCTGGATCCAGAGGCGGTTTCGCTGGAAGGGTATTTATTTCCCGCCACCTACAGCATCGCACCCGGCACCTCCGCGCGGGCCATCGCCGCGACCATGGTGGGGCGTTTTCGCCAGGCGCTGCCCCATGCCGGATGGCGGCCGGGTCTGCGCGATCCGCACGGACAGCTGATCAGCTTCCACGAATGGCTGACGGTCGCGTCATTGGTGGAAAAGGAGACCGCCCTCCCCAGCGAGCGGGCGGTGATTGCGGGGGTTTTTTACAACCGCCTCGATGGTCATTTGCCGCTGCAATCCGATCCCACGGTCATCTATGCGGATGAAATCGCCGGGCGACCCGGCGGGCCGCTGACTACCGCCGATTTGCACTTCGTTTCCCCCTACAACACCTACACCCATGTGGGGCTGCCGCCCGGTCCGATCGCCAATCCGGGTCTGGCCGCGATGCGGGCGGCCAGCCATCCCGCCGCCACGCCTTATTTGTATTTCGTCAGCAATGGGCACGGCGGCCACCGCTTCGCCCGGACCCTGGCGGGCCAGGACCATAACGTCCGTCTTTATCTGCGCGTCCTCGCGGCCAACAAGGGCGGGCGCTGACGGCTAAAACGGCAGGCGCAGGCTGAAAATAAAGCGCCGGCGGAACGGGGCTACGGGGGTGGTGGCGAATTCCTCGCCGATGCCCAAGGTCAGACCCAAGCGCCCCGCCAGCGGAAATTTGCCGAAGACCACCCCAGGGGTCAGCACCATCTGCACCTGGCCCTGGCGCAAGCCGCCGGCCCACCACTGCGGGCTGAATTCCATCTGCGGCCAGGCATAGCGACCGGCATGGTATTGCAGCGCCGTGTTCCAGGCGACGGGTGTCCCCAGCGTGCCGGCGCGGCCGTGAAAATAAGTAGCGGCGATGGTGGTCTGGACGTCCCATCGCCGCCATCCCTTGCCCAGACCAATACCGGGCGTGAAGCTGGCGACGCCGGGCCCTAGTCCCGCCCTGCCGGTCGGCGCCGTCGCCGATAAAAAAACGGTCGCAACGTAGTTGCCCCGACCGGGCGGCGCCGCCGTGAGGCGGAACTTGATCGCGGCGCCCAGGTCCCCCCATCCGGTGGGCTGCCCGGGCGAGCTCGCGGTCTGGTATCCGGGTATGTCGATCACCACTTCGGTGCGTGCCCAGGGAATCAGTTCCAGGCCCTTGCCGCCACCGTAGTCTTGCACCGAGCCAGAGGCGACGGAGTCGGCCTCGAAATCGAAGCGATATTCCTGCTCGAGCAGCGGCGTGAACGTGACCAGCGGCGTGATCCAATGCGGCTGGGATGCCGCCGCCGTGCTGGCGGCGTTTTGCGCCGTGGCGAGGGCGCTGAGGACGAGCGGTATGACAATAATAGCTGAAAAATGCGATTTTATGCGAATAAATGAATGAAACATTCATCCAAAATACACCAGCGGCTCCGCTTCAGTTACGCAGACGCCAATGCGGTACACGTTTCGTTACTCTTCGGGAGCCGGCGCCAGGCGGTCCCAGCCGCGCCAGCGATAAAGCGCGACGGCCAATAGCCAACTGGCGATGAAGATGGCGACGATCATTATTCCCAGCGCGGCGAAGTGCTGGTTCAAAGCGCGCACCCACGGCCAACCGCCACGCGGTTGCGCCGCCGCCCACATGCCCAGCACCTCGATCGCACCCACCGCCAGCGCGACCAGGACGGAGATGGCGGTTACGGTCACGTTGTAGTAGAGCTTGCGAATGGGGCGGGTGAAGGCCCAGGCATAGGCGCCGAGCATGAGAATGCCGTCGGCCGTATCCACCAGCGCCATGCCGGCGGTGAACAGGGCGGGGAAGGCGAGGAGCGCCCAGAAGGGCAGGCCCTTGGCGGCTTCGGCGGCGGAGAGGGCCAGCAGGGCGATTTCCGAAGCGGTGTCGAAGCCGAGGCCGAACAGCAGCCCGAGCCAATACATGCGCCGGCTATGGGCAATGAAACCGAACAGCGGGGCGAACATACGCGAGCGGAGGCCGCGGCCGGCGCTGAGCTGGGCCAAGAGATCCGGCCCCGGCGCTTCCCCACGCAGGGCGCGGCGGAAGGCGCGATAGGTGGCACGGAGAATGAATACATTGGCGATAGCGATGGCGAACAGGAAGAGCGCCGAAATCGCCGCTCCGGCAAGCCCGCCAATGAGCCGCCAGGCCGCCAGTTGGCGCTGAAAAACGCCGGCTGCCAACGCCAGTGCGGCGGTCGCAAGGACGACCACGCTCGAATGGCCCAGGGAAAACCACAGCCCGACGGCCACGGGGCGCTGGCCGTCCTGCATGAGCTTGCGGGTGACATTATCAATGGCGGCCAAATGGTCGGCGTCCATGCCGTGCCGCAGGCCCAGGGTGTAGGCCAACGCCGCCGCGCCCAGCAGCACGGGCGCGGCGTGGAACGCCAGCCCCGCCCAGAGCCAGGCTAGGGCATTCGCCGCCACCAGGCCCGCGGCCATCGCCTGCACGCCGGGCTGACGGAGGAGCGAGGCGCCGCCGGTGCCCATGAAGCTGGGCATTGGCGGAGAAGATTGCGCGGGCAATCCGTAGTCAGGCATGACAGGCGCGGATAGCTCCCAGCATCCCAGCTTTTGCCGCAGCGCGCCATGTCGCCGAACCGGCCAATGGATGGGCGCGGGCCCATCCCCGCCGCTGGCGGGGCGTCCGGCACAACATGGCACGGCGTGGTGTCCCGCTTACGCTCCCAGCCGGACCGCGCGCGGGTCCAGCCCGACGGTCGTCTGGCGCGGCGCGCTGCCCCGCTGATTCGTCCCTGGGACCGCGCCGCTCCCCTTGCTCGGGCGAGCCGCGGCCTTCCCGAGCCCATTTCGCCCCCGGGCAAAGGGGCGCGGCCTCGGCGAATTGCGTCAGCGCAAAGCGCCAAACGGCGTAGCGTCGCGGGAGCTTGGTCCGACCGAGGTCCGGGCGGGGCTAGCCGCCGCCGTCCGCTTGCCAATCCGCCCGGAGCGTGGCAGAATCCTATGCGAATCCCATAGGAGGAGGGCAGGGCGCATGGGCGGGGAGGCGGAGTTTCGCCAGGGCACATTGGCGCTGATGGTTTTGAAGACGCTGGAGATGCTGGGGCCAATGCACGGCTACGGCATCGCGCGGCGGATCGAGCAGGTAAGCCGGCAGCGCGGCGGGCCGCGGGTGCTGCTGAACTACGGGACGCTGTATCCGGCGCTGATCAAGCTGGAGCAGGAGGGCGCGATTGCCGCGCGGTGGGGCATGTCGGAGAACAACCGCCGCGCCAAGTTTTATAGCCTGACCGCCGCCGGCGGCAAGACGCTGGCGCGTGAAACGCGCGCCTGGGAGCGGGACGCGGATATGCTGGCCCGGTTTCTCGCCGCTCCGGCGCCGGAAAAGGCGGAATGAGATGCGGCGGCTGCGGCGTTTGTGGGCGCGGCTGCGGGGGCTGGGGCAAGCCCGGCGGCGCGAGCGCGAATGGGCCGAGGAGATGGCGGCGCACATGGAGGCTGCCGTCGCCGACCATCTGCGCGGCGGGCTCAGCCGGGCGGAAGCGCGCCGGCGCGCGTTGGCCGACCTGGGAGGGTTGCAGCAAGTCCAGGAAGCCTGCCGTGAGCGCTGGGCCTGGCATTGGCTGGATGCGCGACTCGGGGAAATCCGCTACACGGGCCGGCAGATGCGGCGGCATCCGGGCTTCGCCGTAGCCGTGATTAGCCTTCTCGGATTGGCTATCGCCGCCAATTCGGCGATCTTTGGCGTGGCCCGGGCGTTGGTGTTGCGGCCCTATCCCTACCGGCGGCCGAATCGCCTCGTGCAGGTTTGGGACGACTACGGGACGCCGGGCAACACGGGCCCGGTTTCCTATCCTGATTTCCGCGAGTGGCGGCGGTGGAATCACAGCTTCAGCGACATTTCGGTGCTGAGCGGCGTGACCTTCTCGCTCGCCACCTCGTCGGCCCCCGTGCCGGTACGAGGACATCTGGTATCCACCGGGGCGTTCCGCATGCTGGGGGTGCGGCCGTTGCTGGGACGCACGTTCCGCGCGGGCGAAAATCGTCCCGGTGCGGACGCAGGCACGGGCCCCGTCATCCTCAGCTACGGCTTTTGGCGGTCACAATTCGGCGGCAGCCGCACGGTGGTCGGCCGCGTCATCCGGCTGGACAGCCGGGCCTATACGGTCATTGGGGTCATGCCGCGCGGTTTCGTTTTGCCGCCAGGGGCCCCCGACCAGGTCTGGGTAACCACGGCGGAGTTGTGGGAGAACGCGGGCCGGCCGATCGCTACCCGGCGCGGATATGCCTTTTTGCAAACTGTCGCCCGCCTGCGCCCGGGCGTAACGCTGGCGGCGGCCCGTGAGGACATGGACCGCGTTGCGGCGATGATGCGGCGGACCCACCCTAAGGGCGATGAGTACACGGGCGCGATGGTCACGCCATGGCAGTCGTTCGATACGGCCGGCCTGCGACCGGTGGTCTCGATCCTGTCGGTGCTTGGCGGGCTGCTGCTCCTCGCCGCGAGCGCTAGCGTGGGCGGATTGTGGCTGAGCCGGGCGGCGGCGAGGCGGCGGGAGGCTGGCATCTGCAGCGCGATCGGCGCCGGGCGGGGGCGGCTGGCGGCGCAGGTGGCTACCGAGGCTCTGGTGCTGGCGCTGCTGGGCGCCGGGCTGGGCTTGCTGCTGGTCGCTGGGAGCACCCGCGCTCTATCCGCCGCGATGGGCTTGCGCGGGTTCTACGCACTGCGGGCGGGCTGGCAGGTCATCGGGTTCGCGGTTGGCGCGGCGGCCGTTGCGGCGGTCCTAATTGCGCTGGCGCCGGCGATTTTCGCCGCGCGGAGCGGCGTATTGGCCGCGCTGAAAAGCGGCGGAGCGCAGAGCGGTCGCGGGCCCGCTGAAGGCCGTGCCCGGCGGGCACTGGTGGCGGCCGAAGTGGCCCTGGCCACGGTTTTGCTGATTTCCGCCGCGCTGCTCGCCCGCAGCCTATTGGCGATCGAGCATGTACGCCTGAACTTCGACCCACATGGCGTCCTGACGTTCGCCCTGTCCGCCCCCGACCATTATCCCCGCGCCCGCGCGGCGCGGTTGTTTGAATCCCTAGAGGCGAAGCTGCGCCACTTGCCGGGCGTGGTCGCGGTGGGCGGCGGCAACAGCGGGCCGCTGCTGGGTGGTCAGGTCCGCACGGCGGTCAACAACGTGAACGGGCGCAGCTTGGGCGCACGCGAGATCGGGGTGGAAGACGTTGTCGTCACCCCGGGCTATTTCCGCACGCTGTGCATCCCGCTGCTGCGCGGGCGGCGGCTCGGCTACCGTGACAACGCCACAGCGCCCCTGGCTCTCGTTGTCAACCAGGCTGCGGCACGGCTATTTTTCGGTGACCGCAATCCCGTGGGAGAGACCTTGGACCCGCAGGTGACCGGCGTAACCGGCGGCAGCCAGCACCTATGGAGGGTGGTGGGCGTGGTTGCCAACGTCAAGGAGCATACGCTTACGGGAGGGCGGCCGCACGCCATCTTGTATTTGCCGCTGGCGCAGGCGGCGTCCGGGGCGCAGTGGGTCTTTCTTCGGGTGCGTGGTAATCCCGTCGCGTTGGTTCCCGCCGTTCGCGCCGCGGCGCACGCGGCGGTTCCGACGCAGGCGCTGTTCTACCTGCACAAGCTCGACCACAACTACCAACAAGCCTTTTCCAGCCAGCGGCAAATGGCGGAGGCAGCGCTGGCGTTCGCGGGGCTGGCGCTGTTGCTGACCGGGCTCGGGCTCTACGCCGTAGTCGCTTATGCGGTGGCGCAGCGACGGCGGGAGATCGGCCTCCGCCTGGCCTTGGGCGCGCAGCGGCGCGAGGCCGTAGCCTGGGTTTTGCGCCAGGGGCTTTGGCCCTGCGCCATCGGGCTGGCGGGAGGGGTCGTGGGCGCCTGGTTCGCATCCCGCCTCCTCGCCGGCCAATTGTTCGACGTTCACCCCGGCGATCCGGCCGTGTTTCTTGCCGCCGTGGCCGTGCTTGCGGCGGTCGCCGCCGGGGCGTGCTACCTGCCGGCGCGGCGCGCCGCCCGCGTGGATCCGGCGGAATCCCTGCGTTGCGAGTAGGCAACTGGGATCCGCCGGTCTGTGGAAATCTGGTTGAAAACTGGCCCAATTGCGGGGCAAATTCGCGCCAAATGGACGTTTTTACCAGGCGTCGGACGTCCGGCGGCAGGCGGCTACAAGACACAGAAATCAAATGGTTTAGTCGCCGATACCCGGTTTACTCCGCAGTCACCCGTCCGGTGGGTCAACAAAAACGCACCTTTTGGCCGTTTTGCACAGGCGTCATCGTCCTGTCATTTAAGCCCAGTGCGGGAAAACGTAAATTCCCACAGGCAGGGGCTACCCGCTAGCGGGACGTGCGGGTCCGCCCGGCATGGGAAGCGTCGCGGGGCATTTGCGGGAATGGTTTCCGACATTCGTGTCCCGCAACTGGCCGGGTATGCTGATAGGGATGAAGCCGGCGGGAGCAGCGGTGAAGATTGCAGTCAAGGCGAACGTAGCCTTAGCACCGCTGACCACGTTTCAGATCGGTGGCGCCGCGCGGCATTTTTGCGCCATTACGGAGGAAGGGCAGATCCCGCCGGCGCTAGAGTTTGCGGAGCGGCAACAGCTGCCGGTGTTTGTGCTCGGCGGTGGCAGCAACGTCCTGGTTTCCGATGCCGGTTTTCCCGGATTGGTGCTAGCGATGCGTATCGTTGGCCGGCAGCGATCCGGCTCGGAGGTAGAAGTAGGCGCGGGCGAGACCTGGGATGGGTTCGTCGCCTGGTGCGTGCAGCAGGATTTGGCGGGGTTGGAATGCCTGAGCGGCATTCCGGGCTCAACCGGCGGCACGCCGATTCAAAACGTCGGCGCCTACGGTCAGGAAGTGGCGGAGACCATTACCGCCGTGCGCGCTTGGGACCGGCAGGCAAAAGAATTCGTCGAGCTGGGGCGGGGAGATTGCCGTTTCGCCTATCGCTCCAGCCGCTTCAACGGCAGCGACGGAGGCCGGTATGTGGTCAGCAGCGTGCGCTTCGCCTTGCGGCCCGGCGGCGCGCCGGTGGTGCGCTATCCCGACCTGCAAAAACGGTTGGGCGCGGCGCAGCCGTCGCTGGCGCAGGTGCGCGAGACCGTGCTTGCCGTCCGCCGCGGCAAAGGCATGGTCATTGAGCCGGGTGGAGCGCCATGGGGCAGCGCGGGATCGTACTTCAAGAATCCGGTGCTGACCGCCGAGCAGTATGAGGCCCTGGCGCATTTGGCCGATCTTCCGCGCGGCGGCCATTTGCCGCTGTTCGCCGGTCCGGACGGCCAGACCAAGACCTCGGCCGCATGGCTGATCGAAAAGGCGGGTTTCGCCAAAGGCTTCCGCCCGCTCGTGCACGGGCAGCCCGGTCCAGCCGGGCTTTCGCCCCAGCACACCTTGGCGCTGGTCAACTACGGAGGCGCACGCGCGACCGACGTCTTTGCCCTGCAAGGAGAAATTCAGGCCGCCGTGGAGGCGAAGTTTGGCATTCGCCTGCAACCGGAGCCGATCTTCGTTGGACCGCCGCCGCGCGGCTAGGTTGGCCCGCCGCCGTGCAGCTAGGTTGGCCCGCCGCCGTGCAGCGGATTGGGCGTTGGCTTACGTTGGCCGCGAATTGGCAGGCGCGTTCCCGCGGCGCCGCGGCGTGATCGTGGTTAAATGAAGGGTACGCTGCTCGCTGGGCGCGGCGGCGCCGTTCTTTCATGCAGCTCTTTGGTTCGTTTGCGATCCTGCTGGCGTTGGTATTAGCCGGGTATGGAGTGCTGGCCGGCATTTTTGGCCTGGCGCGGCGCGATACCCGCCTGATCGCCAGCGCGCAGCGTGCCGCGATGGCGGTGTTCCCGGTGGTGACGGTGGCGGTGTTTTGCCTCGTTGGCCTGATTCTGCGCAACGACTTCACCATCGCCTACGTCGCGGAGCATAGCAACCGGGCGCTGCCGTTCTATTACAAGATTGCCGTCCTCTGGTCCGGACAGGAAGGCTCGCTGCTGTTCTGGACCTGGCTGCTGTCGGGCTACGCCTTTATCGCGCTATTGGGCGCACGCCGCAAGGCGCGAGGGATCGCGGAAGCCACCGCTCCCGGGAATCTTGCGGCGGCTACGGCGGGCGCCGGGGCCGCGGCGCTGGCCGTGCCGGCTACCCGCGCCGCCACGGATGAGGAAGAAGCCCTCAGCCCGCGTTTGGCGCATCGCAACTTGATGCCCTTGGCCGCGGTCATTCTCGGCGCGATCGAATGTTTTTTTCTGCTGCTGAATAACTTCGCCGCTTCACCGTTCGTGACCTTGCCGGTCGCGACGCCCCCCGACGGAAACGGCCTGAACCCGCTGCTGCAATACGCGCAGATGGTGATCCACCCGCCGATGCTGTATTTGGGCTACGTGGGTTTCTCGGTGCCGTTCGCGTTCTGCCTGGCGGCGCTGATCAAGCGCTATCCGGGCGACCGCTGGATCCACGTGACCCGCCGCTGGACGATGGTGGCGTGGCTGTTCCTGACCATCGGCATCGTGCTGGGGGGCAACTGGGCGTACCGCGTTCTCGGCTGGGGCGGCTATTGGGCCTGGGACCCGGTGGAAAACGCCGCATTTCTGCCCTGGCTGACGGCCACGGCGTTTTTGCATTCGGTGATGATGCAGGAAAAGCGCGGCATGCTGAAGGTTTGGAACGTGTGGCTGGTGTTCGCGACGTTCCTGCTGGCGGTGTTCGGCGACTTCATCACGCGCACGGGCCTGGTGGCGTCGGTGCACGCATTCGCGCAAAGCGACATCGGGCCCTGGTTCGTGGCGTTCTTTATCGTGGCGCTCTTGGTTTGCGGCTGGGCGTACTTCCGCAACCGCGATTTCCTGAAGAGTGAAAACGCGCTGGAGAGCACGGTTTCCCGCGAGAGCGGATTTTTGTTCAACAACTTCATCCTGCTGGTGATCACCTTCGCCGTGCTGTGGGGGACGGTATTTCCGGTGGTTTCGGAATGGATCGAAGGGCAGAAGATTGACGTCGGCCGGGTGTTTTTCGACCGCATCAACGTTCCGCTGTTCTTGTTTTTGCTGTTTTTGACCGGCGTGGGCCCGCTATTGGCGTGGCGGCGAACGTCGCTCAACAGCCTGAAGCGCAACTTCACCGCACCCGCGTTCGTCGGCGTGCTGGTGGCGGCGGCGAGCCTGCTAGGCGGCGTGCGGGATCCCTATCCGATCGTTTGCTTCGGCTTGGCGGGATTCGTGCTGACCACCATCGCGATGGAGTTCACCCGCGGGGCGGCGGTGATCCGCCGGCGCGGCGGCGGCGGCATTTTGGGCGGCTGGCCCGCGGCGCTGACCCAGCTCACCCTGCGCAACACCCGGCGCTACGGCGGTTACATCGTCCACGTGGGCATTATTTTGATCGCCATCGGCATTGCCGGTTCCGGACTCAACCAGCAGACGCAAGGAGCGATGCCCTATCACGCGCAGATGCGGATCGGCCCGTACACGCTGGTTTCCGAGAACTACACGCAGAACGACAACGCCAACTACGCGTCCAATTCCCTGGAGGTGGCGGTCGAGCGCGGCGGGCAATACGTGACGACCATGTATCCGGCGCGGCGGTTTTACAAGGCTTCGAATCAGGACCAGAGCATGGTCGCCATTCGCAGCACGCCGCTGGCCGATTTGTATTTGGTGTACGCGGGGAACGACCCCAACAGCGGCGATCCGATTTTGCACGCCTATTGGAACCCGCTGATGGTGTGGATTTGGATCGGCGCCGTCGTGACGGCGCTGGGCACCTTGCTGGCCATGCTGCCGAACCGCCGGCCATCCGGCGGCGCGCCTGGCGGCGTCGCCGCAAAGGCCGCCGCTGCGCCGGTCGAGGAGGTGCATGCGTGAACCGGTTTTGGCGCCACTCCGCGCTCATTCTGCTGGCCATGGTCTTGTGCGCCGGCAGCCTGCGGGCCGATCCGGTAGCGGACCGCTATCCCCAGCTGGCCGACCGGCTGCGCTGCACTTGCGGCTGTGACACGCCGATGAGCGGCGAGTGCGAGACCATGAAGTGCTCGACCCGCAAGGCCATTGACGCCGACATCGTGTGGGTGGAAACGGGCCCGATGCGGAACGATCGGATGGCGGTCAAGCTGCAATATTTTGAGCAGAAATACGGCTCTCGCATCTTGATGGCGCCGCCAACCAGCGGCTTTGGCATGGTGGTTTGGATCATGCCGTGGGTGGCGGCAGCTTTGGGCCTGTGGCTGGTGTTTTTCGCCATCCGGTACTGGCGCAAGCGCGCGCTGCAGGGGGCGGCGGCCCTGAGCGGGGAGGAGTCCGCAGCCGCCGCGCCGCCGGCGGGCGATGAGGCGGCGCTGAAGCAGGTGCGGGCGGAGATGGACCGGGAGCTGCGCGGCTTATAGCCGCACCGAACGTTTTTTATGGGAACA
Organism: Acidobacteriota bacterium; assembly: GCA_027315185.1. Taxonomy (GTDB): domain Bacteria; phylum Acidobacteriota; class Terriglobia; order Terriglobales; family SCQP01; genus JAKAUF01. The sequence goes on from DAHUYO010000028.1 coordinate 12,834, forward strand.
GGATTAGTCGCGGCGTTCGCCTGCGTCTTTTTGACGGCCATGGTCGCGTATTTCTTGCTCACCGGCGGCGAGGCGCAGCTCGAGGACTCGCCGCGGGAGGCGGAGTTGCGCGCGCTGCGGGAGCGCAAACGTACCATCTATGACAATTTGCGCGATCTGCACTTCGAGTTTCTGGCGGGCAAGCTGGGCGAGGAGGATTACCGCCGCGGACGCGGCGCATTGGAGCAGGAAGCGGCGCAGGTGACACGGAAAATGGAGGGGCGGGCATGAACCGGGCTTCCTGGCGCCAGTGGGGCTGGGTGGCGGTGCTGGCGGCAACGGCCTTTTGGCCCGCCGGCCTGGCCGCCCAGGCCACGTCCGCCGGCATCTCCGGCGTGGTAGTCAACGGCACCACGCATCGCGCGGCGGGCGGGGTGAAGGTCGCGCTGTTCGCCCAAGGGGCGCTGCAAGATTCCGTTCCGATCCAGACGGTCAAGGCGAATGCGGCGGGCCATTTCCGTTTGCCCGCGGGCAACGGCGCGATGGTGCTGCGCGCCACCTACCGCGGCGTGCAGTACTGGCAGCCGGCGCCGAACAATGGCAAGCCGGTGCGGATCTCCGTCTACGAACTGGCGCCACCGAGCGCGAAGTTTCAGGTGCAGGCGCAGGTGGCGGTGGTGCAGCCGGAGAACAGCGAACTGGCCGTGGTGGATGAATACATTGTCCAAAATCCTCTCCACCGCACGCTGTACCGTCCGGGCGGCGTGTTTCGCTTCCGGGTGCCGCGCAATATTCAGCCTGACGGCGCCCACGTGATCGGACCCGATGGCATCGGCTTGACGCTCAATGCGCAGCCAACGCCGAAGTATGCCGGGGAATACACCGTCGCCGCGCCGATCCGGCCGGGGGAGACGCGCATTCAGGTTTCCTACCGGATTCCCTATGCCACGCAGCAGGCGAATCTGACGGAACAAGCGGTCTATCCCACCGGGCACTTCATGGTTTATGTGCCACAGGCGATGAAGTTCCAGGGCGCGAAATTCGTACCCGTTACGACCACCGAGGGCTATAACGTCTACGGCGCGCTGGCCACCGCCGAGCCGCTGCTGTTCACGGTGAGCGGCAGCGCGCCGCTGCCGCAACAGGTGCAATCCGCGGCCGGCGCCGGCGGCCAAACGAGCGGCGCCGCGGGCGGCGATGGCCAGACCGCGGCGGCGGCGGCGGCGACGTTGCCGGAGTCGGCGATGACCGGGATTGTTCCTCCCAAGACCTGGATGGAGAACAACCGCATGGGGGTGTTGATCGTCCTGGTCATCTTGGCCATTACATGCTTTGCGTACTTAGCCACGCGAGCACGGCCGGTGGCGGCGGCCGCCAGCCCCGGGTTGGCGCCGCCCGCTCCCGCTGCCACCGTGGCGCAAACCGCCGCTGCGCCGCCTGGCGCCGGACCGCCGGCGGCAGCGCAACCGCTGGCGGGCCTAGGGGCGGACTTGGCGCGGCTGAAAGACGAGCTGTTTCTGCTGGAGGTGCGGCGGCAGACGGGCGACATTGACGAGGCCGGCTACGGCCAGGCGCGGGCGGCATTGGAAGCGCGCTTGCGCGAATTGCGCCTGCGCTGAGGGCCGGGCTCCCGCGGGCGGGGCAGAACCCAGGCCGGTGAGCGGGGCCTAAGCCAGCGCCGCCAGCGCCTGGCGAAGATCGGCGAGCAAGTCCGCCGGCGCTTCCAGACCCACGCTGAGACGGAGCAGGTTGTCGCCAATCCCAAGCCGCTGCCGCTGGCGCGGGGAGACCTCACGGTGGGAGCTGATCACGGGATAGGAGATCAGGCTTTGGACATCGCCCAAGCTGGTGGCGTGCAGGCACAAACGCAGGCGGTCCAAGAAGGCAAACACCTGGTTCCGTCCCGCGCCGCGTAGGGCGAAAGCCAGCACGCCGCCGTAAAGGGCGCAATTTTGCGCGCCGGGTTGGGCGCCGAATTGCCGCCGCGCGACGGCGTGATCGGGATGGGAGGCTAAGCCGGGGTAATGCACGGCTTCGATTTCCGGCCAATGCGCCAGTTCCGCGGCGATTTCCGCCGCCGATTCGCACTGCCTGCGGACGCGCAGCGGCAAGGTCTTCACCCCGCGCAGAGTCAGCCAAGCCTCGAACGGAGCCAGGACGCCGCCCGCCAGCTTGCGGGCCGCGGCCAGTCCGGCGGCTTCCGCGGCGGCGGCGGTGACCACGCCGGCGACCGTGTCGCCGTGACCGGCGATATATTTGGTGGCGCTATGGACGGAAAAGTCGGCGCCCAGGGATAAAGGCCGGCAGAGCAGGGGGCTGGCGAACGTGGCGTCCACCAGCAGCTTGGCGCCGGCGGCATGCGTCGTCTGCGCCAGTGCCGACAAATCCGGAACCCGCAGCAGGGGATTGGAAATGGCTTCGGCGATCAACAGCCGCGGCCGGCGTTGCAGAGCCGCCGCCAGGGCGGCGGCATCCATCACCGGCGCCGTGGCGAGCTGCAAGCCCAGGGGGGCGAGCAAATCCCGCAGCAGGGCGAGGGTGGCGCCATAGATCTCCTCGGCGCACAGGACCACGTCGCCCCGGCTGACGCCGGAGGCGAGAATGGCCGCATGCAGCGCGGCCATGCCGGAGGCGAACGAGAGGCACACCGCCGGCGCCCCGCCGGCACCCGCGGTTTCCAGCGCCAACACCGCCGCTTCCAGCGCGGTCGCGGTGGGCTGGGCGTAGCGGCCGTACATGTATCCCGGCGCCACGCCCGCAGCGATCTGGTCTAGGGCGCCGGCGGAGGCGGGAACGAAGGTGCTGCTGGCGTAAATGGGCGTGCTGACCGGGCGCTCGGAGGGCGGCACGGCCCGTTCGCCGGCATGCACCGCTAAAGTGGTCAGGTCCATAGTCCTCGGCGTCCTGCGCTAGCATGGCGATGATGGCAGAAGTCTTGGATCTGCGCCAGTTCCGCCCCGCGCAGTTGGAGCCGCTGCTGGCGGCCGAGGCGGAGGAGTGGCTGCGGGAGCTGCACTGGGATTACCGCACCTCGCTGGACCTGATCCGGCAATATATCGGCGCCCGGGTGCTGCCCGGCTACGTGCTCGCCGCCGGCACGCCGCGCGAACCGCGCGCCCAAGGCTACTGCTTCTTCGTTTACGAGGCGCAGAAGGGGCTGATCGGCGACCTCTTCATTCATCCCGCCAGCCGCGGCGGGCAGCAGGCGGAGGAGCGGCTGCTGTTGCAGCACATGATCGAAACGCTGCAAGCCACGCCCGGATTGCGGCGCATCGAGGCGCAGTTGATGTCCTACCGCCCGGCGGAGCTGGCAGCGTGTTTTTCCCGCCGTTCCTTCCAGGCGTTCCGCCGCTTGTTCCTGCTGCTGGACCTGCGCAATCCGTCGTCCAGCGCGGCGGCGGCGGACCGCGGAATCGAGCGGTGGCACGCGGGCCTGGCGGAGGCGGCGGCGGAGCTGATCCAGCAAGCCTACGACGGCCACATTGACAGCCTGATTAACGATCAATATCGGAGCCAAGCGGGCTCGATGCGGTTTTTGCACAATGTGGTGCATTTTCCCGGCTGCGGCGACTTCGACGCCGCCAGCTCGGGCGTGATTCGGGCGCCGGGAGGCGGCATCGCGGCCATGTTGCTGGCCAGCCGGGTGCAAGCCGACGTGGCCCACGTGACGCAGGTGTGCGTGGCGCCGGGAGGACGCCAGCGGGGCTTGGCGCGCCGGTTGTTCCAGCATGCACTGAGCAATTTGCGCTCCCGCGGCTTTCGCGCCGTCACCCTGACCGTCACCGCGGCCAATGCGCCGGCCGTTGCGCTCTACCGCCAACTGGGCTTTACCACGCTGCGCGAGTTCGACGCCTACGTATGGGAAGCGTAAGGCGCGGACGGCCGCGCGACGCCACGCGATCCCGCACAATAGATTCATGCTCTCCGCCTTTTACGCCGCCCGCCTCTGCACCCCGCTGGAAGTGATTGAAGACGCCTGCCTGCTGGTGCGGGATGGAACGATCGAGGCGGTGGGGACGCGGGCGGCGGTGGCAGCGCCGAGCGGCGCCAAAGCGGTGGAACTGGGCGACGCCTGGATTGCACCGGGATTATTGGACATCCACGTCCACGGTGGCGCCGGACACGATGTGATGCGCGACGACCCGGCCGGGCGGCAGGCGATGGAGCGGCAAATGGCCCGCACCGGCGTCACCGCCTACTTAGCCACCACCGTCACCGCGCCCTGGGATGCGACGTTGGCTGCACTGGAGCACCTGGGCGGAGCGGTGGCCGGGGGGGCTGCCGCCTCCGGCGGCGATTCCGGGCGCGCGCGCCGGTTGGGCATTCACTTGGAAGGGCCGTTTTTGAGCCATGCCCGCCGCGGCGTCCATCCTCCCGAGCACTTGGTCGCCCCCACGCCGGAGAGGCTCGATCAGATGTGGCAGGCGGCGCAGGGAACCGTCCGGCTGCTGACCATCGCGCCGGAAGTGCCCGGCGCCATCGAGACCATTCACCATGCCCGCCGGCTCGGCATCCGCGTCAGCCTGGGGCACTCCGACGCCGACGCCGCCACCGCGCAGGCCGGCATCGCCGCCGGCGGGACGCAGACGACCCACACCTTCAACGCCATGCCGGCGCTGGATCACCGCGTGCCCAATCTGCTGGCGGTGGCGCTCTCCGACCGGCGGCTGCGGTCGGAGCTGATCTGCGACGGCATCCATGTTGCGCCCGAAGTGGCGGCGTTCTTCCTGCGAGCCAAAGGGCCGGAAGGCGCAATTTTAGTGACCGACGGGATTAGCGCGACGGGCATGCCGCCGGGCCGTTATCGGTTGGGCGGCCTGGAAGTCGAGGTGCAAGACGGCCGGTGCACGTTCGAAGGCAAGCTGGCGGGCAGCGTGCTAACATTGGACCGCGCCGTGCGCAACGCCGCGAAGTTCGCCGCTTGGCCCCTACCCACGGCCCTGCGCCTGGCCACGCGCAATCCGGCCGAGGCCATGGGCTGGCAGACGCGGGGGGAGTTAGCGGTGGGCGCAGCGGGGGATTTTATCGTCTTGGACGGCGGCGGCGTGGTGCGGCGCACGTACATCGGGGGCCTGGAGGGGTAGGGGGTTATGGATAAGTTGGTGATTCGCGGCGGCGCGGCGCTGCGCGGAACGGTGCGCATCGGCGGGGCGAAGAACGCGGCGCTGCCGGCGATGGCCGCATGTTTGCTGACCGCGGATGCGGTGGCGCTGGACAACATTCCCGACGTGCGGGACATCCAGACCACGCGCAGCCTGTTGGAAACCATGGGGGTGGAAACCGACGCCGGCGCCGGCCGCGCGCGCCACCGCGTCAGCCTGCGCGCGGCAGAAATCACCCACGCCGAGGCGCCCTATGACCTGGTCAAGACCATGCGCGCCTCGACGCTGGTGCTGGGTCCGCTGCTGGCGCGCACGGGCCGCGCCCGCGTCTCGCTGCCCGGCGGCTGCGCCATCGGCGCCCGGCCGATTGACCTGCACCTGAAGGGACTGGAGGCGCTGGGCGCCACCATCACCCAGGAGCACGGCTACGTTCTGGCGCAGGCCGAGCGCCTGCGCGGCGCCCGCTACGCATTTGAGCGCATCTCGGTCACCGGCACCGAAGACGTACTGATGGCGGCGACGCTGGCCGAGGGCGAGACGCGGCTGGAGAATTGCGCCCAGGAGCCCGAGGTGGCGGATTTGGCCGCCTTGCTGAGCAAAATGGGGGCGCGCATCGCGGGCGCCGGCTCGCCCACCATCACCGTGCAGGGCGTTGCGCGGCTGCACGGCGCCGAGCACCGCATTATCCCCGACCGTATCGAGGCCGGGACGTTTTTGCTGGCGGGCTTGATCACCGGGGGAGATTTGACCATCACCCATTGCCAACCCGCGCACCTGGAGGCGCTGTTCGAGCGCCTGCGCCAAGCGGGCGCGGAGGTTCGCGTCGCGGGCGAAACCGCGCGGGCTGTCGCCGGCGGCGGCCGATTGCGGGCCACGGCCATGACCACGGCGGAATATCCGGGCTTCGCCACCGATCTGCAAGCGCAGTACATGGCGCTGATGACGCAGGCGCAGGGCGATGCCGAGATCACCGAAACGATCTTTGAAAACCGCTTCATGCACGCTCTGGAGCTGAACCGCATGGGAGCGCAGATTCGCATCGAGGGCCGGCGCGCCCTGGTGCACGGCCCGTCCGCATTGGGCGGCGCGGCGGTGCTGGCCAGCGATCTGCGCGCCAGCGCTTCCCTGGTGCTGGCCGCGTTGGCGGCCGACGGCGAGACGATCATTGACCGCATCTATCACTTGGATCGCGGCTACGAGCGCCTGGAGGAAAAGTTGCGCGCGGTCGGCGCCGCCGTCCGCCGCGTGGGCAACCTGATTCCCGCCCCCAAACACCACGCGGCCGCGGCGCAAGGCTAGCGCGGGCGCCGGCGTTCGCCGCCGGCGGAACGCGGCGACGCGCCGGGCGCTCCACGCGGAGACCAGCCCGCGACGCCGGGGCGGCAGCGCCGTTTAGGGCGCGGTCGCGGTCATATAGACGGCTTGGCGCAGCCGCGGCGAGGGTGCCGGAGCGCGCAGGCGAACGCTGATGAGGCCCTTGGCCTTCGCCCAACGCAGGCTGCGGACGTACAAGATGGGGCCGCGCTCCTCGCCACGCACGGTGATGCGGAAGTTCTGTTGGCGGTTCGAGGCGCGCAGCATCAGCAACGCCCGTATGCTGCCGACGCGGTTGAATGGCCAAAAACGGCCCTGCGCCGTCATGACGCCATAGCCGCTGGCGACGCACGCCGGCTGCAAAAGGCACCAGCGGGGGTGGCTGACGGGCATGTCCCCCGCCGCGATATAACGGGCCGCGCAGTGCGCGTCAATCAGCCAACCTTGGAGCGTGCGGATGCGGGCCTGTTGCCACCAACTGACGCCGCCAAAGATGATCAGCACCGCGCCCAAAACCGCCCAGGCGAGTGGCCAGTTCCATCCCTCCAGCCATCCCCGCGGCCGCGGCGGGGGCGGAGGCGCCATGAGGCTAGCTGGGGCCAGCTCGGCCGACGCCTCCACGGCCGCCGGAGCCAGCACCGCGGCGAGGCGGGCGTGCAGGCGTTCAGCGACCTCGGGCGGCAAGGCAAACAACTGCGCTTCGCCGGCCAAACGGATGGTGCGCTGCGTGGTGTCCAGAATGACGGCGCAGTGCGGGCAATCGCGGGCGTGGTCGCTGACGGCCTGGCGCCACGCGCCGTCCAAGTCTCCGTCTATGAACTCGGAGATGCGCGCCAAGAAGTCTTCACAGGTTAAGGTCAGCATGGCCGGTCATCCTTGGGGGAAGCGGGTGCGCTGGAGGCGAGGTCGCGCGCAGCGGCGGCCGCATGAAGGCGGGCGGCTAGACGGTCGCGCAGCTGCAGCCGCGCGCGCAAGAGGCGAGTTTTGACATTGGCGACGGTCAGGCCCAGCGCCTGCGCGGTCTCCTCGGTGGACAGCTGGCGGATATCGCGCAGCACCACGACCTCGCGATAGCTGGGGTGCAAGCCGGCCAGAGCGTTCAACAGAAGTTCTTCCTGTTCCTGACGGCTATAGGCCTGCTCGGGATCCTCGCGCCACTCCACCGCCTCCCGGGGAAGGGCGCCATCGTCGGTCGTTACGGGTTCGTCCAAGCTGGTCCAGAGTTCGGGATGGCGCTTGCGCAATGCCATGCGGGAGGTGTTGACGCAGATCTGCGTGAGCCATGTGGAGAACCGCGCCTCGCCGCGGAATTGATCCAGATGCTCCAGTGCGCGCAAAAATGTCTCCTGCGTGACGTCCTCCGCATCTTCCGGAGAACGAAGAATCGCCAGGGCGGTCCGATACACCGCCCGCTGGTGCCGCGCGACCAGTTCTTGGAAGCGGCCACGCTCTCCGGCGCGAATGGCGGCGACCAAGGCGTTGTCGCCGTCGTCGCCCGCCGGAGCGCCCACCGGGACTGCGGATTCTCTACTCATGCGATTCCCGCCCAGCCGCCCGGTGACAAAATCGTCGCGCCAGGGCGGCGAAATCCCGTGGGGCCAAAAACCCCGTCCAGTTTAGCGCGTTAGCCCCTGCCCGCGGCTCCGGCGCCAGCCGCCATGGCCTCCCGGCCCGAAGGCCAGCCACGCCCCTACAATGAGAAAGATATGACCGGCTCCGACGTTCGCCGCCGATTTCTGGACTTTTTCGCCGCCCGTGGCCACAAGGTTGTGGCCTCCTCGTCCCTGGTGCCGGCGCACGATCCCACGCTGCTGTTCACCAACGCCGGGATGAACCAATTCAAGGATGTCTTTTTGGGCTTGGAAAAGCGGGATTATCTGCGCGCCACCAGCTCGCAGAAGTGCGTCCGTGCCGGCGGCAAGCACAACGATCTGGAGAACGTCGGTTTCACCCACCGCCACCACACCTTCTTCGAGATGCTGGGGAATTTTTCCTTTGGCGACTATTTCAAGAAGGACGCCATCGCCTACGCCTGGGAGCTGGTCACCGCGGCCAGCGGCTATGGGCTGGACCGGCGGCTGCTGTACGCCACGGTCTTTCACGACGACCAAGCCGCCTACGACCTGTGGACCGGCGGCATCGGCTTGCCGGAGGATCGGGTTTTTCGGCTGGGCGAGAAGGACAACTTTTGGGCCATGGGCGAAACCGGGCCCTGCGGGCCGTGTTCGGAGATCCACATGGACCTGGGGCCCGCGGCCAGTGAGGCGGGCCACACGGATTGCCGGTTTCCGTGCGACTGCGGCCGCTACCTGGAGATCTGGAATTTGGTCTTCATGCAATTCGACCGCGACGCCACGGGGCGGCTGGCGGAGCTGCCGCGGCCGTCCATTGACACCGGGGCCGGATTGGAGCGATTGGCGGCGGTGCTGCAAGGCAAAATCTCCAACTTTGATTCCGACCTGTTTCAGCCGATCATTGCCGCCGCGGCGCAGCGGGCGGGGACACGGTACGGTGCCGCGGCGAAAAGCGACATCTCCCTGCGGATTATCGCCGACCACGCGCGGGCCACGGCGTTCCTGATCCATGACGGAGTGTTGCCGGGCAATGAAGGGCGCGGCTACGTGCTGCGCAAGATCATGCGCCGCGGGATTCGCCATGGGCGTCTGGTGGGCATCGAAGGGCCGTTTTTCGACGCCATCGCGCAATCGGTCGCCGAGCGCATGCGCGACGCCTATCCCGACCTGGCGGCGGCGATGCCGCGGATCGCGCCGGTCATTCGCGCCGAGGAAGAGCGCTTCGCCCGCACGCTGGCGCTGGCATTGAAGGAGCTAGAGCCGCTGTTGGCGGCGGGGGGCAAGCACGCCAACGGCGTGGCGGAACTGCCGGGGCGGGAGATGTTCCGCCTGTACGACACCTTCGGGCTGCCGCTGGACGTAATGGAGGAGATCGCCAAGGAGCGCGGCATGAGGCTGGACGTCACCGGCTTCGAGGCGGAAATGGAGACGCAGCGGACGCGGGCGCGGGCCAGCTGGAAAAGCGCGGAAAAAGCCACCGCCAGTCCACTGTGGAGGGAATTGTCGGCCACGCCAACGGTCTTTGAGGGATATGGAACCACGTACAGCCGCGGCTGCCGCGTGGTCGCGTTGGCGCGCTCCGGGCCGGCGCATTCGGGCGAAGCGCAACCGAGCGCGGCGCAGCCGCAACGCGTGCAGACCGTGGAGGCGGGCGAGGAGGCCGAGGTGGTGCTGGACCACACGCCGTTCTACGCCGCCAGCGGCGGACAGATCGGCGACCGCGGCCAATGGCTGAATAGCGAGGGCGTGGTGGCCGACGTGCTGGATGCGTATGCGCCGGTGGCCGGGCTTACGGTGCACCGCATTCTGGCTCGCCGCCCACTGCGGGAAGGCGCGGAGGTGGAGGCGGCGGTGGATGTGCATCGCCGCGACGCTACCCGCCGCAACCACACCGCCACGCATTTGCTGCACGCCGCGCTGCGCCAAGTGCTGGGACCGCACGTCAAACAGGCGGGTTCGGTGGTCGAGCCCGGTCGTCTGCGCTTCGACTTCACCCATTACGCGCCGCTGGCGGCGGAGGAACTGGAGGAGATCGAGCGGCTGGCCAATGAGCAGATCTTGCAGAACGTCGAGGTAACGACGGAGATCCTGCCGCTGGAGCGGGCGCTGGCCACGGGGGCGATGGCGCTGTTCGGGGAAAAATACCGTGAGGAGGTGCGCGTGGTGCGCGTTCCCGGCTTCAGCCAGGAACTCTGCGGCGGCACGCACGTCCGCCGCACCGGCGACATCGGCCTGTTCAAGATCATTCACGAGGGCGGCGTCGCCGCCGGCGTCCGCCGCATCGAGGCGCTGACCGGCGAAGGGGCGTGGCTGGACGACCGGCAGGCGCGCGAACGGCTGCACCAGCTAAGCCAACTGCTCCGCGCCGCGGAACCCGAACTGCCCGCCGCCGTCGAGCGGCTCATCGGGGAACAGCGGCGGCTGGAGAAAGAGCTGCGCGAGGCGCAGATGCGCGCCGCGCAGCGGGCCTCGAAATCGGATTGGACGGCGCGCCGCCGGGAGATTGCCGGGGTTACTGTGGTGGCGCACCGCGCCGACGGGTTGGACCGCAGCCAACTGCGCAATTTGATGGATGAGCTGCGCCGCCAGGTAGGCAGCGGCGTGGTGGCGCTGGGCGCGGCGGTGGACGGCAAAACGGCGCTGCTGATCGGGGTGACGGGCGACCTGAAGGAGCGGCTGCCGGCGGGCAAGATCATCCGCTCCTTGCCCGGCGTCGCCGGCGGCGGGCGGCCGGATTTGGCCGAGGCCGGCGGCAAGGATGCCGGCGCGCTGGATGGCATTCTGGAGGCCGTCTATGCGGCGGTGGAGCGGCTACTGGCCGGCTAGGCGCTGGCTGGCGCGTAAACTGTCCGGGCTGGGAGGGTCCATTGCGTCGCACCGTCGAGAGCTTCTTCTATGGCTTGTTCATGAGCGTGGAGGTGCTGCGCCAAAGCGGCGCCCGTCCGGTGGATCCGCGCCGGTCCTATGTGGACGGGTACCGTTTGGCCATTGGTGAGCGCGCAACGCTCATCCCCTGCCACGGCGGCCGGTGCTACGGGATGCTGATTGGCCTGACGTATGCGGAGCTTGATCGCCTCTATGGTTCACCGGGCCTGACGGACTATCGCCCCGCGCCAGTGCTAGCACAGACCGTCGGTGGAACCGCGGTGCCGGCGCTCTGCTACATTTTGCCGGCGCCGCCGCGCGAGCGGGCGAACGCAGGCTACGCCGCGCGGTTGCAAGAGCTCGCGCGGGAGCTCGGCTTTCCCGCCGAATATGTTGAATCCCTAGTCGTCGTTTCTTAGCGCCGGGAACGGCCGGCGCCTTTCGCCGGCAGTGGGGTGGCCGGCGGACAGGGTCTGGCCCGGGCAGCGGAGTGATGACGGCGCTCCCGGAGATCGCGCGAGATGTGATTTAATGCGGGCTGATGAGCCAGCCGCCCACAGGCGTGCCGCCGCGCCCCGCCTACACCGAGCTTTCTTCCTGCCACCAATGCCGCGGGCGGATGGAGGCCAATTGGGCGGGTTTTTTGGCGCGGCGGGAGGCGCGGCTGGCGCAACAGCAACGCTATGGCCAGGCGGCGGAGATGGTGGCCGAGGGCATCCTGACGGACCTGTCCACCAATGTGCTCGACTGGCCATTGGAGGGCAATGATCGTGGCGCGCACGCCGATATGCCCGAGGCGGCGATCCCAGGTGCTTTGCGGACCCTGGAGGAGGCGGCGCGGAGTTGCGGACTGATGGCCGATCAGCGGAGCGCCAGCGCCACGGCCTATCGCCAACTCGCGCCGGAGCTGGCGCAGCTGCGCCGCGGCGACCGGAACGGGCATTCCCTATGAAAATCGCCGACGCCAAGGTTATTGTCTGTTCCCCCGGGCGCAACTTCGTCACCTTGAAGCTAACCACCGAGGATGGGCTCGTGGGCTGGGGCGACGCCACGCTCAATGGCCGCGAACTGGCGGTGGCCAGCTATTTGTCCGACCATGTGCTGCCGCTGCTGGCGGGCCGCGATGCGCGCCGGATCGAAGACACCTGGCAGTTCCTGTACAAAGGCGCCTATTGGCGCCGCGGGCCGGTGACCATGGCGGCAATCGCCGCCGTGGATGTGGCGCTCTGGGATCTGCTGGGCAGGAGCCTGAACGTCCCGGTGTACCACCTATTGGGCGGGGCGTGCCGGGACCGGGTGCGCGTCTACGCGCATGCCACCGGGGAGAATGTGGAGGCGGCGCTGGCGTCGGTGGCCGCCTTGCGCGCCCGCGGCTACAACGCCATTCGGGTGCAATGCCAGACGCCGGGCGGAAAGGACGCCTACGGCGTTAGCCACGGCAACCAGCCGTATGAACCGGCCCAAGCAGGAGCTTTGCAGGAGACGGTATGGGAGACCGAGCCCTATCTGCGCTTCGCGCCGGAATTGTTCGCTCGCGTGCGGCAGGAGTTTGGGCCGGAGCTGGCGCTGTTGCACGATGCCCATCACCGCCTGCGGCCGGTGGAGGCGGCGCGGCTGGGACATTCGCTGGAACCGTTTGATCTGTTCTGGCTGGAGGACCCTACGCCGGCGGAGCTGCCGGATGGCTACCGCTTGATCCGCCGCCACACCACCACGCCCCTGGCCGTGGGCGAGGTCTTCAACTCCATCCACGATTGCCGCGAACTCATCGTCCAGGGAAGCATTGATTACATCCGGGCTTCGGCGGCGCATGCGGGCGGGTTGAGCCATCTGCGCAAGATCGCGCAATTGGCCGAGCTGTACGGCGTCCGCACCGGCTGCCATGGCGCCACCGACCTCAGCCCGGTGGCGATGGCGGCGGCGCTGCACTTCGGTTTGAGCGTCCCCAATTTTGGTATTCAGGAGCACATGCCGCATACCGCCGAGACCGACCAGGTGTTTCCCCATGCATACCGGTACCAAGACGGCGCCATGCACCCGGGCGAGGCGCCGGGGCTGGGGGTGGACTGCAATGAAGTGCTGGCGGCCCAGTTTCCCTATCGCCCGGCATATCTGCCGGTGGCGCGGTTGGCAGACGGGACCATGCATGATTGGTAGGGCATGCGGGCAGGGCGCGACGCAGCTTGCATTGCCGCGTTGCCGGGCTGGTGCAGGTGGTGCGAGACCCGAGCCGGGCAGGGAAGCTGCGGGCGCCGCCGCCATGCCGCCCTCCGGTCCGGGCGGCTGGTATACTGACCAGTAACCGTTGCGGGGGATTCGATGCGTGCTGCGCAGTGGAAATTCGGGATTGCGCTGGCGGTAATTCTCGCCGCCTTCGCCTGGCTAGCGTTCACCGGCATCCGCGATAGCAAGAGCTATTACGTCACCATTGCCCAATTGCAGACGCTGCCGCAGGCGCATCAGCGCCGGCTGCGCGTTTCCGGCGTGGTGGTGCCGGGAAGCATCCAGCATACGGGAGCGGGCGTGAATTTCGTGCTGGAGGCGGGAGCCAACCGCTTGCCCGTGACCTATGTCGGCACCGATCCTCTGCCGGATACCTTCGTTGGCAAAGCCAAGGCCATCGCCGCCGGGCATTGGCTGGAAAATGGCACCTTCCGGGCGACCGGCGTCTCGGCCAAATGCGCTTCGCATTACGAGCCGAAGGGCGTGCGGGCAAGCGGGAAGATGCCGACTACCACCGCCGGCACCATGTAATGCTGGGTGTTCCGCCGGTCGCGGCGCAGGGCGGCGCATCGCCGCCGACCGGCCCTGACGCGCCCTTGGGGTCCGCCAGACTGCGCTCATGAACACCACGCCGATTTCGCCTGCCAACTCAGCCGCCGGAGGCCTCCAGCCCCCGACGGGGGCGGAGGCGCACGGCGGTTCCTGCTTGGTCGAGTGCCGGAACATAAGCCGCTTTTTTGGCGACTTCGCCGCGCTGCGGCGCGTGGATCTGCGTCTGCCGGCCGGGCAGTTGCTGATGCTGCTGGGCCCAAATGGGGCGGGCAAAAGCACGCTCCTGCGCGTGCTGGCGGGAGCACTGCGGCCCTCTTCGGGACAGGTCTGGATTGGCGGCTTTGCCTGGGGCACGCCGGAAGCACGGCGGCAGACGGGCTTCTTGGCGCATGAATCGCTGCTCCATCCCAAGCTGACGGTGGCGGAGAACCTGCGCTATTACGCTACGCTGCATGGCGCCACGGCCGATGCCGCCGCCCGCAGCCTGCGCCGCGTCGGCGGCGAGCACCTGGCCCATCTGCGCGTCTCCGCGTTGTCCCAGGGGATGCGGCAGAAGGCGACGCTGGCGCGCTGCCTGCTGCACGGGCCGCGGGTGCTGCTGCTGGATGAGCCGTTCGCCAGCCTGGACCGCGCCACGGTGAGTGACCTGCGCCGGTTGCTGGCGGAGTTGCGGGATGCGGGCATGACCATGATCGCCAGCACGCATACCCCGGAGGTGCTGGCGGATTTGGCCAATGCCGAATTGTTGATGGAACGGGGACGGGTACGATGCACATGACGCCTCCAGCGGCGCCGCCTTCCGCGCCTACCGCCCCCGCGCCGGCGTCCGCCGCCGCGATTGCACCGGCCGGCCATCCTTCGGCGCTTGCCGTCTTCTGGGCGACCTGGCGGCGTGACCTGCGCATTGAATGGCGCGAGCGGCAAGCGCTGAACGCCATGTTGTTCTACGCCTTACTGGTGATCGTCATCTTCAGCTTTGCCTTCGAGGCGCAGGCGGCGTTGACGGTGCGGGTGGGCGGTGGTTTGCTTTGGGTAGCCTTTTTGTTCGCTGGTTTGCTGGCGCTCGACCGGGCGTTTGCACGGGAAACGGCGGGCGATTGCCTGACCGGATTGGCCATCTCGCCGGCTTCGCGGGCGGCGGCGCTGGCGGGCAAGTTCAGCGCCGCGTTCGTGTTGATGCTGGCCATCGAGGGCGTCATCCTGCCGCTGTTCGCGGTTCTGTTCAACGCCCCGCCGGGGGCGCGCTGGGGCGGCATTCTGCTGACGGCGGTGCTGGGCACCTGGGCTCTGGCCGCGACGGGCACTTACTTCTCCGCCCTCGGAGCGCACGCGCGGCAGCGTACGCTGCTGTTGCCGCTGCTATTGTTGCCGGTGGCCATACCAGCGGTGATCGCCATGGTGCAGGCGACGCAGGTGTATTTGCACGGCCAGGGCGGGGCAGGATTCTGGCTGCAATTGTTGGCGGCGTATGATGCAATCTTTACCGCGCTGGGCGTGCTGTTGGCGGATGTGGTTTTGGAAGTTGAGTAAGGCCAATACGGAGGCGATGCAAGGGATGGAGGCGGCATGAAGCAGACGGAAACGGCTGGGCCAGCGGGGCCGGCAAGCACGGCAGCGGCGCCGCCGCAGGCGCGCCCCTGGCTTCCTTGGTGGGCCGGCGTGACCGCGGCCCTGATGCTCTATGCGCTCTATCAGGCTTGGATCGCCGCGCCGACCGAGGCCACGATGGGCATTTATCAGCGCATTTTCTATGTGCATGTGCCCGCGGCGCTGGTGGGCTTTGGCGTGTTTTTCATCAACCTGATGGCGAGCGTGTGGTACCTCGCCCGCCGCAGCCGCGCCGCCGATGCGTTGGCGGTGGCCTCGGCGGAGGTGGGCGTGGCCCTGCTGGCCATCAATTTGATCACCGGGCCGATTTGGGCTAAGCCTATCTGGGGCATTTGGTGGACCTGGGATGCGCGCCTGACGCTGACGCTGGTCATCTGGATTATGTACGTCAGCTATTTGGTGCTGCGGCAGTTCACGCCGCATTCCGAGTTGCAGCCGCGGCTGGCGGCGGCGTACGCGATGTTCATCTTCGTGGCGGTGCCGGTGGATTATATGGCCATACGGTGGTGGCGCACGCAGCATCCGCAGCCGGTGCTGTTCGGCGGTCCCCACTCCGGGTTGGCGCCGGCGATGCTCTATGCCTTGTGCGTAGGTTTTGCCGCCTACATCGCGTTGGCGGCGACACTGTTGCGCCTGCGCTACCGGCAGGAGCAGCTGCGGCACAGGATTGAGCTCCGGCGGCGGGCGCGTGCGCTGGCGGAGTAATTGGGAAGGAGATTGGGAACGATGGTTAGCGTGGTAGCGGCGTTTAGCGTGGCCTGGATTGTGACCACGATTTATGTTTTCACCTTGGGCGCGCGGCAGCGGGAGCTGGAGCGGGCAATGGCTGCGTTGCGCAGCGAGGACGACGAGGGTTAACGTCCCAGCGCCGCCAGTTGGCGGATTTCGCGCGCTGCGCCTCCACCGTCGCGGCCGGTAAGCTTTCTCACGCGCAAAATTCAGCTTGTCTTCAGCAATGCCACCCGGCGGACATTCAGCTTACCTTCAGAAATCATAGGTTTACAGGCGGGTAACTACGCAGGAATTGCTGCTGATCGGAAGAATTGTCGCACCGCCAGGCGCAGGGCCGGAAGCGGCAGCCAGGACCAGCATTGCAGCCAAAAGGCTTCGGCCGCAGTCGGGTTCGGCCCACCCATTGCAGCATGGTGGCGAGAGAGACGCAGGGCGGGAGGGTCCTTGTGGTGAACCAGCCCCCCGCCCTGCTTCTCCCTAGAGCCCAATTGGGAGGAAGATTACATGCGTGCAAAACTGAACTGGTTGGCCGCCGCCGGAGCCTTGGCGGCAATGTTGGGTCTGGGCGCCATGCCCGCGTTGGCGACCGTCGCGCCGCCGCCGAGCGTGGCGATGCAGATGCAAAAGAAAAACAAGAAACAGACCAAGACCAAAAAGACCTGGGGCAAGAAGAAGACCAAGACCATGAAGCCCGGCACCCCGCACCTCGTCTAGGTGGGCGGCGGCGATGGCAAAAGCGGCGGCCTTGCGAGCGCAGGGCCGCCATTTTATTTTGCCCCGGTGCGGACCCGCGGCGCTGGGACGGGGCGCAAGCCCAAGGGGCAGGCATCTCGCTGGGATGCCGCGGGGATGCGGCCGGACCGGCGGGGCCGGCAATATAGGAATGACGGCGGGATTTTAGTCAGTGGAATAGCGGCGGCGGAAACGATCTAGTGCTGGGTTTCATGCAGCGCCCGGTCAAAATGCTCCAGCGCGCTCTGCGCCTTCTGTAGTTTGTCCTGCACCGCTTCATTCACGTGCAGCAGCTTTTCGACCCAATCGCTGAGGTTGGAGGACACTTTGTCCTGGGCGTTGCGCCCGCGCTCGGTCAACAGAAAGATCGCCACGCCGACGGCGATCGCGGGAATGATCCAACGGTTCATGGTGCCCCCAAAGCTTGCCACCCGGGCGTTGTCCTGTTCACAGTTTATGCCCGCTGCCGGTCGCGTGGCGGCTCTGCCCTCCTGCAAGACGCCCGGGGCGGAGGATTAGTTGCACGCGGCCTTGGGCCTAATCGCACCGGCTCGGAGGGTTGTGGCGCGCCGCGGCCGGCGGGCGGCGTGGCAAATTAGACCGGGGCTTAGGGCGGAGCCGGCGCCGAGACGCTGGCGCGCGCCGTAGAGGCAGCCGCCGGAGGCGCGGTTACCGCCAGGCTGGCATCGCTACGGCGCCAACAGGGGCGCTCGCTGCGGCGGAAACGGCGGACCGCCGCCCAGCGCGCGAGCGCTTGCGCATAGCCGGCGTGGTAGGCGAAATCGCCTTTCAGCGCCAGTTGGACCAGCACGAGGTGAGCCCAAAGCAGATGCCAGCACAGGCGCGCCGGGTCCAAGTTTTTCCAATGGAACAACAAGCGATTGCGGTGAATGATGGCGCGGCGTGCAAATGCCGGCCGGTGCCGGCGAATGGTGGCGCTGACTTCATGGCGAACGGCGGGATGGGGCAAATAGCGAATTTCCGCGCCGCGCTTGCGGGCGCGATAGGACAAGTCGAGATCTTCCCAGTAATAGGGAGCCAACAGCGGGTCAAAACCGCCCAAAGCCAAGAAGGCGTCGCGGCGGAAGGCGCAGAAGCCGCCCACCAGGGCGAAACTGGGGCCGGCCGTGCCATCGTAATTGCGCCACGCCTCCCAGAAGCCACGGCGGAAACGGCCGAGCTTGCCGCCAGTAGCGAAGGCGCCGTCCGGAGCTTCGGCGCGCAACGTGACGCCGAACAGCTCCGGATTCGCGAAGGCGGGAAGCGCCGGCCCCAACGCGCCGGGCAATAACTCGGCATCGTTGTTGAGTAAGGCGATAATCGCTCCGTGGGCGGCCGCCACCCCGGTATTGACCGCGGGGCCGAAGCCCTGATTGATGGGGCTGCTGACGCAACGCACGGTGGGAAACGCCGCCACCAGCCAGGCGGCGGTGCCGTCGGTCGAACCGTCGTCGGAGATGATGACCTCCGGCACGCAGCCGTGGGCCGCGGCAACGCGGTCGCATTCGGCCAACACGCTGGGCAAATAGCGCGCCAGCAGCCCGCGGCCATTCCACGTGGGTATGACGATGGAAAGTTCCAAAATATTCGCGGGTCCGTGCGCCGTGCGGGCGGGTCCGACCGGGGCCGCTCCACTTCATACTAAAGCGAGCGATGAGCCAGCGGGAAATCATGATCGTCGCGGGCGAAGCCTCCGGCGACCTGCATGCCGGCGGACTGGTGGCGGAACTGCGGCGGCGGCATCCGGACTGGCATTTCTTTGGCGGCGGCGGGCCGCGCCTGCGCGCTGCCGGCGTGGAGCTGCTGGTGGACGCGCAAGACGTAACGGTCGTGGGCCTGGTGGAAGTGTTGGCCCATCTGCCGCGCATCTATCGCTTGCACCGGCGCCTGCGACGGGCGCTGCGGCAGCGCCATCCGGCGGCGGTGATCTTGGTGGATTTTCCGGACTTCAATTTGCCTTTGGCCGCGGTGGCGGCGCGGCGCGGAATTCCGGTGATCTATTTCATTAGCCCGCAGGTGTGGGCTTGGCGGGGAAAGCGCGTGGAAGCCATCCGCCGCACGGTGCGGCGCATGATTTGCATTTTTCCGTTCGAGCCCGCGTTTTACGCCCGGCACGGAATGGACGTGGACTATGTGGGGCATCCCTTGGTGCATGCGGTGCGGCCGCAACTGACCCGGGCCGAGTTTCAGGCGCGTCACGGCTTGGCCCCCGACCGGCCGACGATCGCCCTGCTGCCGGGCAGCCGGCGGCGGGAGATTGGCTACAACCTGCCCCCGATGTTGGCGGCGGCGGCACGGCTGCGGGAGGCAGCCGGCGCGCAGTTCGTTCTGCCCGCGGCGGGAACGGTGGGGGCGGATTGGCTGCGCGCGGCGATACCCGCGGCGCAGCGGAACGGGGTGACCGTGCTGGACGGGGAAGCCTACGACGCTTTGGCGCATGCCGATGTGGCGATCGTCGCCAGCGGCACGGCTACGGTAGAGGCGGCGTTGCTGCGTACCCCAATGGTGGTTGTGTATCGTCTATCCCCGTACAGCTATTGGCTGGGACGGCGATGGGTGCGAACTCCCCACTTCGCCATGGTGAATCTGGTCGCGGGGCGGGAGATCGTGCCGGAGTTGATTCAAGAGCGGTTTCAGCCGGAGGCCGTTGTAAACTGGGCGCTAAAGCTGCTCGATACGACAATCGCGGGGGGCAACCAGGAATGGCGGGGGCGGAAGGACTTAGCATCGCCACGGGAGGTGATGCTGCGGGGATACGAGGAGGTGCGGCAGCGCCTTCAGCCTCCCGTGATGCGTTCCCCCGGCACCGGCGCGCAGATTGCCCAGCCGGCAGCCGCCGCGGCGTCCAGCCCCGATTGTTCTCCCTGGTCGCGCGCCGCCGGCGCGGTAGAGGCGGAGTTGGAGGAACGACCGTGAGACGAATGCAGACGTGGTGGGTGGTGGCCGTGGCGCTCCTGATCGCGCCGGCGTGGTTGGCGGCGCAGGTTGCCGGCTCGCCGCCACCGACGGTGGAGGTCAGCCACTACAACGTGCGGCTGGCGTTCCAATTCCCGCAGCATCAATTGGCGGCGACGGCGAAGGTGGTGCTGACCGCGACGGCGCCCACCGCGGCCATTACCTTCGCGCTCAATTCCAACCTGAAGGTCGCTTCGGTTACCGATCCCAGCGGAGACAAACTCGCCACGCAGCGGACGGCGGATGGCGTCAACGTGACGCTGGCAGCGGCGCTGGAGCAGGGCGCCGCCACGACGTTGACGTTTACCTATTCGGGCCCGTTGGCTACCGCGGAGCTGAGTCCCATTGCCGGCATTCGCACCGCCTACGTCGGCCAGCACGGCGCGTTCTTGCTGTACCCCGGGGAATGGTTTCCGTTGGTCGGCTATAACACCGACCGCTTCACGATGACCGTTTCCGCGGACCTGCCAGGGCAATACGGCATGGTCGCCAGCGGCGTGCCAACCGCCGTGCCGCAGACCGACGGTACCGTCCTGTACACCTACCGCCAATCGCAGCCGACGTTTCCCGGCAGCGTCGTGGTCACCACGCTCCACGCCTTGACGCTCCGCAACGATGGGCTGACCGAGAACTTCTACTTCGGTTCGGGGGTTGACCAGGCGCTGGTGCAACAGTATGGCGCGGCGGCGGGGAAGATTTATTCGTTTCTCGTCGGCCATTTCGGCACCCCGCCCACGACGACGCTGCATTTCATCGCCCTGCCCAACGACAGCCTGCCTTCGTTCAGCTCGCCCAATATGATCTTCTTGTCCCTGGGTAGCATCGGGACGGAGCTGAACTACCGCTTATTGATGGATGAAATCGCGCAGCAGTGGTTCGGGGTGATGGTTACCCCCGCGACGCTGAATGATGCCTGGTTGCAATATGGCGCGGCGCGGTTCTGCGAGGTGCTGTACGTGGAACAGATGGCCGGGAAGACGGCCTACCGCCAAGCCATTACCGACTTTACCGTGGGCGCCCTGAGCTACCCTCAGACCTCGCTGGCCAGTACGGCGTCGCTGTATCCGTTTTCCCCGCAGTTCCAGGACTTGACCTACGACAAAGGCGCGATGCTGTTCCATATGCTGCGCTGGCAGTTGGGCAGCCAGCGCCTGTTCGCCGGCATGCGGCAGTTCGTGGCGCAGTACGCCTGGAAGGCGGCGACGACCCAGGATTTCGAGCAGGTACTGGAGAAGAGCAGCGGCGCGGACCTGCGGGCGTTCTTCACCGAGTGGTATAACGGCACGGGAGCGCCGAAGTTCAACAATCAATACGTGATTTACCGGCTGGGTGAGCCGCAGCGGCCGGACATCCCGCCCAGCCAGGAGTCGGTGGCGTCCAACCACGCCGCCGGCGGCGGCGCGGCCAAGGACGACGCGATCCCCCATTTCTCAGTCCGGGCGCGTTATCGCGTTACCGGCACGCTGAAGCAGCAACTGGATCTATTCGACATGCCGGTCGAGCTGGAAATCCTGACCGACGGCGCGACCGTGCGGCGGCGGATCCAAGCCCAAGGGCCGTCCACCGATTACAGCGTCGAGACCAGCGCGCGGCCGCGGCGTGTGGTCGTGGATCCGAACGACTGGTTGCTGAAGGAGACGCCCGGCTTGCAGGTGCGGGTGCTCATCTCGCGGGGCGACAACGAGGTCGCCGCGGATGATTTCACGGCGGCGTTAGCGCAATATCGCAAGGCGCTGAAGATCAACCCCATCAGCTCGCTGGCGCACTACCGTATTGCCGAGGCGTTTTACCTACAGCGCAACTGGCAATCCGCGGCCAATGAGTACCGCGCGGCGCTGAATGGGGATCTGCAACCGGCTTGGGTTGCCGTCTGGAGCCACATTCAACTGGGCAAGATCTTCGACATGACCGGGCAGCGCAACCGTGCCATTAATGAGTACCAACTGGCGATCGCGACCCAGGACAACACCCAGAACGCGCAGGTTCTGGCCCGCCGGTACCTGCGGCATCCCTATAAGCCGAATACGCAGAATTAGCCGGGTCTAGCCGGGAGGCCACGCCATCGGCCGGCCGCCCAGCAGGTGCAGGTGCAGGTGGAAGACGCTTTGCCCGGCATGCGGCCCCACGTTGAGCACCGTGCGGTAGCCCTGTTCCAGGTGGCGCTCCCGCGCCAGACGGGCGGCCAGCAATTGGAGATAGCCGACCATGGGCGCATCGGCGGGCGCGGCTTCGGCCAAGCCGGGAAGGTGGCGTTTGGGAATAATCAGCAGGTGCGTCGGCGCCTGCGGGTTGATGTCTTCGAATGCCAGCGCCTGATCGTCTTCATAGACGGTTTTGGCCGGCACGCCGCGGGCCACGATGCGGCAGAATAGGCAATCCAATTCGGGCATTGAGCCTCCCGCCGCCAGCATACCGCGAGCCTCAGTTCAGCCGGACGATGTAGGCGGGGTAGCCGCGGGCACGCAGGCGGGCGGTGATGCGCATGGCCTCCGCTTTGGTGAGTTCCACGCTATCCGCGTAGCGCAGCCAGTGGCCATAGGAGGAGTGAAATCCAATGACGGGGTCAGGCGCCGCTTGGCGCATCAGCTGGCGGCAACGGCGCCAGCGGCCGGCTCGGTGGAACCAACCGACTTGGACGGTATAGACGCCCGGCGGCAAGGGCCGGGGCAGTTGCAGGATCTGCACGCGCACGCGGCCCAGGCCCTGGCGGTACAGGCCGATTTTGCGCGCCGCGCCGGCGGAGAGGTCCAAAATGCGATGCGACCAGAATGGGCCGCGATCGTTGATGCGCACGACCACGGAGCGCCCGGTCAGGAGGTCGGTGACCCGCACCCGAGTGCCGAAGGGAAGGGTGCGGCTGGCCGCGGTCATGGCGTGATAGTTGAAGCGCTCGCCGTCGGCGGTTTCATGACCCTGCTCATGTAGGCCATAAAAGCTGGCCACGCCCGTCTGGTAGACTTCCCCGCGGCGCGGCGGCTCGGCCAGCTCCGGAGCGCCGGCCAGTATCGCGAGGCGAAGCGTCGGCGGTGGAGCGGCGTTGGCTGTGGCCGGCGGCGGCGTGCTGGGCGTGCCCGCGGGCGGCGGGCCCCAGGTGACGCCGGGCGGCATGGGCGGCTCCACCGCGACCCGCCGCGCGGGATGAGCACAGCCGGCGGTGGCTAAGGCCGCCGCCAGGACGGCGGCGCAGGCGCCGGCCAACACGCCGCGCCGCGGCGCGGAGCCGCGGGAATGGATGGGGGAACAACGCACGCGTTTACAGGGAGCCGTCAGCCGCCAGGCTACGCCAGTGTCGCGGGTTTGGCGGCGGCTGACAAGGATTTAGCGCACGGTGGGACGGTTACTGCTCTGGCTCCCTGGCCGTTCGTACAGCGTCCGCGACGCGCACCGCGTCACGGGTAGCCGCGACGTCGTGGACGCGCACGATGTCCGCGCCATGAAGTGCGGCGGCGGTGACGGCGGCGATCGTGCCAAACAGCCGCTGTTCCGGCGGAGCATCCGCCAAAGTGCGGCCAATAAACGATTTTCGCGAGAGTCCGGCTAACACCGGGAAGCCCAGCGTGCGCAGGCGGGACAAGCCCGCCAGAAGCGTCCAATTTTCCTTGCCGTTCTTGCCGAAGCCAAAGCCGGGATCCACGACGATGTTGGCGGCGGGAATGCCGGCGGCGGCGGCGTGGGCCGTGATCGCGAGCAAATCCTGGTGCACCGTTCCCACCACGTCCGCCAGCGGGGGCAGCCGGTCCATGGTGGCGAAATCGCCGCGGGAGTGCATAAGCACGGCGCCGCAGCCGGTGGCGGCAATGACCGCCGCCAGGGCATCGCCGGCGGCGGCGCCCGCGCCGCCGCCCGCGCCAAGCCCGCTGACGTCGTTGATGATGTCGGCGCCGGCGTCCAAGGCGGCACGGGCAACTTGGGAATGGCGCGTATCGGCCGAGATCCACGACTGCGGCCAGCGCCGGCGCAAGGCCTCCAGCGGTGGAATCAGGCGGCGAAGCTCTTCTTCCACGGCCAAGGGCTGAGCGCCGGGGCGGGTGGATTCCGCGCCTAAGTCCAAAATGTCGGCTCCCGCGGCTAACGCCGCTTCCGCCGCCGCCAGCAGGGCGTCCGGCCCGGTCGAGCGGCTAGCGGGATAAAACGAATCCGGCGTGAGGTTGAGCACGGCCATGATGCGCGTTTGCGCGCCGAGAGCAAGACTGCGGCCACGTGCGTTCCACATCCGGATGGGCGGCTGCCTCATGTTGCCGCCAGCGGCGGCCCGGCCGCGGGGCAGAGGGCAATTCTGGGAACTTACCGTCATGCAATGAGGATAATAGCTAGGGGGGCCGTGTCCGCACGGACGCCGTGGGAGCCCCTGGAGGTGGCATGCGGGTGGGGAGAGTTTGCGGGAAGCGGCGGACCGCCGAGCGATGGATCGGTTTGGGCGCTCTGGTTGGGGTGTTGCTGTTGGCATGGCCGGGGCCCATGTTCGCCGCGCCGCTGCCGCAAGCAATCAACGGCGTGGATCCGGCATATGTCCACGGCTATACCGCTGGCTACAAGGCCGGAACCACCGATCGGGCGGCGGGCGCGCCGGCGAATCCGCACAAATTCTATGCCTATCAGACGGCGGACGGCGGCTACGGCGCCGCGGATGGGAGCCGTGCCGCCTACGCCAAAGGCTATCGCAGCGGGTTCAGCGATGGCTATTCCGACGGTTATCACGGCAGGCCGGCAAGCGTTGGCAGCGGCTCTACACCGGCCAGCACGGCAGGGATCGCAGCCGAAGCCAAGGAAGCGCGGGGCATCGGCTATCGGGAGGGCTATAGCGCCGGCGAGTTCGATTCCGGCCGTAACGCGCCGTACGGGTATGCCGACAACGCGGAATACAAGCGTGCGGCCGCCGGTTATACGGCGGCCCGCGGCGATTTCGCCCAGTACCAGACCAACTTCCGCAAGGGATTCCGCCAGGGATATCGCGACGGCTACAACCATCATCTCTACAATTCCGCCATCGGGGTGCGCAATGACGCGGCGATTCCGGGCACGGTGAATCCGCCGCTACCGCCGCCGGGGCCGCTGCCCACCAATCCGGAGGTCGCCCGTGCCCTGGCCAGCGGCAATTACAGCAATGGCACCTTGGTTTCAGAGGGGACGATTATCCAGACCCGCCTGGACACCACCATCAACACCAAAGACAATCGCCCCGGCGATCCATTCCGGGCCACGGTGACGGTGCCGGTGTGGGTCGGCAACAAGGACGTGATCCCCGCCGGCAGCACTATCACCGGCACCGTGGAAAAACTGAAACGCGGCGGGCATTTCCGCGGCAACGCCATGATCCAACTGGGCTTTGATTCCATTCACCCGCCCGGCGGAGTGGATTATCCTCTGCACGCGCGGGTGGATGGCGTGGGGGAGGGGGCGGTCAATTCCAACGTCAGTCCCAATGAAGGCACCATCCACCGCAACGGCCAAGGCGGGCAGGCGGCCAAAAAGATCGCCACATCAGGCGGATTCGGCGCCATTTTCGGCGCCATTCTCGGCGGCGGACGCGGCGCCCTACTCGGTGGCGTGGCGGGTGCGGCGGTGGGCTCGGCGGGGGTGCTGCTGAGCCGCAAACGCGACCTCAAGCTCTATACCGGAGAGGCCATGTCGGTGCGTCTCCGCCGTCCGCTCCTGTTGCATGAGGACCCAAGCGCCGGCGGTGGTCCGCAAGCCAGGGATTGACTCGCGGTGGCCGTTCCGTGTTAGTATGAATACGGCGCGTAACGGATGCGTTGTGGTTGTAGTTGAGGTCTGGCCTTCCGCCAGCCTGCTCCGTTGGGCGCGATTTGAATCTGGCCACGTCACTTGTAGGTTCCCGCATTGGGACAAGTTTGGCGTTTTCCTAAGCTCCTGGTTCCCTTCACCTGCCACCCCTGGGGCGCGTGGGTGACAGCGTCCGCACCGGCATTCCGCCGGCGGACGTGCGGAATTGGAAGCGGCGGAGGCGAGTGACGGAGCCCACTTTTCCTGTGAACGAAGAAAAATTACTCAAAATCGCAGTATTCATCGACTTTGACAACATCCAGATCGGCGTGCGCAACACCATGAGCCGCGATTTCGATCTGGCCTTGGTGCTGGAGGCGCTAAAGGAACGCGGCGAGGTGGTC